>NZ_JBJTND010000018.1:0-2544 GCF_046073885.1 Flavobacterium sp.
ATAACCGTTGCCGACTTACAAGATTGGGAAAAGGCAAATGGAGAAATTAAAACAGGAACCATTATTTTATTCCGCACTGGCTACGGACAATTTTATCCAAATCGTGAAAAGTATTTTGGTTCTCCATTAAAAGGAGAGGCCGCTATTCCGCTATTACATTTTCCAGGAATTAGTCCAGAGGCTGCAACATGGTTAGTACAAACAAAAAAAGCAAAGGCGGTAGGGTTAGATACTCCGAGCATGGACTATGGTCAGTCGAAAGATTTTAAAACGCACCAAATTTTATTAGGGGCTAACATTCCGGGATTTGAAAATGTAGCACACCTTGATCAGTTGCCATTAAAAGGATTTGAGATTATGGCTTTACCAATGAAAATTGGTGGTGGTAGCGGTGCTCCATTACGAATTGCTGCGAGTATTTTAGAAGATATAGAGAATTGATTTTATTCTATGTTGGTTATTTGGTATTTTATCGCCTTAATTGAATCAGTATATTTGCAATAATGGACTTGATTTTATACAATATTGACAAAATAAAATTGCTATGTGAACAGCATCATGTAGCCTCGTTGTTTGCATTTGGTTCAATCACAAGAAATCAACTAACGCCAACAAGTGATGTAGATTTTATTGTGGATATAGAAGATAAAGACCCGTTACTATATGCGGATGATTATTTCGCCTTAAAGTTTGAATTAGCCGAGTTGTTAAAAAGAGATATTGATTTATTAGAATCAAAGTCTTTAAAGAACAAGTTTTTATTGGAAGTGATTAACAATACCAAGGTTTTAGTTTATGGAAAAGGAAATTAAAGTTTGGCTTTCAGACATTCTTCAAGCAATAGAGGAGATCAACACATTTTTACCAGAACAAAAAATATTTCAAGTTTTTCGCGATGATTTAAAAACACGTAGAGCAATAGAAAGAAATATTGAAATTATTGGAGAAGCAACCAACCGAATACTTACAGTAAATCCAGATATAGCTATAACAAGTGCAAGAAAAATTGTTGATACGAGAAATAGAATATCACATGGTTATGATAGTGTTTCAGACGATATTGTTTGGGCTATTATAATTCGAGACTTGCCGATTTTAAAAGAAGAGGTTTCCAGTTTGCTTTCTAGATAGTTTTCATGTTTTTGTTTATCTTTGATAGTATCAAATGATACTATCAAAATGAAGCCGCCCTATACAATCACTTCTGAAATTTTATGGCTTGTATCAGCAATTTCTCAAAAAATAGGGGAAGCGAATGCTAAGCATTTGGTTCGACAGAATCCGAAACTTCGTAAGCAAAATAAAATTAAAACCATTCACTCTACTCTTGGAATTGAAGGTAATACACTTACAGAAAAACAGATTACAGCGCTCATTGAAAACAAGCGTGTAGTTGGCCCAGAAAAAGACATTAAAGAAGTTTTAAATGCATTATCTGTATACAAAGAATTAAAACAGTTTCGTTTTTATTCTGAAAAAGATTTTTTAAAGGCGCATAAATTATTAATGTCGGGATTAATTCTAAAACCAGGCGCCTTCAGAAGCAAAGGGGTAGGTATCGTTACCGGTTCATTAATTAAACATCTTGCGCCCCCGCACCACAATGTGAAATTTTTAATGGCGGATTTGTTTGATTACTTAAAATCTGATGCTGATTTGGTCTTAATTAAAAGTTGTGTGTTTCATTATGAAATGGAATTCATACATCCTTTTCTAGATGGAAATGGACGAATGGGGCGGTTGTGGCAAACATTAATTTTAATGAACGAGTATCCGTTATTTGAGTTCTTACCTTTTGAGACACTAATTGCAAAAAATCAAAAAGAATACTATCGTGCACTATCCGCCTCTGATAAAGAAGGGTCATCAACAAAGTTTATTGTATTCATGCTAAAAATAATTGATGAGTCTTTATCATTATTGCTTAATAATACTGCCCGTAAACTGAATGAATCTGAAAGGCTCGAACTATTTTTAGAAACGAATGAAGATGCTTTTACTCGTAAAGATTATTTGAAATATCATTCTACTATTTCTTCTGCAACTGCTAGTCGTGATTTAAAATTGGGTGTTGAACAAAAGTTAATTAAGATGATTGGTGATAAAAAAACCGCTACTTACAAAAAGAAAAAATAATTTTACAAGGTGAAGTACTCCGCAGGTGCTACTTCACCTTGGCATAAGGGAGTCTAATAATTTTCTCCGCCTTATAATATCCATCTATTCCTAAGCTACAAATTGAATTCGCTTTTTCGATTTCTAAAAAACCATCGCTAGTTATTATTTCTTGCGGAACGAAAATCATTTGAACTTCTCCAATTACAAAAAAAGTATTGTTTTGTTTGATAGGAATAATTTCAATCAATTTCATTCCGTATTTTATAGTGCTCTCTTTCACAAATGGAGCATAAAAATTATTACTGTATTCTTCTGTAAATCCACATGCCTCAAACTCACTCTTTCCTTCGGGATATTTTGCACTGGTTTGATGTGCGTTATCAATCATTTCATTTGAAATATGGTTGATAGTATAATAACCCGTCG
>NZ_JBJTND010000019.1:0-34230 GCF_046073885.1 Flavobacterium sp.
TATGATTTAATTTCCACTAGGGTAAATTATGATTGGGTTATAGGAAATAAAGGCGTTATGCAAATGAATTATAAAGCAGGAAAGTTTTTTAATGCCAATGAAATTTCATTTGTAGATTATAAACATTTTAACGGAAACCAAACCCATATAGGCGGTGGAAATGACTATACCAATCAATTCAACAATCTACCATATTATTCAGCAAGTACCAATACTAAATATTTTGAAACCCATTTAGAACACAACGACCAAGGATTCATTATGAATAAAATTCCGTTATTGAATAAGTTGCAATCGCAATTGGTTTTAGGGGTTCATAATCTTGCCATTCCAAACCGTTATCCGTATCAAGAATTCACAATTGGTTTGGATAATTTAGGTTATGGAAAAGTTAGAATTTTTAGATTTGATTACATCCGTTCGTACCAAAACGGCTACCAAGGTGACGCAATTCTATTTGGTTTAAAAATCTTGAATGCTTTAGAGTAATTCCTTAAACACATCATATCCAAAACGGATAAGAGTGAGTACTACAATAATTAAAAAAAAGATTCGAATAAAACCGTTTCCTTTTTTAATGGCCAACTTTGCGCCCATCCATCCACCAAAAGCATTACATGCCGCCATTGGAAGCGCAATAGCCCATATGATTTTTCCTTTCAATACAAATAAGCAAATCGACCCAAAATTGGTTGCAAGATTCACCATTTTAGCATTTGCGGAAGCATTCAAAAAATCGAAACCTAAAATAGCCACAAAACCAAGCACTAAAAAACTCCCTGTCCCAGGACCGATAAATCCATCGTAAAAACCAATGCAAATACTCATTACAATTCCAAGAAGCAGTTGTTTATTTGCGCTTAAATTTTTCTCTTGGCTAGCGCCAAAATCTTTTTTGGCAAACGTATAAATGGCTATCAATATTAAAACTACCAGCAACAACGGTTTCATAAAATCATTACTGACCAAAGTCAATAAATTGGAACCTAAAAAAGCTGCACCGAAAGCTACAACCGCCATAACGGAAAGTAATTTCCAATTCAGCTCTACTTTCTTTAGATATTGATTGGCAGCAAACGAAGTGCCACTAAAAGCAGGAATTTTTAACGATCCAATTACAGAAGAAACAGCCAAATTAGGCATCAATACCATCACAACTGGAGTTTGAATCAATCCGCCGCCGCCTACAATAGCATCGACAAATCCGGCACAAAAGGCAGCCAAACACAGCAATAAAAGGATGTAGGTTTCCATGTTTTTATAAATGAAAAAGAGGTACTTGATGCACCTCTATTTCTATATTATTTAGTATAAATTATACCCTCACGATATTAGCACCAAGCGCTCGAAGACGCTCATCAATACGTTCGTAACCTCTATCTATTTGTTCGATATTTTGAATTGTAGAAGTTCCTTTCGCAGAAAGCGCTGCAATTAATAAGGAAATTCCCGCTCTAATATCTGGAGAACTCATAATAGTTGCTTTTAACTGTGATTTAAAATTATGTCCCATCACTACAGCTCTATGCGGATCGCACAACATAATTTTAGCACCCATATCAATCAATTTATCCACAAAGAATAAACGGCTTTCAAACATTTTTTGGTGAATCAATACATCGCCATTGGCTTGTGTTGCTACCACCAATACAATACTCAATAAATCGGGTGTGAATCCTGGCCATGGTGCATCGGCAATGGTTAAAATAGATCCATCAATATCAGTTTTAACTTCGTAGCCATTTTCATGAGAAGGAATGTAAATATCATCTCCTCTTCGCTCTAAGGTAATTCCAAGTTTTCTAAATACATTCGGGATTACACCCAAATTATCCCAGCTTACATCCTTAATAGTGATTTCACTTCGTGTCATCGCAGCAAGACCAATCCATGAACCAATTTCGATCATATCGGGAAGAATTCTGTGCTCGCAACCCCCAAGACTTTCTACTCCTTCAATGGTTAATAAATTCGATCCTACTCCATTAATTTTTGCACCCATGGAGTTCAGCATTTTGCATAATTGTTGCAAATACGGCTCACAAGCTGCATTATAAATAGTAGTTACTCCTTCAGCTAATACCGCTGCCATAACAATATTGGCAGTACCGGTAACCGATGCTTCATCAAGCAACATATACGTCCCTTTTAATCTTGTAGAAGTTTCTACTCCATAAAAGTGGTCTTCTTTTTCATATCTAAATTTTGCACCTAAATTGATAAATCCTTCAAAGTGGGTGTCCAATCTTCTTCTTCCGATTTTATCTCCACCTGGTTTCGGAATGTATCCTTTTCCATAACGAGACAATAACGGACCAACAATCATAATAGAACCTCTAAGAGATCCACCTTCTTTTTTAAAGGCTTCGGTTTCTAGGTAACCCACATTCACCTCATCGGCTTGGAATGTAATTGACCCCGGACCATTTTTTTGAATTTTAACTCCAAGATTACCTAAAAGCGTAATCAATTTATTCACATCAATAATATCTGGAATATTATTAATAGTAACTTTTTCTGGTGTTAACAGCACCGCACATAAAATTTGTAACGCTTCGTTTTTAGCACCTTGAGGGGTTACATCCCCTTTTAATCTAATGCCTCCTTCAATTTTAAATGTTCCCATAGAGTTGATTTAGGTTCTTTGGTTCTGAGTGTAAAGGCTCTTTAATAATCTTAGAACCTTAACGCCTTAGCGCCTTTTTTTATTTTGAATTATTGTTGTTTTTAATAAATGGTTTTTTACCTGATTGTTTTTTAAAACCTTGTTTCATGTTTTTTTGCATTGGAGCCCCGGCTTTATTCGATACTTTTTTATTCGTTCGAATTAAATCGGTGGTATTGGATAACTCTTCCTCACTTCCCAATAAATTAATAGTTCCTTCTGAAAGCTCAAATAAATGTTCAAAAATAACCACATCCGTTACCGTGTCTTTATTCCAGCTCAAATAGGATTTTTTCATGTGATTGGCAATCACCTTCACCAAAGCACTTTTCATTTCTCCCTCCTCCCATTTGTTAGCTACCTCTATCATGTATTTGATATTGTTGCCATAAAAACGGTATTTCGGATTTTTTTGAGGATAAGCCAATCGTTCTGGCTTTAAATTAATCACATCACGAGTCGGAATTGGATAGGGTGAATCTACGTCCATCATAAAATCCGACATGATAAAAAGTTGATCCCAAAGCTTGTGCTGAAAATCGGGCACATCACGCAAATGCGGATTCAAACTCCCCATAACTTGAATGATGTATTTCGCTGCCTTGTTGCGTTCCTCGCGGTCAGCAATTACTTTGGCTTGATCGATCAGTTTTTGCAAATGACGACCATATTCCGGAATAATTAAATGCGGTCTTTCGGCATTGTATTCCAAATTACCTACTACCTCATTTGCATTCTCTTTTATGTATTTTGGAACCATATTAAAATGAAATTATTCCTTCTATTGTAGCTACTTCTAGGTATTTTTCAACGACATGCTCAGGCGAATTCATTCGCACATTTACCGAAACACTTGTATATTTTCCTGCTTTTGATTGGTTGGTGTTAATCACTGCTCCCATATTATCAAAAGCTTTTTCTACCGCTTCAATTTTACTTGCATCGGTAGGAACAATAAATTTATACAAATATTCTGAAGGCCAAGCAGAGGTGTTACTCAACTCTTCTTTTAGGCGAATATAAAATTCTTCGGTCTTTTTATCCATTCGTTAATTAAATAAAGGCAAATATACATTTTTGAAATTAGATAAAGATATCCTTATTTATATTTTTATTTCGAATCAAAATAAAATAATTAGCATGGTTTATTTCATAAAAAAACTACAACATAAAGTTGTAGTTTTTTGATATAATTCTGAACTAAAATTGTTCTTAATTTTTCACACAACGAACAGCTAAAGCACTTTTTTTGATTGCCCCACTTCGCACAAATTCATCACTTGAACTGTTACAATTTCTTACCCATACTAAATCAGCAGCAGTACTTCCAGTTGTTGTAGCACTCCACCAATATGCTGCTTTCGTTTTCCATTTGAATAAATCAGAAAGAGCAGGTGTTACTGGAGGTGTAGCCGGAGCTGGTAAATTATAGTTTAAATAAGCAACTCCACCAGGCAATCCACTAAATCCAGATTCGTTAGTTGCATAATTAGTAGTTACATCCCAAAGTGCAGGAGTACTATTATCTTTAAGTTTTTTTCCTGCTACATTTCCGCCACCTAAGAAGTCGGTTAAACCTGTCCATTCCGCATCAGTAGCAACGTGCCACCCTGTAGGAGCCAATCCTCTGCTGTCATTTACAGCATACCAATTGTATAACTTACCATAAATAGGACCATTTGCAGTATCGTTCTCATAATAACACCAAGCACCTGTGGTCAATGATTCCCACTGAGTAACATCGGTAACTTGAGGAATAACATCTCCGTTTCTATATTTAGTCACATTTAAGTTGCTACGCATCCATTCTTTTCCATTTATAACTACAGAACTATACGATTGATTATCAGCATCCATAAGACCTCCTCCTGTAGAACCCAACATATTTAATGTTGTAAAAGACATTTGAGCACCATATACCGTTCCCGAAGCATCTTTTGCATAAGCTCTAACATAATACAAAGTATTTGGCATTAATGGCCCAACGGTACCTGTAAAAACAGTTGAACCTGAGTTAAAAACTCCTTGCACATGAAATCCAGAAGCAGTTGGATTTGGAGCTGTACTCCAACAAATTCCGTAATCTGCAGTTGGGTAACTACCAATAGTTAGCACGCCTACACATTTAGCACTAGTAAAATTTATATCTTGAATGCTGTAGGTTTGAACGTACAACAACCCATCAGAACTTGAAGATCCAGAAACACCATCATTTTTGCTACAACTAAAAAGGAATAGAGAAAATAATGCAACTATTAATATTTTTTTCATAATCGGTTAGGATTTGTATTTGTGAATAGATTCCAAAATTATAAAAATTTAATTAATTTCCAACATTATATCTAAAACAAATCAATAAATTTGTCCCTTATTTCCAAGCATTTTGAATAAAGAAATCGTAGTTATTATTGGGGGTCCTGGCACCGGAAAAACAACAATCATTGAGGGCTTGCTAGCCAAAGGATACTGTTGTTATCCAGAAATTTCTCGCGAGGTAACCCTTGAAGCAAAAAAACAAGGCATCGAACAATTGTTTTTAGAGAATCCGTTGCTTTTTAGCGAACTACTATTAGAAGGTAGAAAAAAACAATTTCACAACGCCCACAAAGAGCCGCACGACATTGTCTTTTTAGACCGAGGAATTCCCGATGTGTTGGCTTATATGCATTACATTGGCGATAGCTATCCTGCTTTTTTTGATCAGGCGTGCCGCGAACATATTTACACCAAAATATTTTTGCTTCCGCCTTGGGAGGAAATTTACATAAGCGACAACGAGCGCTATGAAAACTTTGAGCAAGCCAAACTCATCTACAACCACCTTACCGAAACCTACCAAAAATATGGTTATCATTTAATTGAAGTTCCTAAAGGAACTGTGGAAGAGCGAATCTCTTTTATTTTAAACCAATTATAATTTATTGTTTTATTACTTTTACGAAATACTAAATTCGTAATTATTCGATGCCGAAACCGATAGAAATTCTAAAAAAATATTGGAACCATGATGCGTTTAGAACGCCTCAGGAGGCCATTATTAATTCGGTTTTAGAAGGTAAAGACACCTTTGGTTTAATGCCGACGGGTGGAGGAAAATCAATAACATTTCAGGTTCCTGCACTAATGATGGAAGGCATTTGCCTGGTTATATCTCCATTGGTGGCCTTAATGAAAGATCAGGTTGAAAACCTGCAAAGCAAAGGAATCAAAGCAATAGCTTTAACCGGCGGCATCCACTCGGAGGAGCTAATTGACCTTTTGGACAATTGCCAATATGGGAATTATAAGTTCTTATACCTTTCTCCAGAACGGCTACAAAGCGACTGGGTGTTGGAGCGCATCAAAAACCTGCCTATTAACCTCATCACCATTGATGAAGCACATTGTGTTTCGCAATGGGGACATGATTTTAGACCTGCCTATTTAAAAATAGCCAAGCTAAAAGAGTTTTTTCCAAAGACCCCTTTTTTAGCATTAACAGCAACTGCAACTAGCAAAGTACAAGAGGATATTATTGCACAATTACAAATGCAAAATCCACAAGTTTATACCAAATCATTTGCAAGGGAAAACTTAGCTTATATGGTTTTTAATGTGGAAGACAAACTGAATTTGCTGGAGCAAATTCTCAAGAAAAATCCGCAACCTGCTATATTATATGTAAATAACCGGAAGTCCTGCTCTGAGACAACCCTTCAGTTGAATGCTTTAGGTTATAGTTCAACATATTACCACGGTGGTTTATCTGCCAAGGAAAAAGAAAAAAACAGAATGCTTTGGATGGATGAAAAAGTTCAGGTGATGGTTGCCACCAATGCATTTGGAATGGGTATTGACAAAGGCAATGTAAAAACTGTGGTGCATCTTCATATTCCATCTAATTTGGAAAACTATTATCAAGAAGCCGGAAGAGCGGGCCGAAATGGCGAAAAAGCATTTGCCATTTTACTAACCAATCCTTCGAATGTGATTCATGCTGAATCGCAGTTTATAAGTATTCTTTGTGATAAAGCCTTTTTAAAAACGGTTTACATCAAACTTTGCAATTATTTTCAAATTGCCTACGGAGAAGGTTTGGATGAAAAATTCACTTTCAATATCAATCATTTTTGTACAAAATATTCCTTTCCTGTTTTAAAAGTATACAATGCCTTACAATTTCTAGATCGACAAGGAATCTTGACTCTTTCGCAGGAATTTTCTGAAAAAATAACATTGCAATTCAGCATTCCGTCTAAGGAAGTTATGCGCTACATTAGTTTGAATCCGCAGGATGAAGAAGTGCTATTGACGATATTAAGAACCAATCCAGGTGTATACGAATCGCAATCGGTAATAAACATTTCGTTGATTGCTAAAAAATCCAACTCCGATGAAAGTCAGGTTTTGGCCATTTTACACAAATTAAATGAAAAAGGAATCATAGCATTACATGCTAAGAATAATGATGCTTCAATTACCTTTAATGAAGTCCGCGAAGACGACAGAACCATAAACCGAGTAGCTAAATATTTGGAGGCTCAAAATGAACTCAAGACCAACCAACTGCAATCGGTTTTAAATTATATTAAGGAAGACAGCCAATGCAGAAGCAAATTGCTCCTGAATTATTTTGGAGAAAAAACAAATGAAGATTGCGGGGTTTGCTCCTATTGTATTTCAAAAAACAAAAAACAAGTAAGTACGCAAACAATAGCATTTGAAATAATTGAACTGTTAAAAAAAGAGGAATTAAACTCTAGAGACATTCAAAAAAGTTTAAATTATCCAAAAGACGCTATTATCTTTGCACTTCAAGTATTAATGGAAAACGATACCATTATTATGAATCCAACTAACTTATATTCTATTAAGAAATAAAAAGAGGCGAAGGCTTTGGCATCGCAACGAACGAAAACTATGGAAAAATTAAGAATCGTTTTTATGGGCACGCCCGAATTTGCTGTCGGAATTTTAGACACCATAATTAAAAATAACCATGAGGTGGTTGGTGTAATTACGGCAGCTGATAAGCCTGCAGGTCGTGGTCAAAAAATAAAATATTCGGCGGTAAAAGAATATGCTTTAGAACACCAATTGCATTTACTGCAACCGACTAATTTAAAAGACGAACAATTTTTAGAAGAATTAAAAAGCTTAAATGCCAATCTGCAAGTGGTCGTTGCCTTTAGAATGCTACCCGAAGTAGTTTGGAAAATGCCAAAACTAGGTACTTTCAATCTTCATGCTTCACTTCTACCTAATTATCGCGGTGCGGCTCCTATTAATTGGGCTATAATAAATGGAGAAACTAAAACCGGTGTAACTACATTTTTTATTGATGATAAAATAGATACCGGAGCCATGATCTTAAGCAAAGAAACTCCGATTTCAATTTCTGAAAATGCGGGGGTTCTTCACGACCGATTAATGGATCTTGGATGTGTGGCCGTAACTGAAACGCTAGCTTTAATAGAAAAAGGAGCTGTTACAACTACCATTCAAGAGGATTCAAGCGATATTAAGACGGCTTACAAACTAAACAAAGACAATTGCAAAATAGATTTCTCCAAATCGGGAAGTGAAATCTATAATCTTATTAGAGGACTTTCTCCTTATCCGAGTGCTTGGTGCACCATTGTGGATGGTGCTACCGAATGGAGTGTAAAAATATATGAAGCCAAATTAGTTCCAGAAACACTACCACTACCGGTTGGAAGTATTCAAACCACCAAAAAAGAAATGAAAATTGCAGTTAAAGATGGACACCTGGAAATCATTAGTTTGCAGTTTCCGGGAAAAAAGAGAATGAATACTGCCGAATTATTAAACGGAATGACACTTTCTGACGCTGCAAAAGCGGTGTAAACCACTGTAACTATTGGTTTAAACCGAAAAAAAAAGGCCTAAAAATGCCGCTTTTATCAACAAAACCCGCTACTTATCAACAAAATTGGCTAAAATAGCCTCAAGGCCTTGCGCAGTAGGTATTTTCTACTAAATTTGTTTTGATTAAAAAAATGTTTAACCAACAATTAATAACTATTATTATGAACAAATCAGAATTAATCGATGCTATTGCTGCAGATGCAGGAATTACAAAAGCTGCTGCTAAATTAGCTTTAGAGTCATTTTTAGGAAATGTAGGATCAACTTTGAAAAAAGGTGGTAGAGTTTCTTTAGTAGGTTTCGGATCTTGGTCAGTTTCTAAAAGAGCTGCTAGAGATGGAAGAAATCCACAAACTGGAAAAACTATCAAAATCGCTGCTAAAAATGTAGTGAAATTTAAAGCTGGTGCTGAATTAGACGGGTCAGTAAACTAGTCAATTTCCACATCAATATAAAATCACGCTTTTAGCGTGATTTTTTTTTGCCTATAACTTGGATTCTTTAATTCGTTTTTTGTACTTTTAAATTATAAACCATTTTAATGATCTCAGAAAAACTTCAAAAAGGACAATTATTAATTGCAGAACCTTCCATTTTGGGAGACTTGCATTTTAATAGATCTGTTATTTTACTTGCTGAACACAGCGATGAAGGTTCGCTGGGCTTCATCATGAACAAACCACTAGAATATACCATTAGTGATTTGGTTCCCGATATTGAGGCGTCATTTAAGATTTATAATGGAGGTCCGGTGGAACAAGACAATCTTTATTTCATTCACACCCTACCCGAATTAATTTATGATAGCATCGAAATTTCGCATGGAATTTATTGGGGAGGCGATTTTGAACGTACTAAAAGTTTAATCAATGAAGGAAAAATCAATAAAGAAGATATTCGGTTTTTCTTGGGTTATACCGGTTGGGGACCTAACCAACTGGAGGAAGAAATTGAAAACAATTCTTGGGCAATAGCCGCCAACAAACACAAAAAAGGTTTGTTAAGCACCTCTTCGAAGAAAATTTGGAAAGAAAAAATCACTGAATTAGGTGGCGATTACCTGATTTGGTCCAACGCTCCCGAAAATCCGAATCTAAATTAATTCATTTAATTTTTCAAGCAATTGAGCTGATACATTCGTTGTATAGGTCTTTTTACGGTATTGCGTAATGGGCTGAATCCCTTGAATACAATTTGTAATAAATAGCTCGTCTGCTTTTTGCAAATCAAAAGGGGAAATTGGCGCTTCCACCATTTCTATTCCTTCCATTTTTTTAGCAAGCGCGATAATTTGCTTTCTGGCAATTCCGTTTAAACAGCCTTCTTCGGTAGGCGGAGTAATCAATTTAGTACCCATTAGCATAAATAAATTTCCGTTTAAAGCCTCTACCACATTTTTATCGTTATTCAACAACAAGCAATTGTTCAAATCATTTTCCTGAGCATAAATACTACCGGTGATTGAAATCATTTTGTTGGTTGTTTTAATGGTTGAAAGCAACTGTTTTGAAATGAAAAAATCTTTATACAAATCAACTTCATAAGCCCCATCAGAAAAAGAATATTTTACATTTTCCAATGGTGAAGCTTGAATCACATAGGAAACCTCACGAGTTTGAGGCAAATAATACCCTCCGTCATTTCTAAAAACAGTAAAACGAATACGCGCAGAAGCAGCACAATTGGCAGCTTGCGCCGTGCTAATTACTTGCTCTTCAAAATATTCTAAGGTAAAATTATTCGGGATTTGCATGCGCACAATACGCATCGAAGCCATTAAGCGAAAATAATGATCTTCTAAAAATAAAACTTTTTGATTTACAACTTTTAAGGTTTCAAAAACGCCATCGCCATATAAAAAAGCCCTGTTAGAACTTGACAAAAACCCATCGGAAGGAAGTAAAGAACCGTTGAAATTAATCATAAAAAGAAAATATTAGACCGAACCAATTACATGTTTCAAATCGGAAACTTGATTTTCCCATAATTGTTTGGATTCCTCCAACTCGTCTTCTTCGGCAAAATCAACAATTAGCAACGATACATCTTTGGTTAATTCGTCTTCAAGAATTCGGATTTCAAAATAATATTCGGTGTCTTTTTTATTTTCATCAACCCATTTAAACTTGATTTTTTCACCTGTTTTTTTGGAAGCCAAACGAGCATTTTCCTGCGAATCATCCCATTCAAATGTAAAAAATTCTCCACGCGAATTCACCTTGTCTGCAAACCATTCTTGCAAACCCGATGGAGTAGAAATATATTGATACAATAATTGAGGCGACGAATTAATAGGAAATTCAATCTCGTAACGAACTTTGGGCATCATAATCTAAATTTTGCTAAATATATAATTTTTATTTATAAATCAACAAAAGAAAAAATATTTTATTTTCTTAAAGTAATATTTGTATGCTGTGATTTTAGTATTATATTTGCACCCGCATTCAAAAACGCAAATCGACATTTGGCGAGGTAGCTCAGTCGGTTAGAGCGCAGGATTCATAACCCTGAGGTCGGGAGTTCAAATCTCCCTCTCGCTACAAAAGGATTTTATTAGAAATGAGCTGGTTAGTGTACATTAACCAGCTTTTTTATGTCTAACATTTTACTACTTTTGCAGACCGTACACCAAAACGTACACCAAACAGCACACATTTTGCCAATCAAAAAAAACTTCACCCAACCCAAAATTTACACTGGAGGAGTTGATATTACACTTTGGAATCAACTCTCAAAAACCGAACAAAATAAAGCTCTTTCCAAAGATTGGTACATCTATTATAAATTTTTGGATAAGAATACCAATAAATTAAAACGTATGCCTAACATCAAAGGCGGTGTAAATAGGTTGAAAACCAAAAAAGAAAGATTACAATATTTAATAAGTTTGCGTGATGCATTGGAATTTTTACTTGAAAAAGGATTTAATCCCTACACGGATAACGATTTATCGCTATTGGAGAATAAAGAAGTTATAGAGGATAAGAAACCAATTGCAATTCCATCTGAAAAAATTATAATTCAAACCCAAAATGAAACTGTCATTGATGAAGAACCAATTATGACAATAAAAGAAGCGTTCAATTTTGCTTTAAAAATTAAAAAAGGTTCACTCAATGAGACTTCTTACAGCAATTTTGAAGGCAGAATTAATCGTTTTAAGAATTGGCTTGACGAAAATAAACCAATCACATCTGTTACTCGGAAAATAGCAAATGAATACCTGAATGAAATTTTAGAAAAATCAAGCGCAAGAAATAGAAACAATTCAAGAATTGATTTAAGTTCTTTATTTGAAGTTTTATCTAATAATGAAATAATCACTGAAAACTTCATCAAGAAAATTAATATTTTAAAATCTAAACCCGAAAGAAACAAAACCTACACTCCCGAAATGCAGTTGGATATTTATTCACATCTTGCAAAAAATGACCCTATATTGTTACTCTTTGTACAATTTGTTTCCTATAATTTTTTGCGCCCTGTTGAAGTATGTCGTTTAAAAGTTGGCGATATAGACATAAAGGATAAAAAACTATATGTAAGAGCAAAAAACAAGGCTGTTAAAATCAAAATTATTCCTGAAATATTAATCAAAGAACTTCCTAATTTGGAAAAGCTGAATAAAAACAATTTTTTATTTACCCCTAACAAAATAGGTGATGAATGGATAGCAACGGAAAACAATCGCAGAGACCATTTTTCAAAACGCTTTAAAGCAGTAGTAAAAGACCATTTTGAGTTAGGTATTGATTATGGAATGTATAGCTTCAGACACACTTTTATCACAAAGTTGTATCGGGAATTACGCAAAGTATCTTCCCCATTTGAAGCCAAGAGTAAATTAATGCTTATAACTGGACATTCAACAATGACAGCATTGGAACAATATTTAAGAGATATTGATGCAGAATTACCCGAAGATTATTCACACTTGCTTAAATAGGATTGCAATGAAAACAAAATAATTGCAATGCTAATTCTTGTATAAAACTATAATTTGACTTCTTATAATCCCAATTAAAATAACCATTGCAATGAAATTGAAGCAGAATTGCAATAAAAACATAAAATAATTGCAAGAAAATTGCAACCCTCAAAAGTCATCCTTTAAGTGATGGCTTTTTTTATTGGAATTTAATAGCACGGTAAAAGATTTTACATTTCAATCATCTTATCCCCCTAATTACCTTGTTATACCTGTGCATATCTAATAATAC
The DNA here is from genome assembly GCF_046073885.1 of Flavobacterium sp. Lineage (GTDB taxonomy): Bacteria > Bacteroidota > Bacteroidia > Flavobacteriales > Flavobacteriaceae > Flavobacterium. The sequence continues at coordinate 12,757 of NZ_JBJTND010000019.1, forward strand.
TTTACAATACCTTACGATACCTTACCGTACCTGTTGACTTAAATTTTTTCTTTTTAAGCTTTGCCGAAAAGTTTAAAAAGAGAATGAGTGAATTAATAAATAAAGGGCTTGAACATTTCAAAGATGTTTTAAAAGCTGAAATAGAGTATCAAAACACAATATTTACTATCAAGCCAGCAAATATTTGGATTGATGAAGCGAAATCAAGACCCGTCCCAAAAATGCTATTTGGCGAATTTTGGTTTGAAGGAGAACTTTGCATTTTATTTGCAGATACCAATTTAGGAAAATCAATTCTAGCTGTTCAAATTGCAAATAGCATAAGTATAGGAAATTCAATTTGTGGATTAAAATTAGAATGCCTACCATCCCCTATAATTTACTTTGATTTTGAGCTATCGGACAAACAATTTGAAAATAGATATTCCGAGAATTTTACAAATCATTACCTCTTCAATTCAAATTTTCTTCGTGCCGAAATTAACCCCGACAATGAAATGCCAAAGTCTTTTGAAAGCTTTGAAGATTTTCTTTATCATTCATTGGAGCAATCTGTAAAAAATGGCAAAGTCAAGGTTTTAATCATTGATAATATCACTTATCTAAAAAACGAAACGGAAAAAGCTAAAGATGCACTTCCGTTAATGAAATTTTTGAAAGAATTAAAGAATAAATATTCTTTATCTATTCTTGCCCTTGCACATACCCCGAAAAGGGATTTAACACGACCTATTAACAAAAATGATTTATCCGGCAGCAAAATGTTGATGAATTTTTGTGATAGCAGTTTTGCTATTGGGGAGAGTTTTCAGAATAAAGGGCTTCGCTATTTGAAACAAATAAAACAAAGGAATACGGAACAAATTTATGATTCTGAAAATGTTATCATTTGTCAAATTGAAAAAATAAACAGCTTTCTACAATTTAGTTTTTTAGAGTATGGGGATGAAAACGAACATTTAAAACAAAAATCTGAGCAAGATGGAACTCAAAGAGATATTGAGATTTTAGAATTGAAAAAACTAGGCTTGGCAAATACGGAAATTGCCAAACGATTATGTATTTCAGAAGGAACTGTGCGAAATGTGATTAAGAAAAATATTCAATAATAAAATTACAGCTCTAGCCAAATGAATGCCAATACAGTATATGATGTCTTTCTAGCACTTTCTCAAGAGGAAAGGGAGAAATTTATCGTATTGGTAAAAGAACAAGAAGTAAAAACTTCATTCGACTTTAGAAAGAAAAAAAGCAAAAAAGCCACGTTTACAAAACAAGATGCTATTGATTATTTGCTTGCAACTGTTTTCAAACCGAAAAACTAACATCGTAATACTCGTAAAGTTCGTAAAGGCTACGAGGATTACGAATATTACGAATAGTTATGACTGAATTTAAGTATTCATTAGATAAATCAAGTAAAAAGTTTGTTTGCCCTAGCTGTGGTAAAAGAAGATTTGTTAAGTATATCAATCAAATTACAAATGAGTATCTTGAAGAAAATTATGGCAGATGCGATAGAGAAACAAGTTGTGGTTATCATAATAACCCAAAACAAAATCATAGCATTGCAATAGTCAATATTGAAAAGATAAATGTTATTCCAGATTTTATTGACCCAATACTTGTAAAGCAATCATTAAAAAAATATCGTAATAACAATTTTGCAAAATTTTTACATAAACATTTTACGAATGAAGAGGTTGAAAGTTGCATTGCAAAGTATAATATAGGAACTTCAAAGCATTGGGAAGGCGCAACGGTATTTTGGCAAATAAATCAAAATCAAAGAGTTCAGACTGGAAAAATAATTCTATTCAATGAAAAAACAGGTAAAAGAGTAAAGACTCCCTTTCCCCATATTAATTGGGTTCACAATAAAATCAATAAACAAAATTACCATCTAAAGCAGTGTTTATTTGGGTTGCACTTACTAAAAATTAGTATTGCAATGCCTCTGCAATATAATTGCAATACAATTGCAATTGTCGAATCTGAAAAAACTGCAATCATAATGAGCTTATTTATTCCCGAATATTTATGGATGGCAACAGGAAGCAAACAAAACTTAAAATTGCAATTGTTAGAGCCAATCAAGAAAGAGAATATTATAGTTTACCCTGATAAGGGTGAATTTTCAGATTGGAACAGAAAAGTTAGGGAATTTCAGAAGCAAGGTTTCAAAATCAAATGCAGTTCAATCATTGAAGGTTCGGAATTTGAAACAGGAACAGATTTAGCAGATGTCTATTTCGCAATAAGAAACAATACTTATAAAGACAAAGTTGGAATAGTATTCTCTGAAACTGAAAAGAAAATCCAACGGCTATTAAAAATAAATCCTTCCATAATTTCACTTATTGAAACTTTTAATTTAATTGATGAAAAAGGAAATGGGATTAGGAAATTGTAATAACATCAAACATCTAAAATATCATCCGGTTTATTTATTGTTGGGTCGTACCAATTTGCTTTATCATTAGCCCAATCTATCCATTCTTGTTTTTCTGTAGTCAGACAATTTTCTTTAACTGCTTTTTGCCTTTCAGCTTCAATATATTGCCTAATAAGTTGCGCCTTATTGTATTGTTCTGACAAAGCAAGTAATTTATTGAATTTCTTAACTTCATCTTCTCTACGCTTTTTTATAGCTTCTTCAATCTGCTTTTTTTCTTCATACTTTAAATTATTAATTCTGATTTCTTCCTGAAAATCTTTTTCTCTCAGGGCATCGATTTCTAATTTGGCAACAATTTTAGCAAGTTGGTCTTCGAGTTTTACTTTACTATCACGCCACTCTTTAATTCGCCAATATTTACCCGTTTTAAGAATAAACTCTCCTGTTGGGATGTAATCGTAATCTCTATATTTTTCAGTAGAAGCGACTCTTTTATTAGCCTCCCTTAAATCTATTTCTATTTCTATATTATCAACAACGACTATTGTTTCAAAATTCCTTCTAATAATATCATGCCCTCGATGTCTAATTAATTTAATCAAAGTATCCATAAACCTTAGTGCTCTATCTTCATTTCTTTGCTCAACTCTTATCGGTAATATAAATAAAGAATGGTCGTAGTAGAATCTGTCTTTATGCCTCTTATCCCAATATTCTTTTGTCCTTTCAGTCAAAATATCAGGGTTTGTTAACCTTTTTGGAACCACTAAAGGAGCTTTCTTATCATTAAGAATCTGCTTGGTTAAAATAGTTAATTCAGATTGGTCTGTATTTATATCACTTCCCTCTTCCCTGATGGTTAATATGATTTTATCTTCACCAACATAGCTATTATTCATTTTCTCTTTTTCAACAGTTTTATTGAATTTCAATTTCATCCAATATCCACTATCGGGCATTGGTATTTCAAACTGCTTGCAGATTTTTTTTATATCATCATTTGAAAGTGCATATTGTTGTGTCAACTTTGAAAGTGATGTTGACCAAACTAAATCATATAATTCTTTTCTAGTTAATTCAGCAGTTGCCATAATTCATTTACATCTTTATTATGATAAAGCATGTTCTAATTTTTCTTTCCATTTTTTCCAGTCGGGAATCATTCTTTCTTGCAGTTCGTAAAATGCTTTATTGTGATTATGATGTATTAAATGACATAGTTCGTGAATAACCACATATTCAATACTAGCCTTTGGGGCTTTGACTAATTCAGTATTTAAGATTACTTTTCCCGATTTAGTACAACTCCCCCAACGTTTTTCCATTTGTCGGATTTCAATTTCGGGTTTTTCTAGGTTGTATTTTGCGAATTTTTCTAATGCCTTAATAACCAACTCTTCAAATAATATAATAGCTTTCTCTTTATACCATTGATTTAGTCTTTTCTCTAAATATTCCGGATTGACTTTTTTTGTCGTTATTATCATTTTTCCTCTGTACAGCTTAATTTCATTGAAATTATCTTTACAAATTTCCATTTTATACTGTCTTCCTAGATACAAATGTGTTTCTCCGCTAACAAATTGACGCTTTTGCGTTTTTGGCAAGTAACTATAAAAAAATGCTTGTTGTTTTATTATCCAATTGGCTTTGGATTTAACTTTTTTATTGATTTCTACAACAGTTGCTTCCTTTGGAGCCACAACTACTACCAAGCCATCAGGTAAAACTTTTATACCTAATGATTTTCTAGCTGCAAAGGACAATTTATATTGAATGATTTTGCTGCCGTAGTTTACTTTTTGGATTGAATGTAACATTAAACGTATTTAAGTTTAGCAATTTTGATTACTTCTTCTATCAATTCATCAATCTTATCAAAAGAGAATTGAGTATCGTATTGTTGCTGTTTCTCAAAAAGCAAATCATCTAAATTGTTTTTTAATTCCTTTTCAATCTCAGTATTAGTTTGCCAATCAATTATGAGTGCTCCGTTCTCATAAATTATACTTTTTATTGTCTCTTCAATTTCTATCGCTGTAATAGCTTGTACCTCTTTTGGTTCAGGTGTATTGCTAAAACTATTCTCTAAAACGGCATTTATTAAGTTAAAAAAAGCTACTGCGTTTGGTTTTTCCTCAATGCTTTTTGGAACATTATTTTGCTTTCCTGTGAGGAATTGATTTTCGTATTCTTTAGCTTTTTGCAAATACAAAGCTTCATCTATTCGATGCTGATGATAATCGTTAATTGTTTCTTTGATTAATGTCGATAAATTTTTGTAGAAGATTGGGTCTTCGTTCATTTTGATATTAATGGCTTTAACCGTCCTAGTAGCTATGTGGTCAGCCTTTGCAGCCTTGCTCACTATCTTTTCTACTTCTGCTTCTCTTTTATCTTTATCAAAAATATTAACCAGTTCTGTTATTTTTAAAACTTCACCATGTGTGGTAATGTGCTTATCTATTAGCTTCTGCACTTGAGGCTCGTACGCTGCATAATCTAAATCATCAAAATATCTTCGCTTTACATCTACTCGTAATTGCAAGAAAAACTTACTGTCTTTTTTATATTTATCGATTAGTTTTTCGTTTTTAACATCATTAAATTGTAATGATGCCATTGCCAGTTTAAACAAACGAATAAAAGCAGATAACTTTTCATAAAATGGATGTCTAATACTTACATCATTTAATAATTCTGAATAAGCTTCAGCATCATATTTATTCTTTATGGATTTAAAAATATCCCACAACTCACTATGTGCTTGTGGCAATTTTTCTATTTCAGCATTAATATTAGTTATTGTCCCCGATAGTTCATCGTTATCAAAATCACTCAATCCGCCATAAGTGTTAAGTGCGTTATCAAGATTTTCTAAATTACCATAATAGTCAATAATAAAACCGTATTCTTTACCCGGAGCAACTCTGTTTACCCTTGCTATCGCTTGTAATAAAGTATGCTCTTTTAAACTTCGTGTAATGTAGAGTACTTGATTGTTTGGTGCATCAAAACCCGTTAAAAGTTTATCTACTACAATAATGAGTTCGGGCTGCTCTTGCTTTTTGAATGCGCTTATTACTGATTTTTCATAATTTTCCTGTTTACCATATTTACTCATCATGGCTTTATAGAATTTGAGTACTACATCTTCATTCTCTTCAAAAGCATCATCATAATTTTCTCTTGTATCTGGTGCAGAAATCAAAACTTCACAACTTACTTTTCCAATTTCCTTGATATTCTCTCGGTATTTTATAGCAGTTGTTTTATTTGGAGCTACCAACTGACCTTTGAAACCAGTACCTTGAATGTTAGCTTCAAAATGTTCACTTATATCCCATGCTCTAGCATAAATTACTTGGTCGGCTTTGTTTAGTTGATTGGCAGTACTGTATTTTCTTTTTAATGCAGTTTTACCATAAGGAGTTAATGGCTCAGAAACCTTATCAAAAAAAGTGTCTAATGGCTTTTCGTTAACTTCAATTAAATTATGTCGTCCTTCATATAATAATGGCACTACAGCTTTATCTTCCACTGCATCAGTAATAGAATAAACATCTATCAAACCCCCAAATTTATTGGCTGTGCTTTTTTCTTTTTTCATCAAAGGAGTTCCGGTAAAAGCAACAAAACAAGCATTTGGAAAAACCTTTTGCATTTTTACATTGAATGTCCCGTATTGGCTGCGGTGTCCTTCATCAATTAAAACAAAAATATTGGGTGATGTAAAACCTTCTTTGGATTGGTTTATAGCTGCTTCAAACTTGTGAATTAATGTTGTTATTACCGCATCTTTTGGGCTGTTTATTAACTCAACTAAATGTTTTCCAGTTTGCGCTTCTTCAACATCAACGTGGCATTTTTGAAATGTTTCTGTAATTTGAGTGTTTAAATCAATCCTATCTGTAACTAGTATAATTTTTGGGTTTTTAATACTTTTTTCGGTTGCTATGAGCTGTGCTAACATTACCATAGTTAGCGATTTTCCACTTCCTTGTGTATGCCATATCACACCGCCAATGCGTTTTCCATTTACATCAGGAACACTAATTTTTTTAAGCGTTTCTTTTATGGCAAAATACTGTTGGTATCGTGTTATTTTTTTAATTCCATCATCATAGACGATGTAATTGAAAATTAAATCTAAAAGTCGCTTTTTTTGACATAAACTAAATACTAGTTTGTCTTGTTCGGTAACAATTACCTCTTCTTTTTCAAGTTGGTTGAAATAATGCAATACGTTTTTGAAACGTTGATTGAAAATTGCTGTTCGCTCGGTGTTGGGTAATTCACTATTTTTTAGTTGACGGATGGCATCAGCATATTGGATACCCTCTTCTTTAGTTCTGAATACTTCCTTCCAAACGCTCCAAAACTCTTTTTGGGTAGCTGTAGTGGCATATCTTGCTTCATTGACAGCTAATGACATTACCAAATTAGAATACTGATATAAACCTCTTATTCCATCTTCTTGCTGATTGCGCAAGTGTTGAGAAATCGCTTCGTTAATTGGGTCTTTTATAACGTTGCTTTTGCATTCAATAACTACCATAGGAATGCCATTGATGAACAACACAATATCCGGACGATAGGTATCATTTCTTTCGCTTCGCAATACAGCATATTCCTCTGTAACGTGAAAGCTATTGTTTTCTATATTCTCCCAATCAATGTATTGAAAAGAGAAGCTTTTTTTATCGTTTAAAATGTTTTGTTCTAAACTTTTACCCAAAGTAATTAAATCAAAAAATGCCTGATTTGCTTTGGTAAAGCCATCTTGTATTGGAAGCTCTCTCAAAGCAATAACCGCCAAATTGATATTACTTTCTGAAAAAGAAAACTCTTTGCCTTTGTATTGAATACTATTTATTTTTTCGAGTTGTTTTTTTAAAATAGGTTCCAATAATACGTTACTGGTTCTCCCGCCTCGTAGCTCCATCGCCTCCTCAGGCGACAAGTATTGGTAGCCCATTTTTATCAATAATTGCAATGCCGGAATTTGACTTATATGGTCTTCTATGTAGGATGGTAATTGCATTATATTGTTGTTTTAATTAATTCATAAATAGGATAGAGAAATTTAAATTCTTCAATAATCGTATTAGCTATATTGCTTTCCGATAATTCTATCGAACTAGGCAAATACTCTCTTCCGATTATAAAATAATGTCTATTAATGTTGTCATTTTTTACAAAATCTGCTAATTCTAATGCGTTTGTAAATGTTCTTACCATTCTCTTTTCATCATTGATTTTTATGTAATAACTATCCGGTAGTTTTTCAATAAGTTTATAGAACTTATCTTGATAGCTTGCTTGTTTTATATTCTTTTTAAAATTTTCTCTATCAACAACGCTACCATTATTTTTACCAACTCGCAACCAAATAGAAATATCCTCTAAATGAACCAAAACCTGTAATCGCATCTGATACATACTAGTTTGGTTATCTCCATAAATCTTTTTGAAATTGGACAAATCTTCTTCACTTCTACCATAATGTAACCAGAGTGCAACTAAATCATCACTAGTAAATTCCCCATGCTGATGAGAAGAAACTATATGGCTATTCATGTGGTGTGGATGAATATCCCAACCTTTATTCTCTATTAATGGCAAAACTAAATCGTGTAATTCTTCTAGCCTCTTTTTTACTTCTAAGCGTTCCTTATCATGGTCTTGAAGTCTGCTCTTTATTTTGTGATTTTCAAAAGCCTTGTAGTGATTTTTTTTGAAAAACTGGTTTGTGAAATCAATGCTGTCCAAATCAACAATTTCTTTATTCTCAGTTATTTTCTTTTTAAAGGCACTTACTTTTTTTCTTTCCGAATTTTCGGTTACTTGTCTGTCTTCAAATAATTTTTCATACTCTGTTAGCCATTCTTCTGTAATTTCTGAACTTAAACTGAAATAGGTGTTGAACCACGCATTATATTCGTCATAAACTTCATCATCAGAAACTTTATGAAATAGTTCAATATGATTGTCTAATCCTCCGGTGGTACAGTTTCCAGAACCAACAAAAACGACTTTACTTTTTCCGCTTGTTAAGTATAATTTTGGATGAAAATAATATGGCTTTAAAAACACTCTAGCTTCAATATTTTCATCTTGTAACTCTAGTAGTTTTTTAAAGACCGTCGCCGGAGTTGGCAAATCAATCCCAATAATTAATTTAAGCTTACAACCTTCGTCTTTGTTATCTAAAACGGTTCGCAGACCATTTTCAGAAACAATAGCTGAAGCAATACACACTTCTGTAGCTTTTTTAATCTCTGAAATTAGATGGGATTGTAATTTTACTATTTTCATATTACTAGTAATTTCAATAACTATGAATTTAAAATTTCAATGGCTTTTGTAAATCCACCATTGGCAGTATTTTGGTCGTAAAGAAACAATGGCATATCTGCTTTAGGCATCCACACTCTTCCTAATTCAACAGCAGTAGCAATTGGCATAGCTGGAAAAATATGTAGTGGCGTTGTCGCACCATATTCGGTTTTTATTTTATTAAACAACTGCCTAATAATAACACTAAAATCTTCTAAATGTCTTTTACTTTTTAAATAGTCATTAAATGGGGTATCAATTTTAATTGTATAAATATCACATTCGTCACCTAGCACGGAGGTTATTCTATCGTCTGTAATTCCGCCACTTAAAGAAATATTTAATGCTACTATTTTACTATTATTGGCAGGTTCAACAACCGTATATTTTACTTCTGTTTTATCATCATCTAGTTTCCAAGTATCAGGAGTTCTTACTTTTTGATATACTTGCCCTTTATAAATATCATTGACTAAAGTTCCTAACTTAACCAATAGTGGTATAGGTGCAAATGCAAAAATTGATAAATGTTTAATTTCACCTTTTGCAAAGTTTTGTAGCAGCTTTTTATTGAATTGTGCTTCTAAATTTGCCACTTCAGTTGACCAAAAGGCTGCATCACGGTCTCTTTGAACACTATTTGACAAACTTAAATCAATGGTATCAGCCATTGCCGGAAAATAATCAGGCTGTAAGTATTGACTAACAGTTTGATAACTTAATTCAGGTGTAAAGACACCTACATTTGCTTTATAGGTTAAAATGTGGCTTTGTCTGTCTTGGTCTATTGCAGTAACCGTTTCAATACGTTTTTCGTGCTCTTTTTTCATTTCGAGCAATAGAGGTTCGGGATGCCCTGCAACATCTGCCTTATCTATTAATCTATGATGTGTATCACATAGCAACATTAGATTATTAATATCATCAGCTAAAAGTGGAGAACGAGTTGTGTCTCCCCTTGGGCCTCTGGGAACATCGGCAACAATATGAGCAATATACGCCTGATTAAAATTTCGCTTTGTTAAAATATCTTGTGTTAATGATTTGTTGCAACCTCTATATTGACACCTTCCTCCAGATTTTACCCAAAGCAAATATTTATTTTTATCTGTTATACTTGTTACGCTCATAATTTCTATCCTTCTATTTTAACTCTTACTTTTCCTGTTAGCAGCTGCTGCGTCAACCCTTTCTTTTCCATCTTCAAGGTTTCTAGTTTTTGTTGGTATTGGTTGAGTTCTGCTGTAGCTTTGTCGAGAATTGCTGCAATGGCTTTCTGCTCTTCAACATCAGGCAGTTTAATTTCTAATTTCAGAAAATCTTTTTTACTCATTACCCTATTTCTGCCCGCTCCACCGGGTGAAATAAGTTCTAACAAAAACTTGAAATATTTTTGCAAAATGAAATGCCTAAAATATTCTGGAATTGCATTTTTGGTATTGAAAGTATAGGTTGGAAAGCGATGTGAAACCAAGCCCCCTTCATCAGATTTACTTACAATAGCAACAGCTTGCTCCCATGCGAAAGTTATGTTTATAATTAAGTCGTTTTCTTTTACTTCATATAAAGTATCCATAGCTACTTTATCTGTATCGAAATCGGTTTTATGAAAAATGCCTTTACCGTGACTTCTCAAACCTAGCGATAAATAATTTTCAGTTGGTTTAGAAACTGGTCTAGGAGAATAATTAAAACATTCGTCCATCATTTTAACTTTCCATGTCTTATTAAAACCAGTTACTCGAGTTTTTCCCAAAAGAAGGTTTTGAGCCAAACTATTATTCCTAACTTTCAATTCCTCAATAATTGCTTTACAATTATCAATAGCACTATCCCAAGCAAATAGAATTGAAGCTATTTTTTGTTGTTCCAGAATTGTTGGGACAGGGATTTTTAGTTTTTGTAATTCCGATTTGGAAATACTAAAAACAGAAGTTCCAGTTGCAATTTTCTTTAACTCTATTCCAACTCTAGGGTTATTAAAAATATATGTTCTAAAACCTTGAACAGTTTTATTCGATTTATCTCTAGCTAAAAAAGTATGTAATCCTGATACAATTTTTTTTGGTGTGACATTTTTTACTTCTATACATTCTCCAACACCATCATAATCTTCAGAAGCATCCGTTATAATTAAATCACCATTTTTCAAATAATTAAATTTCTGATTTGATATTAATTCATCTTTGATATATGGAAGTTGTTCCGTTTCACAATCTAATATTTCAGACTTGAATTTTGCATGAATATCTCCATAATGAATATTTTGAATTTTATTTTCTGTCTCTTCATAAGTCATATTATCCCTAGAAAAGGAGTTGGTTGAAAGTAGTTCAAAAACATTATCAAAACGTTCAACTTCCCAATCTTCAGGAATTAAGCCAATAGAAGTTTGCTTATAATTTGTAAACACTTTACCCATAATCTACTCTTCTGATTTATTTTCAATTCTAGTAATCTTTACTATATAAGCATTAATACAGCCCGTATTTGCTAACAAATCTTCATAATCAGCATCGTCACCATAAGGAGCTATATTAAATTCTTCAGCAGGCATATTGACAATACTCGTGTCTATTAATTCAAATAATAAATCAGAATATGTATCTTTAATTTCCTCAAAATGTTTTTCCCATTTCTTTTTTTCGGCAGAAGTTTTCTTTTCAATCTGTGGTTTTGTCAAAGTTGTATTATCCTTATCAAATCTTTTGAAAAAACATGCAAAGCAAGCTTGGATATTATTTTGACCAATGTTATCTTTTAGATTGATTGCTTTAGCCATACGTTCAATATCCTTTTTAATTTTTTTATCGGATTGGTTAATTGACTTTATTTCGATACCTACAAAAGATTTTTGAGTAGTAAACCATTCACCAGCCAATCTACTTTCTTGAGTTAGCGCAATATCAATTCTTTTAGATTTACTATCATCCGGCGAATGTTTTTTTCTGCTTTTATGCTCTTGTGCAAAAACCTCACCTGCAAAAATGAATGATGGAAATGCATTATTGTAAAAGTCATTCAAAGAATATTCAAGATTTATGAAAATACTTTTTTTAATACCAAAATGCTCTAATTTTTGAGCTACATTAACTACAATTAAATACTCAATTACACGTGACTGTAAATCAGAATAATTTTGTGTAAAAAAAATATTTTGTTTGTATCCTTGAATTAAACCTTCTTTGATTAATTCCTGAACCTCAAGGATAATATCCTTAATTGTTCCGGCTTTTGTTGTTTCGCTCATAGCACTTTTATTTTATTATTAGCTCAATAAACTGATTGGCTAACTTTTTTGTTTCGTTAATTGTTGTTTTATCTTTTGGAGCATCTAAAAGGTTCCAATATTTTTCTTCGTTAAACTGTATTACTCTTGAATTTCCGGTTCCTTTTTGAGTTATAAAACCCCAAAACCAAAGGTCATCCCAAACTTCAAAATCGCTTCCCGGAAAATACTTTTTCAAGTAATTATTGATACCTGAAAAAGTATTTTTACAAGGATTTCCAATGACTTGAAAAATGAAATAAATTACAGCATCGACAGGTAAAAACAGTTCATCTTCTTTTGACATATCTTTGGGTGCATCACTCCAAAAATGTAAATCTTTAGCATAGCCAATATGACAATGATAGACTGCTTTTACAAACAAAGCCGCTGTCTTATTGCCCCAACTTTCTTGAACTGATAACAACTCAAATATATCCTTATAGGTAATTGGTGTATCATAATTACCGCCTATAACTTTTAGGAAACTTTCCATTGAATTGAGGCAACTTTTGTCCGCCGCTATCTTTTGAAAAAAAACTGCTGACTTATCCATATTTACTTGTGACTGTGTTTTAAGCGTATTATATAACAGCGCATATACTTTATCAAAAGTAGTGTCATACGGTAACAAAGCCATTCTGTAAGCACCTATTTGAACTGGCTTATTGTAGCTTCGGTTCTCGTTGAGAAATGAATATATATCGTGTAGTTTTTTGTTCATTTATTACTATTAATTTTTAAATTTTTGATTGGCTATTTTGCGGATGTACTCCACCTCCTGTCCATTCACCTGTGCCCAACCAAAGTTCATAATGATATAACCATTCATAAGCCCAAGGAATTACTGTTGCTGTCAGCAACATAGATTTATTCCATTCTTTTCCGTCAGGATAATACAAACATAAATGCTGTGTCTTTTGGTCATAACAATGTGGCAATCTAGTTTTTCCAACTGCGAGTTCAAGCTTTGGGCTCAAAACATATATTTTAGGAGCGCTAGTTGTTTTTTGTACTCCATATTTTGTTCGAGCACCATTTATTTTATAAACCAATTTAATTACATATTCGCCACCTAAAGGTGATGGTTTGACTGTATGAGTCCATGACAATTCTTGCCCAAGAAAGGTATAAACCTTTGTGTCCGGAAAAAGGCTTTTGATATTAGCCGCTTGCATAGCAATAGGAATTGAATTAATCTTCTGAACCATAAAAATTATGTGGCTTGATAGTACTTGCTCCCATAGAAGTTAAACCCAAAGCTGTATCAAATCGGTTTTTGCCTTGCTCAGTTAAAAGTCTTGCTCTATCCCCAATATTGCTAAATGCTTTTTTTACTTCTCTATCACCGAACGAAGTAGAAAGTCTCTCCATTATTTTATGGCTTCCTGTTTGCTCTGTAGCCTCTTTAAGGTCTTTTTTAACTGTCTCTAACCAGCTATAAAATTTCTTTTGTTTATTTGGATTTTCTCTCCATTTATCTGCAAAATTCTCAGCAGAATTTACCGGATTTCCTATGAATTTGTAATAAACTCCCTTAGTTGCATCATATCTCTCTTCAATATGAATGTGCATTTCATTTATTACATCAATTAAAGCATCCAAAATATTTGTTTGCTTTTTATAAGCTTTAGCAGCTAATGTGGTTATAATAATGGAGATTGGTTTTTCGCTATCGCCATCAAACATCATGTCTCTATGGCGTTTTAAAATTTGTACGACACGCTGTAATGGTAATTTATTTGACTGGTATTTTGGTACAGGTTTAACCGCTTCGTTTAGCGAAAACATTTTTACTGTTGAAACCGTTGCCTGATTAATAAACCATTTGGCATAACCAAACGGGTTGCTTTTTAACCAATTATCTTGATTTGTTTCGTATGAATAGTTTTTCTCTAAATTATCAGTAATACGTATAGCTAAACTATCTACATTAGTTTCCTGCATATTAGAAAACGCTTTTTCTAAAAGGACACTATAACCGCTAGCTATTATAGCCGGAAGCACATCCATATGGTATTGGTCATTTTTTTGAGAATATTTTCTATATTCTAACGTCCAGCATCTTCTACCTTCTTCATCAAGCATTTGTTTGTAGGTGTCATTTTCTTTTAACCGGTCGCCAACAATTTTCTTAAGATTGGCTTGTGTCCAATTTGGATTTTTACCTGTTAGCTTGCAGACAATATCTATATCTATATCGTCTTTATCTGAAATAGGTTTAATAGCTGTTCCTAACAAAAAAGAACCCTGTGGTAAAATTTCAGGTTTGTAAGGTGCTAATGCTGAGTTTTCATTTGAAAGCCAATTCCCCACAGCATTATAACTGCTTACTGCGGCATTAAATTCGGTTTCAGAAATGTCAAGTGTTTGCCCTAATTCGTCTAGGATTTCACTAAATTGTTGTTTTTGTTGTGTTGTTAACATAATTTATTTTTTTAATAGTAGTTATAGTTTTCTGTTATGTAGTTTAAATAACTACTCTTTTAATTGAAACGCTTTTACTAATCGGTTAAAAATGGCTCCCATATCTTGATTTCCAAAACCGTTTGCTGCAAAAATTTCAGGACTTGGCAAATCGTTTTTGATAGTATCTACAAATTTCTGCATGTCTGCTCTTATGGTTTGTGGTAAATCAAACTGGCTGTTTTCGGTTAGCATCATTACCATCCTGAACACATCGTATTTGTGTTTTTTAATATCCACCGAACGCACATTTTGTCCTGCCGCCTTTCTTTCGGTATTGTTTAAAAAAGCAAATGCCTTCAGACAAATTAAAGTATGAGGTGCTGCAAAATGTACACCTTCTTTTGTATCGCTATTCTCAATAGTGTAGTTATAATAGGTTTCGTCTAACAAGATAGCTGACAGACTTGACAAACCTTCTTCAACCGGAATAGGTGTAAGGTGAGCTCCTTCATTGGCATCAATAACGTCCGGAACTTTTGAAAATAGTTCTAATTGTTTTGGATATTCCGGATTTTCCGGAGCCGCAAAACGATAGCAGTTTCTTTCCTCTTCGTTCTTCTGTTGTATGGTATATTTTCCTTGTTTGATAAACTCCCAAAACTTTGCCACAAACTCTGGCGACAAAGCTTCCACAATTAATATCATATCAATATCATCGGTAGCACGAGGTGTAAAACCTGCCTCTTCTATAATGATGTCGCAAGCTGTTCCTCCAATAATAATGTAACTGTCTTGAAAGTCTTTAAAGTGTGCGCTAAAAGTGTCTAATCCTACTACCATATAAATTTTTCTATTATTTGTTCTAAGCCCATTTCTATTCTTTCATCAAGACTATCTTTTAGGGATAAGTATAAAGACAATGGGTCAACTACTGCTTGTTCGTTAGGCATTTCCTCAACCAACGGTAATGGGTCATATTTCCATACTTCTATGGCGTATTGTCCTTCACGGTCATTTGCATTTACTAAACCGTTATTTTTTTGCAGAAAATAAAATGCGTTTTTTTCAATGGCATAATATTGCTGTTTACTCGGGTTTAAGCTAGTGTATTCGGGTAATGCCGAAGCATTGGCTTTTAGCATAAAAACATTGCTGGGCAACACATCAACATATACCGTTTTTAGTACCGGACTTGACAAGAGTTTTTGTTGTTGAGCCGTGTACCATAATTCGCTTCGTTCTAAATTGAATTTGACGTACTTTTCTTTTTCTCCGTAAACTTCAATTAACTCTCTTTGTTTTAATTCCTCTACAGCATAAGTAATTGCCATTGGTGTATATTTCAGTTTTTGGGCAATTTCTTTGAATGAATGCTCTTCAAGTTTCCAGTTTTGGTATCTGTGAATGATGTGATACAACAGTAAAAACTGCGCTGACGGCATTAAGACTTCACTGCGCTGTTTGGGTTTTGGTTGCGAAAAACTTTCGTTTAAATGAATTAACAACTCCGGCAAGAAAATTTGTTTTCCTGGCACAACAAAGTTTATCCCTTTTTCTATTAGTCGTTTTCTGTTATACGATTGCAAATTATCTAATACCAATACAACTATTTTATTCAAAGTATTTCTAAGTAATTGCAAGTGTTTGTCAGCTTGTAAAATACTCAAATCATCTTCATTTTTTAATTCCACAAACACTATGTCTTTGAAAAAAATCCTAGCCTCATATAGTTTATATGCTTGGGAAATATACATTGGTAAATTGCCCAAATCTCTATTTTGAATTGGACTTTCTTCAGCATTTACGCCTAGTGTTTCGTTGATGTAATTAATAGCTCTTCGCATAACTTATATCTTAATAAAGTTAAAATTTACTGATAAAGTGATTAGCTTTATTGTGCAAATATAACTTTATTATATTGAAAATCATATATTAAAACATTTTTCTGGATTAAACCTTCCATTTTCATTCCGCTGTACATACCCTAATTGATTTGTCAGCATTTGTGTATTGCCAATTTTAAAATCAGTAGTATTGTGATGACTGTGTCCATAAATCCAACAATCTACATTAGATGCTTCAATTGTATCAAAAAGCTCTACGGCAAAAGCTTCATTTAAAGTACTGTTTTTGTATATTTTAGGATACTTCTTGAATGTAGGGACATGATGCGTTATCACTACATTTTTAGCTGCCTTATCTACCTGTAATTCTTGATTGAGAAAATTGATACAATCAATATGCAACTGATTATAAGCTTCCGCAGTAAATCTATTACCGTTGTATTTAATAACATGAAAATCACTTAGCCCTCGTTCTATATTCCATTGATTTGCAAGGCTAATTTTAGACCATAAAGTAGAGAATATCAACTTGGTATCTTGGTACTGTACAACCGAATTGTTTAACAAAATGACATTACTTCTGATTTTTTCAAAAAATGTTCCGGTTCTGTTAATCGCATCAAAGTAATAATATTCGTGATTACCCGGAATCCAGTAGGTCATTTCAAAATTATCCGCCAAATAATTAAAAATATCTTCGTGCTTATCCATAACAGCAAAAGGCACAATATCTCCTGCCAATATCAATATATCCCCACTAGGGATTAAAGGATTGGCTTTAAAGAATTTCTTATTTTCAGGAAATTCTAAATGAAGGTCAGATGCATATTGTATTTTGCTTACTTGCATAGTTTAAATTGTTGCCTTTTAGCTACTAGTTCTTAAATTAAATTCAACTCTTTTAAGTAGTTTTCCATTTGGATTTCTACTTCGGAAAGTTGTTTTTTTAGTTCTGTAATATTTTGATGTGCTGCTTTAATATCCACTTCTTCCTCTTCTTCAAAAGTATCTACATAACGAGGAATGTTTAAATTATAATCGTTTTCAATAATATCGGCAATAGTAGCACGGTAGCTGTATTTGTCTTCTATAACAGCTCCTTTTTCAGTTGTTAGCGGCGCCTCCTCTTTGAATGCCTTAAACGAACTTACAATATGCTCAATGTCAATATCTCTAAATTTATTTTGGTTTTTACCACTCTCAAATTCTCGACTAGCATCCACAAATAGAATGTCTTTATTTGCACCTTTACCTCTGTTGAAAATTAATATTGCCGCCGGAATCCCTGTGCCAAAAAACAAATTGGCAGGCAAACCAATAACAGCTTCCAATAGGTTTTCATCGATTAATTTTTTACGAATTTGTCCTTCACTACTGCTACGAAATAATACACCGTGTGGCACAATTACGCCCACTTTACCAATGTCTTCATAAGTAGTTTCAATCATGTGACTGATAAAAGCATAATCGCCTTTACTTTTTGGTGGAATACCTCTATGGAAACGGTTGAATTGGTCTGCGGTAGCTGTATCCGCTCCCCATTTGTCTAAACTAAAAGGAGGATTGGCTACAACAATATGAAACTTCATAAGACTGTCTTTCTCCAATAGCTTTGGATTATTGATTGTATCTCCCCATTCAATTGTTGCGCTATCCTGTTCATGTAAAAACATGTTCATTCGACATAATGCCCAAGTGCTTCCATTATTTTCTTGACCATATAAAGAGTAGTTTTTACCTTCAACTTCATTGGCTACTTTTATAAGTAATGAACCTGAACCACAAGTAGGGTCGCATATTCTGTTTCCGGGTTGCGGGTCAACTAATTTTGCTAACAAAGTACTTATTTCGCTAGGCGTGTAAAACTCGCCAGACTTCTTACCACTTTCCCCAGCAAATTTTGAAATTAGAAACTCGTAACTATCACCAATAATATCATTGCCTTCTAAATGCGATGGTTGTAAATCTAAAGCTGAAAAATCTACCAATAAATTTTTCATAATGGCATTACGCTGCTTTGTTTGACCAAATACCGTTTCGGAATTGAAAGAAATGCTTCGGAATACCATTGCTAATTTTGAGCGATTTGCATCCTCTAAAGCTGTTAAACCAATATCTATAATTTCGCTAATATTGGCTTCATTACGATTTTGAAATAGGTAATCAAAATTGCTTACTTCAGGTAATATGAAACGCTCTCTTTGCAATTGCCGTTTTACCATTTCTTCATTATCCGGGTACTTAATGCGATATTGTTCCACTTTGTCTTTCCAAACATCAGAAAGGTATTTTATAAACAACAATGTTAGTATGTAATCTTTATATTGCTCACTTCCCATAACTGGGCGCAACGTATCACAAGCTTTCCAAACAATATTATTGATGTCTCTTTGTGTAATTTTATTTTCTGCCATAACTTATAATTGTTTTTACTTGTCCGCTTTTTTATCGTTAATCAAATCATTCAAAGAAGCAATATTATTTTTTTCTAAATAGGTTCCTAAGTGCATATCACTTCTAACCCCTAAATCAATATCGTACTTCTTTTCGATAGTTCCGATATGTGTATCACTTCTCTTTTGTCTTAATTGCCCATCATCGTTTCTACTTCTGTCTCCTCTCATACCGGGAGCATCATTATTCTTTTTTGCCATGACTTTTTTATTTTATGATTTTTGAAATTGTTGTTTGAAAAAGCTTCTGCTTTTCTTTAATTAAGTTTTCAGTTAGCCTCATATCTTTTAGATAAAGCTCCTGCAATTCTACTACGTTTTGTTGTTGTTCTAAAGACAGCAGGTTAAATGTAAAGTCCGCCAATTCATTTTTACGAATTGATGGTATTGAACTTCCCGCTCCCGATTGTTGAAAATGTAGTATGTTTTTCGGAAGGTTTAAAACAGAAACTAAATAAGCTGGAATAACTCTTGTTTTGTTGGGTCTCAAAATAAAGAAAATAGAAGAGGCAATTGCCTTTCCAAACTCTTCTTTATATAATGTAGCAAAAAAACGAAACCCTTTTGCAACAAATAAAACATCTCCATCCTGCAAAAGACTTCCAATAGCTTTTGAATCTTCCTTTAAAAAGGTATCATTATCTCCGATAAATTGACCAAATTCATTAAAATGTTTAGCTTGTAAATACGGAATAGTACCGTCTTTACTAGGCTGACCATAGTATCCGAATTGAATATTTGCAATTTCCTTTACCTTTACTTGCATTTGATATTTTTGTAATGTTATTCATTTTGAAGCAAATAAACGCAAAATAATTCAATTATGCAAATTTATTTTATTGTAGATTTATTCAAATTCAAAAAAATAAAGCCGTAAAAACTGTTTCCTATACTTAATTAATTATGAAAAATTAAATGTGTTGTTTTAAAATATTAAAAGAAAAAATAAGAGAGTAACAAAAAATATGTATTTTGCACTCGAAATAATTCAAGAAAACGAACACAAAACAGTACACCAGTCAGTACACCGTTTTTAATAATAATACTAAAATATAGCTAAAAAGGAGCAGATTTGAATTTAAAAATTCAATTCATAACCCTGAGGTCGGGAGTTCAAATCTCCCTCTCGCTACAAAAAGAAATTCAATGAAATCGCGGTTTAGTGTCCACTAAACCGCTTTTTTTATGTCTAATATTTTATTACTTTTACAAAGAGTACACCAAAACGTACACCAAACAAGACACTCTTTGGACAAAAAAAAATTTTCAGAACCCAAAATTTACACCGGTGGTGTGGATATTACTTTATGGAATGAACTCTCAAAAGAAGAGCAAAAGAATGCCATTTCTAAAGATTGGTACATCTATTATAAATTTTTAGATGATACAACTGGAAAACTAAAACGAATGCCGAATATAAAGGGTGGTTGCAATAGATATAAAACTAAAAGAGAGCGAATTGCAATCCTATCCAAGTTAAGAGGTGCACTTGAATACCTTTTAGAAAAAGGATTAAACCCTTATTCAGAGGCCGATTTAAGTTTGCTTGATGCAAAATCAAAAAGTTCAAGCGAAAGTAAAAGAACTGATACTACTCCTAGTTCAAATAACACGGAAGTAGCTTTTACTTCAGATTCAATAATATCAGTACCCATTGAACCTGTTTTATCCATTAAGGATGCTTTTGAATATGCTTTAAAAATCAAGAAAAAATCTCTAAACGAGACTTCCTACATGAATTTTGCAGGAAGAATAAATCGATTCAAAAAAGCATTGGATGAAAACGCTCCAATTACCTCCTTAAATCGTAAACAAACTAACGAATACTTAAATAGCATTTTAGTAAGGACAAGTGCTCGAAATAGAAACAATACCCGAATAGATTTAAGTAGTTTATTTGAGGTTTTGGCTAATGATGAAATAATACCCGAAAATATCATAAAAAAAATAAATACTATAAAAACCAAACCGGAGCGAAACAAAACATACACTCCAGATATGCAAGAAAACATTTATTCCTATCTTGAAGAAAATGACCCTTTGCTCCTACTTTTTATTAAGTTTATCTCCTATAATTTTCTACGTCCAGTGGAAGTATGTAGATTAAAAGTTGGCGATTTAGATATAAAAGACAAAAAACTCTATGTTCGAGCGAAAAACAAATTAGTCAAAATCAAAATAATTCCTGAAATTTTAATAAAAGATTTACCTGATTTATCCCTAATGAATAAAAATGATTTTTTATTCACATCAACTCAAATTGGTGGCGAATGGATTGCTACAGAAAACAATCGCAGAGACCATTTTTCAAAACGATTCAAGACAATTGTAAAAGATCATTTTGGACTGGGAGCTGATTATGGCATGTATAGTTTTAGACATACTTTCATAACTAAATTATATAGAGAACTCCGCAAAACATATTCACCTTTTGAAGCCAAAAGTATTTTAATGAATATTACAGGTCACTCTACAATGTCTGCACTTGAATTATATTTAAGAGATATTGATGCCGAACTACCAGAAGATTATTCCCATTTACTTCAATAAATTAATTCTTTTATTTAAGAGATGCTAGTTCGAACAATTTTCTATTTGTTTATTGTATAAAAGTACACATGCAAAAGTAAACCATAGAATACTGAAAAAAAACAATAAATAATCTTCAAATTTTCTATAAGTTTCCCTTGGTAAATTGATAGTAAACCTAGGTATACCAAATATTAAATATCGATTAAATATAAAAAATGTATAGACGTAACA
>NZ_JBJTND010000020.1:0-49325 GCF_046073885.1 Flavobacterium sp.
AGTCAAACGACTTGGAGCCAAACAATCACCCAAGCGACACAGCGTGGGACAAATCAACTTTTTGACCTTGCTCAACCTTTGACTGTCCCAATTGGTTGGTCAAAAATGACAAGGAAGTTATTTAACCTTAAAATTCAAGGCAATATTTATGCAATTTGTATTGCTGGTGCTGCCTTACTAAATCACAAGACAATTTATTCAATTTTCAAGACACTTGAAAAAAATTATCAAGGTACCGGCACTTATGACACAGTTATAAGACATTTTATTGATGGATTAAAAGCAGAGTTGAGAAAGCAACTGAATATTGAAGACTTGGCAACAGCAACGACAATTATGAATTTAGAATTTATTGTTAGTGGTTATGTTGACCAAGATGTTTCTAAACCAAGAATTGAAAGTTGGCTTGTTTTATCAGGAACAGTTCAAATTGAAGGTGGTGGTCAATTGACAAAAGGTGAATTTTGTAAATGGACAAATATTGTAAACGGACAACATACTTTTGGTGGATGTTGGATTGGGCGTGCAGAGTTTATTTCGCACTTGGTTACACACACCAATCCTCAAATGCCTCCTATTCAAGGACAGTATGAATTGCTTTCTTTAACAGATGCAGTTGATTATACAAAATTTTTGGTAGACTTCACTTGCGACTATCAACGTTTTGCTGCAATGGTTCCTGACTGCGGAAAGCCAATCATCAGTGCGACTTTGACACCTGAACAATATGACGAACAAATTATCAAATAGAAAAACTAGATATAACAGCACCTACCCAAAAGTGGCGGTTCATTGGTTAAATCAAGTTTTGTACTTCTATCAAAGTTGGTGCTTGGTTGACAGTGAAGCGCTTCGAAATCGCCACCTTCTGGTGGAAGCAAAACTTAGGAATAAGTTTCGGATGTTCTAATAAATGAATTATGAAGGAAATTTACGAATTCAAACTAAAGGGAATTTTCTTTGAGAGCATTTTTGTAAAAAGTCAAGTAGTAATCTAAATAAAAAAGTTTAAATTGCATACGAAATTAAATTCAAAAATAGTAAACTAATCCGTACACCAAACCGTACACCATTTTATAGAAAAACATCTTTTCAAGAGCAAAAAACGTATATAAATTGATAAAAAAATCAATTCATAACCCTGAGGTCGGGAGTTCAAATCTCCCTCTCGCTACAAAAAGAAACCCTTAACTATCAATAGTTAAGGGTTTTTTATTGGAAGTCACTATTATTTGTGTTGTCTACATTCATCAAATGAACTATCTTGAACTATTTTATAAAAAATTATTTATTATTTTTATAGAAAAAACATGATAAGTAAAAATATTTTACTTGAAGCCATTTACAATAAGACCGGAGTTTATATAACAACCAAAAATGATTGCCGTAAAGTAAGTCAATTTATTGCTGCTGAAAAAAATGGATTTTTATCAGAATCAACTTTGTATCGATTTTTTTTATACAATTCAAATTCAAACAAACCCTATAAAAACACTTTTAATGTTCTAGCTAGATTTTGCGGATACCCTGATTGGAATGCATTTTTAAAATATTATGACTCTAATTACTTATTTAATGAACCAAAATTTTTAAACAAGTCAGTTGAAGTAGTTATTGAGAATTTTGTTGTAAATGAAAATTTCAGTGCATTAATAGAGATCTTCGACACACTAGAAAATGAAAATTATAAAACCAAAGAGTTTTATGGAATTAAAACTTTTTTGAGCTTTAGCAAAACAAATCTATTTCCGAAATTTATTAAAGAGTATGGATCGCATTGGTTTGTGCGAAACATATTGATTGAAGCGCTATATGATCCACATCATAGAATAAATGGCTATTCAGAAGCTATTGAAAATTATATGCTGGCATCAAATAAAAATTCAGAAAATTATCTTCAGGATTTAGTTTTTGCTCAATCGGTGTTATTCAGACACTATAATTTAATTGGAAGCAAAAAAGCAGACAAATATGGGGAAAAACTATATCAAGAAACTGATATGGATATATCTATGAAAAATCTTCATATTTTTCCAAAAACCCGATTTATGACCTATAAATTTTGGTACCTAAACCAAAAAAGCGATTTGACAATTCAATTTAAAACTTACAGTAAACTTTATATAAATTGGATAACTAAAGAAATTCAAAATACAAATTCTGTAATTGAATTAAATATTATATATCAAACAACTTTAGAGGTATTTCAAAACTTAAACTTAAATACCCTCAAAAACAAAGTTAGTTTACTAATTAAGAATAAAATTAAATATCAACAAGCTGAAAATATTGAAATTAAAAAATTACATAACGCAAATGGATTATTAAATATTCTGCCAGTATGATATATATCTTTTTATCAATTTTGTTATTTTCATTAAACAATGTATTATGGAAAAAGAACTTACAGGATTGTTCGGTTCCATTCTTAGTTGGATACAGGGCTTTATTTACAAGTCTAGGAGCAATAACAATAACAATAACATTATATACTAATGAATTTAGCTCACTATTTAATCTGCCTTTATATAGAATCACATTAGGATCAATTTTTGGGGTATTAGGTTTATTTTGCATGCTAATTGTCATAAAAAAAGCACCTCTACAGTGGCTTGGTATTTATAATATCGTTAGCATTATTTTTACTGCTTTATACTTACACTTCTTCGAAAAAATTCCTGTATTTAAATCATTTATAGGATTGTTTTTTATCCTAACAGGGTTTATATTCTATATTTATTACAATAATGAAAAAGAATATAAAATAAGTTTTAAACAACACATTTATTTAATAGCAATGACTTTCGCTTTTGGAACTTCATCTATTATCCATTGGAAGAATTTAGGTACAAAAGTTCCTCCCATAATAATTATAGCCAATCAAGAATTAGTTGTTTTTATAACAGCAGCTTGTATTACTCTAACTAAAATTAAAATCACCAAAATTAAAACCGACGTAAAGAAATATTTTTTCAACGCATTATTCATGGCATTCATAATTTTTCTTGGGTTATTATTTAGCTTTTTAGGGCTTCAAATTACCAATCCATTAATTTCCAGCATACTATTCTTAGCTACACCACTATTGACTATAGTTTTCGGATCTATTTTTTTTAAAGAAAAAATGAGTTCTTTAAATATTGTTGCTGTAATTATCATTTCAATTGGAGCATTTATAGTACACTACCAAAACAATTAAGTTGAACTAAGTTGAACTTAAAATGCAATTTTTTACTTCCTATTTTTACAATACAAATTAAAAATAGTGGAGTTCAGAACCCACTCTAAAAAACGGGGCGAAACTGAAAAGCCAAAAGAGTAGGAAGTAAAATCATTTTATTATGCCAAAATTTATTCTAACAAAAAAAAGATCAACATCTTGGGAAACCTTAAAAGAAGGAGAAACAATTGTTATTGAAATATCTTCATCAAATCTTCATTATTCTGATGTAAGTAGATATTTAGAGAAAATAGGTAAAAAACCAAAAGCTATGGAATTAAGTTTAAATTCATTTATTGTTGAAAAATTATAAAAGATAAGAAAATGGCAGGTAAAAAAGCATTGGGTTCTTGGGATGTAAATGATAAAAGAACAAAAGCAGGAAAAGAAAAACACCTACAAACAAACGGTGTTAAAATGTTTGATGCAACAGTTGGGATAGCTGGTAATTTATTTGGAAAAAGTAAAAAGAAAAAACCAATAAAAAAGTCAAATTCATATAAAGAGACTTATGATTACCCAGAAAAAGAATTAACTGAAGAAGAAAAGCAACTGATTATTGAAAAAGATAAAAAATCATTACCATATATTATAGGATTAGCCATAATTTGTGTAGTATTAGTGATTTTTTTCTGGATTTTCATCATCTCCTTGTTCTAATTAATGAAAGATATTAAATCCATTTATTGTAATCGATATGGTTTTCGAGACTTTTACAAAATTACAACTGAATTAATTAAAAAGAACAGTTTGTTTTGTGAACAAAAATTATATGAAACTTCAAAAAGTATAATCGATAAAATCGAATGCCAAAATGGTGATATTCGGGTTGATTTACCAATAAGTTTAGGA
Organism: Flavobacterium sp.; assembly: GCF_046073885.1. Taxonomy (GTDB): domain Bacteria; phylum Bacteroidota; class Bacteroidia; order Flavobacteriales; family Flavobacteriaceae; genus Flavobacterium. Next base: position 4,073 of record NZ_JBJTND010000020.1, read on the forward strand.
AAAGAAAACGCTAAATATCGTTTTGCTATTTTAGGCTTAGAACCTAGAGATTCAAATTCAAAATTCAATATAGAACGTTCTGGAAAATTTGTATTTGGAACTCCTTTTGGAATTGAATACTGGACTGAAAAAAATAAATATTACAGATGTTTTGAAGAGCTATTAAAAAGAGACGATTGTTATCTTTATTTTACAGACGTAGTAAAAGAATATGAAGTAAAAACCTCAAAGGTAGAAGCAGATTTTAACGCTAGAAAAACATTTTGGAAAAAAGCTGCTGATACTGAAAACTTATCATTTTTAAAAAAGGAATTAGAAATAATAAATCCAACTCATATAATTGCTTTGGGAAATGATACGTATACTTTTTTAAATCAACAATTCGGTGATAAAGTTATTAAAGTAGTGCATCCAAATGCCAGACAGAATATGCAGTCCAAAGAAAATGCATGGGATCTTGCAAAAAAACAATTGAATGTTATCTTTAATTAATCCTATTCAATTTGATTTCGATTAATTCATTTAGGGAGTTCAAATCTCCCTCTCGCTACAAAAAAGCCCAGTTTAACGACTGGGCTTTTTTATTTAACGGTTTTATTATTTCTAAAAACAGAAGGTGTTTGGTTTTTCTTTTTTAAAAATACGCGGTTAAAATAACTCAAAGTTTCAAATCCGCATTCAAAGGAAATTTGGCTGATTGTTTTATCGGTTTGCAATAACAAACGGGAAGCCTCATTAATTCGAATTTCATTTAAATAATCGGAAAAAGTTTTACCAGTAGCTTTTTTGAAAAATTTACAAAAATTACTTTCTGTTAAATAAATTTGGCTAGCCACTTGCTTTAAAGTGATGTTCGAATTGAAATTATTTTGAATAAACAAACAAACTTCATTGATGCGCAATTCACTTTTTTTGGAGGCAATAGTGTGAAATGTGTTGGGTGTAATTAACTTGTAGTTTGATTGCGCTAATTGGTTTAAGGCAGAAATTAATTGCAAAATCCGATCTATCCCCTCTTTCTCAATTATCGTTTTAATTGCTTGAACCAGGTCTTGTGTTGCTTCAAATGCAATCCCTCGGGCCGAATTTTCTAATAAATTTTTAATGAGATGCGCTTCATCAAAACCTAAAAAAGACGTGATGAATTCTTTGGAAAACTGAATCACAATGGCTTCAAAACTTTCATTCTCAACGGCCTTTCCAGTCCAAGTGTGGGGCAAATTTGGGCCCAATAAAACCAAGTCACCTTCGGTGTAGTTTTCATAAGTGTTGCCCACAATTCGGTATCCATTTCCTTTTACAATGTAGGTCAATTCATATTCGGGATGATAATGCCATTTGAATTCAAAAAAAGGAACCTGAAATTGGTACGCATAAAAACTCGAAGTTCCTTGTTGCAATTTTATATCTTCTAATACCGCTTTCATGGCTTATATTTTACCAATTTGTATAAATAATTACAAATATAATTCAATATAGTATCATAATTTAATAATTTAATGTTAAATCAACTACTTTTGAATGATTAGTTTTGAAATTAATTAACTGAATCAAAGCTTGATATGACAGAAAATATTCCCAATTCAATTCAGGAACACCTTAATGACCCCTATTCTTTGAGTCAAGACCAAATTGACTTCTATCAACAGAATCGATTTATTAAATTAAAAGAAGTGCTAAATAAAGAAGCGCTTGCCTTTTTCAATGCCGTAATTTCGGAACAAGTGGAACTAATGAATCAAGAACAAACTGCTCTTGAAGAACGAACTACTTATGGAAAAGCATTTTTACAGTTGTTCAATCTATGGTTGGAAAATTCAATGGTAAAAGAATTGATTTACAGCAAACGAATTGCAAAAATAGCCTCCGATTTGATGCAAGTAAACGGAGTTCGTTTGTACCACGATCAAGCCTTATTTAAGGAAGCAGGAGGAGGTATAACGCCATGGCATGCGGATCAATATTATTGGCCATTGGAAACCGACAAAACCGTTACGGCATGGATACCGTTGCAGGAAACACCACTCAATATGGGTCCGTTAGAATTTAGTGCAGGTAGCCATGTAATTGTGGAAGGTCGCGAATTGGAAATCAGTGATAAAAGTGAAGAACTGATTGAAAAAAAATTACGCGTCACCGATTTTACGCATGTGATTGAACCATTTGATGCGGGTGAAATTAGCTTTCATTCGGGTTGGGTATTTCACAGAGCGGGAGCCAATGCAACCGATGAAATGCGAAAAGTGATGACCATAATTTATATGGATAAAGATATGATTTTGAAAAATCCAGAAAACACCAATCAAGAACACGATTGGAAAACATGGTGTCCTGGAGCAAAAATTGGAGAAATTATTGACTCCCCTATCAATCCGTTATTATATTCCAACTAATTATGAAAATTAAATTTCTTTGCACCTATTGGGGAAGCGAAAATTTATCTGCGAAAGCATTTTTATACAAAGCCATCGAAGAGGGTTATGAAGGTGTAGAAATTAATTTTCCAGAGGATAATTCATTTTTAGAAGAATTCCTAAATGAACTAAAAATCATTCGAGAAACCATCAACCCTGATTTCTTTTTTATTGCGCAACAAGTTTTGCCCAATAAAGTAGAATCGGTAGAAGACTATTGCCACAGGATTAAAACGCGATTGGAATTTCTAACAAAATTGAAACCCAACGCGATCAATTCCCATACTGGAAAAGACTTTTTTGAGTTTAGTGAGAATTGCAAAATAATTGAGCTTACCGAACAAATTTCTAAAGAAACAGGAATTCCCATTTGGCATGAAATCCATAGAGGCCGATTTTCCTTTCATTTAAAAACACTCTTGAAGTACCTTGAAATCTATCCGAAATTAAAACTTATTGCGGATTTTTCACATTTTTGTGTAGTTTCCGAAAGTAATTTAGACGATCAAAAAGAATTGCTAGAGCAATTATTTCCAAATATAAAGCACATTCATGCCCGAATAGGATTTGAACAAAGTCCGCAAGTAAACAATCCTTTTGCACCAGAATGGGAAGTTTATTTAAATCAATATCGAAATTGGTGGCAAAAAATTCTTGAAATTCAAAAGCAAAAAAATGTTGAATTCACAACCATCACTCCCGAGTTTGGCCCTTATCCCTACATGCCTCAAGAGCCTTATACTTTGAAACCACTTTCTAACCAATGGGAAGTTAATTTACAAATGAAAAGCTACCTTCAACAAAACTTAGAATAAGATGAGTTTACAAAAAAGCAACTTAAAAATATTAGTTTACTTCTTGATTTTATTGAGCTTTAACAATGCAATTGCTCAAAAAAACTCCAAGTTTGTCAACACTTTTATTGGAACCGATGGAACCGGGCATACTTTTCCAGGGCCTTCCCTACCCTTTGGAATGGTTCAGCCGGGACCCGACAATTCTATTGAAGGATGGAATCACACCAGTGGCTATCAATATAAAGATACCTTGCTTCTGGGATTTTCTCAAACCCGTTTTAGCGGTACCGGAATTGGAGAAATGGGAAACATCTTGTTACTTCCATTTGAGGAGACCAAACAAAATTTGAAAAACAGTTACCACAAAAAAAGTGAAAAATCAGCTGTTGGCTATTACACCCTTACTAAAAAAGACGGTATCAAAGTAGAATTAACTTGCTCAGAAAGAGTGGCGTTTCATAAATACACCTACCCCAATCAAAAGGCAAAACTACTACTCGATTTTCAACACGGATTTCAATTTTTGAACGACAGTTTGGTATTGGAAAGCGACATCAAAATAGAAAATGCAAGCACAATTTCGGGGTATTGCAAAACCAAAGGTTGGGTAACCAAAAAATATTTTTTCTCTATTGAATTTGAAACTCCTTACAATGCAATTAAAGAATTAGCCAGAGAGAAAAAACAAAATGCACCCAAATATATTTTAGATTTTAATTTGCCTCAAAGCAAACTATTAAATATCAAAATTGCACTTTCTACGGTGAGTTGTGATGGCGCAAAAGCGAATCTAATTGCGGAGATTCCGCATTGGGATTTTAATAAAGTGAGGCTAGATGCCGAACAAGTTTGGGATGCTTATTTGAATAGAATAACCATTGAAGCACCCCGTAAACAGAAGGAATTATTTTATACTTCGATGTACCATTTATTGCTTCAACCTTCAAATATTGCCGATGTAGATGGAAAATATCGAGGAGCAAATGATGCAATTGGCTTGGCGCCAAATAAAGAATATTACTCTACATTATCCATTTGGGATATCTATAGAGGAGCCTTTCCATTATTACAAATTATTGCTCCCGAAAAAATAAACGGAATTGCAAACACCTTGTTGCTACATCATAAAGCAGCTGGTTTTTTACCAATTTGGACTGCTTGGGGGCAAGACAATTATTGCATGATTGGAAACCATGCTATTCCCATGCTACTTTCGGCTTACACGAATGGGTTTAACGATTTTGATAAAAATGAAACTTTCAAAGCCATGCTTGAAACTTCCACTAAAAGTCACATCAACTCCGATTGGGAATTGTACAATCAATACGGATATTACCCATTGGATAAGTTAGATAACGAGGCGGTATCAAGAACCTTGGAGAGTGGTTTTGATGATTGGTGTGTAGCACAAATGGCATCCAATTTGAACCAAAAAAACGAAGAAGTTATCTTTAACAAAAGAGCTCAATACTATAAAAATTTGTTTGATCCCGAAACCAAACTCTTTCGCGGAAAAGACACCAAAGGCAATTGGAGAACTCCATTTGATCCACTTACAGCAACCTCTCCCATGAACAATCCGGGAGATTATACCGAAGCCAATGCGTGGCAATATTTTTGGACTCCGGCTCAATATGACATTGAAGGCATGAAAAACCTATTGGGTGGCACCTCAGCATTCACAAAAAAATTGGATGCTTTTTTCACCACACAAAGTTTGAATCCAAATAAATTTTTGGGGCAGGAAGCCATGATAGGTCAATATGCACACGGCAATGAACCTAGCCACCACATTGTGTATTTGTATGCCTTTTCGGATACGCCAAAAACCGGACAGAAATACATCCATAAAATCATTAATGAGTTTCATAATACTACTCCAAACGGAATGATTGGTAACGATGATTGCGGTCAAATGTCGGCTTGGTACATCCTATCAACTTTAGGATTTTATCCTGTAAATCCAACCAATGGAGAATTTGTGATAGGCGCTCCACAGATTAAAAAGGCAACGCTTCAATTAGCAAATGGGAAACTATTTTCGATCCATTCGGATGATTTTTCAAAAAATACCCTGTACCAAAACGAGTGCTTGCTAAACGCAATTCCATTACAAAAACCAATTATCACCTATTCAGAAATCATGAATGGTGGGACACTTCGATTTAAAATGTCAAAAAAATAATTATCATGAAAAAAAATCTTCTGCTACTAATATTAGCAATTTCAATTCAATTGAATGCTCAAAATAAACCCATTGAAAAATACAAACCGTTTCCATTTGGGACTGTAAAACCTACTGGATGGATTAAAACCCAAATGCAATACGACATCAATGGTTTTGTGGGCAATCTTGATAAATTGGTTCCCGACTTAATTAACGATCCCATATATAGCACCGGAAGATTACATAAGAATAGTGTGGCAAAAGATTTGGGAAACTTAAAAGATGGAGATGCTGAAGGCAGTGAGCAATACAAATGGTGGAACAGCGAAACGCAGTCTAATTGGTGGGATGGATACATTAGAAATGTGGTTTTACTGAATGATAAAGCCGGACTAAAAAAGGTTGAAAAGTACCTTGAAAATGTACTTAAATCTCAGGACGAAGATGGTTACATCGGAATTTATGCCAAAGATTTACGCTATAATTTCAACTCCGAAAACGGAGAATTATGGTCTAAAACTACTATGTACCGAGGGTTATTGGCTTATTACGAATACAGCAAAGACAAAAAGTTATTTCTGGCAATTGAAAAAGCAGTAAATAATGTCATGGTAAATTATCCTATTGGAAAATCCAGCCCCTATTTTTCGGGAGCTAATTTTAATGCCGGGGTGTCTCACGGACTAACTTTCACTGATGTTTTAGATAAAATGTATCAAATTACAGGTGATAAAAAATACATTGAATATGCTCAATTTTTATATTTAGATTTTTGCAAAACCTATCAATCGGAGAAGGATGCCAAACTAGAAAATATCTTCAACCCAAATTATAAACTGCAATCCCACGGTGTACATACCTACGAACATTTAAGACCGTTACTCGTGGCTTCCTATTCAACAAATAATCCCGAATTACAAAAAGCATTAGAAATATATAAACAACGTATAGAAAAAACTACTACACTTACTGGAGGTGCAATTGGTGATGAATGGATTGGTCAAAGAACTGCCGATGCTACAAATACAGGATATGAATATTGTTCGTTACAAGAATTATTACATAGTTATTCGATGTTGTTTCAAAAACAAGGAAATACAAATACAGCTGAAGCGGTTGAAACGATTTTCTATAATGCGGCACAAGGTGCTCGAAATCCAAATCATTCTTGTATAGCCTACTTAAAAACCGATAATTCCTATGAAATGGAAGGCACGAAAAATGGAGAAATAGAACCCAACAGAAAACAAATTCGTTATAAATATTCACCAGCTCACCAAGAAGTGGCCGTTTGTTGCAATCCAAATGCAGGTAGAATTACACCTTATTTCCTGGAAAATTCTTGGTTATTAGAAAATAAAAACACCTTTGTTAATGCGTTGCTTGGTCCAACTAAATTAGAATCAAATTTAAACCACAACCCAATAGCCATAGAAGTTGTTACAGAATACCCATATCAAAATAAATTTACTTATAAAATAACAAACCCGAATTTGGCTTCATTCAAAATCAAAATAAGAAAACCTTCTTGGGCAACTGAAATTGTTACAACTGAAAAATATAAAATTGAAGATGGATTTTTATTATTTGATAGAAAATTCATGAAAGCAGATTCCATTCAAATAGAATTTAAAACAGAAGTCAGCATTAAACAAGATGCGAATCAGGAAAAGTATTTCACTTATGGAGCGCTTTTTTATGCTAAAGCTATTGATGCAGAAGAACAAAAAGGCAAATCGTATCTAGAAGGATTTAATGATTATTTGTATAAACCAAAAAACAACTTTCGCTACCAATTTGTAGAAACAAATAAGGCCGTTTATGAAAATAATCAAATAAAATTAAGTGCAAAAAATGCTATTACCAACCAAATTGAAGAAATTACTTTAGTTCCTTTTAGTAAAACTATATTGAGACAAGTGAGTTTTGGAATGGAGAAATAATGTTATTTTCTTTATTTTTTTCTCTCCATTACATAGTTCACCATAAGGGTCAAACTATCTTTGTAAACCGATTCTGGGTAGTCTTGAATCAATAACAGGGCTTCTTTTTGAAACTCTACCATTTTTTGTTCGGCGTAAGCCAATCCGTTTTTGTCTTTTACAAATTGGATGACTTCTTTCACGCGCTTTTTATCCTTGTTGTGATTTTTAATTGAGTTGATGCACCAACTTTTTTCTTTATCAGTACAATGATTTAAGGCGTAAATTAAGGGTAAAGTCATTTTTTGCTCTTTGATATCAATTCCGGTTGGTTTACCAATTGCCTCATCGGTATAATCAAACAAATCGTCTTTTATTTGAAATGCCATTCCGATAAGTTCTCCAAATTTTCGCAACCTTTCAACTTGTTCTTCATCCTCAGAAACCGATTTGGCTCCCAAAGCACAACAAGCCGCAATAAGAGTAGCTGTTTTTTGACGGATGATTTCGTAGTATACATCTTCGGTAATATCTAATCGACGTGCTTTTTCAATTTGCAGTAATTCGCCTTCACTCATTTCTCGTACTGCCACCGAAATGATTCGAAGTAGGTCAAAATCTCCGTGATCTATAGAAAGCAACAAACCTTTAGAAAGTAAATAATCGCCTACTAATACCGCAATTTTATTTTTCCAAAGGGCATTAATTGAGAAAAAACCCCTTCTTTTGTTGCTATCATCAACCACATCATCATGAACTAAAGTAGCGGTATGAATTAATTCGATTACACAAGCACCTCTGTAAGTGCGTTCGTTAATTACGCCTCCCGAAACCATTTTAGCCGTTAAGAAAACAAACATAGGACGCATTTGTTTTCCTTTTCGGTTTACAATGTAATAGGTAATCCTGTTAAGTAAAGCAACTTTGGATGACATCGATTCGTAGAACTTTTTTTCAAAAAGTTCCATTTCCTGTTGAATCGGCTGCTTTATTTGCGAGGTAATATTCATTAGGCCAAAGATACAACATTCCAACAATTTGAAAATTATTTTTATATTAAGATTAAACCTTTTATATTTGTTTAAGTCTTAAGTTTAAACCAATTAATATTTATACCTATGAAAACAAGAAATTTTATTAAAATGGCAGTTTTAAGTGCTGGTGTTTTCTTTGCAAGTTGTTCTAAAGACAACAAAAACGACGATGGTATTACTGCAGCAGATGCAGCTACTCATTCTAAAATGGATCAAGTATCTAACGACGTGGAAGATGTTGTAGAATCACAATATTTTGCTCAAAACCCTTCTGTATCAGGAAAACCTTCTGATATTGCAGCATTATTACCTGCATGTGCTACTACAACTGTAGTTATAACAGGAACAACTTGGACTCGTACAGTAGATTTTGGTACAACTGGTTGTGCTATGCCTAATGGAAACGTGTTAAAAGGAAAAATTATTGCTAGTGGTAGTACTACTTTTACAAACACCAACTATGTAATTACCTATACATTTGAAAACTTTTATCACAATGATGCTTTAGTGCAAGGAACAAGAACAGTTACTAGATCTGTGATTGGTACAACTGCTAATTCAAATGCACATCCTGTATATGTGATGGATATTAATATGTCGGTTACTTTCCCAACATTAGGAACTTATACTCGTGTAGGTACTAGAACTAGAGAATTAATTGAAGGATATACTACTTCTGTTGTAACAGATAATATTTATGTAGTTACCGGAACTTGGACTACTACAAAACCAGATGGAAATGCACACACAGTAACAATTGTTAATCCGTTGCGTTTTGATATTGCAGGTTGTCCTTTATACAAATTAGTTTCTGGAAGTTTCCATATCACTAAAAATACTCATTATGCAGATATTGATTATGGAACTGGAACTTGTGATAACAGCTACACTATTTCAATTGATGGTGGAACTCCAGTAGCGCATACTTTCTAATAAAAAGTTAGTTATAAATTCAAAAAAGTCCCATTTCATGGGACTTTTTTTATGATTCTTTATTTGCTAATTGGCCGCAAGCCGCATCAATATCTTTACCTCTGCTTTTTCTTACTTTGGCCACAATATTGTGTTTAGTTAATTCTTTAATATACAAATCTATTGCTGCGTCTGAAGCTTGTTGAAACATTCCATCATCAATGGGATTGTACTCAATTATATTCACTTTACAAGGCACATATTTGCAAAATTTAACCAATGCATCAACAGCTTCTTTTGTGTCGTTTATTCCGCCCCAAACTACATATTCATAGGTAACTTTACTTTTTGTTTTTTGATACCAATATTCTAATGATTCTCGTAATTCAGTTAACGGAAAGTTGGTACTAAATGGCATAATCTGGTTACGTACATTTTCAATGGCAGAATGCAAAGAAACTGCCAATTTGAATTTCACACCATCATCGGCCATTTTCATAATCATTTTGGGTATACCCGATGTGGAAACCGTAATTCTTTTTGGAGACATTCCAAGTCCTTCATCGGAGGTGATTCGGTCAATTGCTTTAATGACATTGTTATAATTCATTAACGGCTCACCCATTCCCATAAAAACAATATTCGAAAGCGGTCGGTTATGGTACAATCTGCTTTCGCTATCGATAGCCAAAACTTGATCATAAATTTCGCCCGGCTCTAAATTTCGCATACGCTTCAATCGAGCGGTAGCACAAAAATTACAATTCAAACTGCAGCCCACCTGAGAAGACACACATGCAGTTGTTCTTGTATTAGTAGGAATTAATACACTTTCTACCACTAAGCCATCATGTAACCGAACCGAATTTTTCACCGTACCATCAGCACTGCGCTGCATGGTATCTACCTTAACATGATTGATTACAAAATGAGCTTCAAGCATGGCACGCGTTTCTTTAGAAACATTGGTCATGTCATCAAAACTATGGGCTCCCTTACTCCACAACCATTCATAAACTTGATTCCCACGAAAAGCTTTATCGCCATTGGCAACAAAAAAATCTCGAAGTGCTTCTTTAGATATCGCGCGAATGTCTTTTTTCTCAATCATGATGCAAAGGTAAAACAATTAGTTGATTTGGTTATTTGTGTTTTGTTATTTGTAATTTTGCAAAAAAAATAAAAATACCATGCATTTCATATCCGAAGAATTAGAAGCCTACGTAGAACACCATTCGCAAAGCGAACCGGAATTATTGGTGAAACTTTTTAAAGAAACGCATCAAAAAATTCTACAACCCCGAATGCTTAGCGGTCATTTTCAGGGGCGTGTGCTAAGTATGTTATCCAAAATTATTCGTCCAAAAAATATTCTAGAAATAGGAACCTATACGGGATATGCCGCGTTGTGTTTGGCAGAAGGAATGCAAAAAGAAGGCACTTTAGATACCATAGATATCAAAGAAGAATTAGTTTCCATTCAGCAAAAATATTTTGATTTATCGCCATGGAAGGAGCAAATAACGGCTCATTTAGGAAATGCTTTGGATATTATTCCGACATTAAATAAAAAATACGACTTGGTTTTTATTGATGCCGATAAAGAAAATTACATCCATTATTTTAACTTGGTAGTACCTATAATGAACCCAGGAGGCATCATCCTTTCGGATAATGTATTGTGGAGTGGAAAAGTATTGGAAGAATTAAATCCAAAAGATACGAGTACCAAAGTACTTTTAGAATACAATCAAATGGTTAATAATGACCCAAGGGTGGAAACGGTTTTGTTACCCATCCGTGACGGATTAACAGTATCACGAGTGCTTTAAATTTTATTGAAATACTTTTGATAGAGCGCGTGAAAAACCAATCCTAAAGCAGCTCCAAATAGATATCCAGTTAAAATATCAGTAGGAAAATGTACGCCTAAATAAATTCTGCTGTAGGCAAAAATGATTGGATACAGAAAAATAAAAAAAGAATATTTATAGTATTTCTTCAAAATCAAATAAATAAAAACCATGGAAGCCATAGAATTGGCGGCATGCCCAGAGAAAAAACTATACGTACTTGAATGGTGAATAATTCGAATAATACCTTTTATTTCAGGATCATTACAAGGTCGTAATCTTTGAAAAGTAGTTTTAAAAAATTCCACAGAGGTATCGCAACAAAGTAATATTACGGCAATAAATAGCACTACAATTCCTAATTTTTTTCCTCCAATATTTTTATATAAAAGAAACGCTAACAATAAGAAAAACGGAGTCCAATAGGCTTGTTTTGTAATTACTAACCAAAGCCCGTCAAAAGTTGGAGATCCTAAACTATTTAAGAAAATAAATACTTTTTTATCTAAAGCAATGATTTTTTCAAGCATTACATTTTGCGTTTAATAGGCCCTGTAGCCTCCTCTATTTCTTCATCTATCTGAGAAACAATAGCAGCTGGTTCTTCAAGAATATTTTTACCAAAATCATTAGAGGAAGATGCAACGGAAGATTTTATTTCTTCCACATCTTTGGTTAAAGAATGCGTGATTTGCTTTACTGAAGCATCTATTTCTTTTATATCTACGCTATTTTGTATTTCGTTTTTAATCTCATTCGTAGCATTTTTTAAAGTTGCTACAATTTTGGCGTAGCCTTTCACAACTTCAGGAAGGTTTTTAGAACCAAATAATAAAAAAGCTACAAGCAAAATAAAAAAGAATTCTCCTCCAAACATGGTATTGCAATTTAAAAAGTGTTACAAAGGTACAAAGTTCTTAATCAAATTTTGATTTAACTTCTTCTTTTGGCCAACTATTATTAGACAAATCGATATCTGCGGTTTCTAAATTTGGGTCCAACTTAATTTTTACAATTGCTTTTTGAGTAGCAAAAGTTCTATTTACCTCTTTATCGTTCATACGCCATATTTGCGCCGGGAATTTTTGAATTTCAGTGGTTCCATCTTCATAGGTTAACTCCACAATTATTGGCATTACCAAAGCACCTGGTTTATCAAAAGTTACCTGATAGAAATATTTAGGCTCGTTTAATTTAGCGCGTTCTTCTGCAGTAAAATGAGCAGTTACATACTCATTTAACGCCGCAAAATCGGCAATTTTAAATGGTTTATTCAACTCGGTTTTATAATCTTCGCTGCCTTCTGCAATCATATAAACCATTGGCCCTGGTTTACTATCACGGCGGCGTTGTTTTTTCATAAATTCGGTTACTTCTTTTGAAGGTTCGTTACTTACAAAATACTTTTTCACTTCTTTGATTCCAATATCATTAGCATCAGTAGTGTAGAACCAACCTCTCCAAAACCAATCCAAATCAATTGCAGAAGCATCTTCCATGGTTCTAAAGAAATCTTCAGGTGTTGGATGTTTGAATTTCCAACGGTTGGCATAGGTTTTAAATGCATAATCAAATAACTCAGGTCCCATTACGGTTTCACGTAAAATATTTAATGCTGTTGCTGGCTTTCCATAGGCATTATTTCCAAATTGACGGATGCTTTCTGAATTGGTCATAATTGGCTCCAATCCTTTTTGATCACCGCTCATGTAAGGAACAATATTTTTTGCAGGTCCGCGTCGTAGTGGAAATTTTGGGTCAAATGATTTCTCAGCAAGAAATTCCATGAAAGAGTTCAATCCCTCATCCATCCAAGTCCATTGGCGCTCATCTGAATTGATAATCATTGGAAAAAAGTTGTGTCCCACTTCGTGGCAGATCACTCCAAGCATTCCGTATTTGACACCATCCGAATATTTTCCATCTGCATCTGGACGACCAAAATTCCAGCAAATCATTGGATATTCCATCCCTTGATCTCTAGCATTAATCGAGATTGCTTTTGGATAAGGATAATCAAAAGTATAGCTTGAATAACTTTTCAAAGTATGCGCCACCATTCGAGTAGAATATTGCTCCCAAAGTGGATTTCCTTCTTTTGGATATAATGAAATCGCCATAGCTGTGGTAGAACCAGTTTTTACGGCCATAGCATCATAAATGAATTTTCTAGAAGTTGAAATTCCAAAATCACGCACATTTTCTGCCTTGAATTTCCATGTTTTTTTCTTATCAGAAAAACCTTTTTCAGCTGCTTCTGCTTCTGCTTGCGTTACTACTACCACCGGATTGTCAAATGACTTTTCTGCCTGAGCGTATCGAGCCAATTGAGCTGGTGTGAATACTTCTGATCTATTTAATAAAGTCCCTGTAGCTTCTAGAATATGATCTGCAGGAACGGTAATGTTCACTTCAAAATTTCCGAAAGGCAAAGCAAATTCTCCCGATCCCCAAAATTGCATGTTTTGCCAACCTTCCACATCATTATATACTGCCATTCTTGGGTAAAACTGAGCCAAAACATACAAATTATTACCATCTGAATCAAAATGCTCGTAGCCAGATCGACCACCGTCAATTGTATAATTATTAATATTATACCACCACTTAATTGAAAACGAAATTTTCTCTCCGTGTTTTAAAACTTTAGGCAATTCCACACGCATCATCGTTTGATTGATGGTATAATTCATTGGTTTTCCTGATGCATCTTTAACAAATTCGATGTTAAAACCTCCATCAAAATCGGCTTCTAAATATTTTCTAGAAAATCCTTGAACCCCCATAGCAGGATCAGTTTTATTACTTTCAACCAGTGGCGAAAGTGACTTACGTGATTGTTGGTTTTGGTCCAATTGTACCCAAAGATAATCAAGTGATTCTTTGGCATTGTTGGTATAGGTAATTGTTTCTTGACCGTAAAGTTTGGTGTTTTTATCATCCAATTCAACATCAATTTTATAATCGGCTTGTTGTTGATAATATTCTGGCCCTGGAGCTCCGGAAGCGGTACGATACATATTTGGCGTTGCCAACAAATCATACATCTGCTTAAATTTATCTGGATTTTTTTCACTTGGATTAGCCTTTGGAGCATCTTGTGCAAAGATTCCAATAGAAAAACAAAGAAAAACAACTTTAGTTAGGGTCGAACAATGGTGCATATCAATTAATTTTTAAAGTATAAAAGTAATTTATTTTTCAATAACAACTACTTCCGATACTATTTTAACATTCGTTTATAATCGTCAGAATTCAGCATGATGGTTTGCTTCACTCCATTAATATTGGTTTGCATAATATTTTGCTGTTCTGAATTCCATTCCATCAATATAGAATTCTCAATTTCAATTTTAGCTATTTTAGTGATTTCTGGTATTCGAAGATAGCAGATCAACACATTTGCTTCCAATTCTTTACTCAAATAAGTCATTGGTTTCAGAGCTCCATTCACTTTAATAAGGAATTTCTCTGAAAGGTATTTTTTCAAATTTTGCTCATCTTGTGGAGTTTCTTGATCTGAACCTAAATTTGATTTCATATGGAATTTTTTTTCCAAAGCCGCATTTAAATCGTCTACAAAAATTCTTGAAGTAACCTGAATTCGTTTCTTTTGAGGCACATAATCAACTTGAAAAATACCCATATAATATTTATGAATCCCCATTGAAGAGAGGGATAAAAGCAATAGAATTAAGGTGAAAAATTTAAAATATTTAGACACTTTATAGGTTTAGATGAAACTAAAGTCCAAATGTAGTTTAATTTATTTATCCTTCAAAAGTTGGTTGTATTTAACTGCAAGATCATTCATAATAAATGTCGCCATGGTTTTATTTTTGGACTTCATGGCCTCAGCAAATTTTGCATCTTCAACAATATAGTATTCAAAACCTTTAACATAATCTTCAGGTATTTTAAGCGTTTGAATAAAGTACTTCCTTTCAAACCATCCTTCCACTTTATCCATTAAAGTTTCTTTTTTCTCAACTTCAACTTCTTTTTTAAGCATGGTAGTCCGACCTGACATCCAATTTAACAAGGGATCTAAACCGGAAGAAAAACCAATAAAATTACCAAGACCAAAGCTAGAATAAGGGTTGGATGCTGCATTTAATTTTCGCTCTGCTGGAGTATAATGTTTGGTGTTTGGTGAAATTATCCCGAGTGAAACGGCGTTAATATTTTTGTATTCATTGATTCGTACATCATCTAAAAATCGAACAATTGGATCCATTTTTACAAAAAACAATTCCTTATTGAAATCGGATTCTTTTACTGCTATTTTTAAAGCTTTGAATTGTACCGAAGAAAAAACTAAGGTATCTCCTGCATTTGCTTGAATTTCAAAATAACCTCCGTGTTCCGTTAAAGTAGCTTCTCTAGATTTTAGATTAGTTATATAAATTCCCTCCAAATCAGAATTTGTTGAAGTCACTTTTCCATTTAACTTTCTGAATACCAAATTGGATTGTGCCGAAACAACATTCAGAAATAAAAACAGTATTAAACTAAACTTAATTGCCTTCAAGGAATAGAAATTAAATAATTTTGGTAAAAGTATTTCAAAGTTTTGCAAAAGCACAGCCAACGGCTTGATAATTTTTTGTTAATTATAAATTTGTAGTTTTGTACAAATAATAATTTTCAATGAAAAACCTAATCATAGCAAGCACTTCTACAATTCATGGCGGATCCTATTTGGATTATTTATTACCCGTTTTGGAACAGCATTTTGAAAATTGTGAAACCGTACTTTTCATTCCATATGCTCGTCCTGGCGGGATTACCGAGGATGCATATACTGAAAATGTTCGGGCTGCTTTTTTAAAAATAAATAAAAAAATTGTTGGCTTACATAGTTTTGAAAACCCAGCCGAAGCCATTGCTTCTGCCAAAGGAATTTTCACAGGAGGCGGAAACACCTTTTTGCTGGTAACTCAATTGTATGAAAACGAAGTAATGGAAGCATTAGCTAAAGCAATAAAAAATGGCACGCCTTATTTAGGAACTAGCGCCGGTAGTAACATTACTGGAATTTCGATGCAAACTACTAATGACATGCCCATCGTATATCCACCAAGTTTTAAAACTTTGGAAGCTATTCCGTTTAATTTAAATCCGCATTATTTAGATCCAGATAGTAATAGCAAACACATGGGTGAAACTAGAGAAACGCGTCTTAAAGAATTTCATGCCTTTAATTCTATTCCTGTTTTAGGATTACGAGAAGGAAGTTGGCTTGATGTAAAGGGAGAATCAATAATATTAAAAGGGCCTTTAACAGCAAGATGGTTTACACAAAACCAAGATCCAATAGAACTTGAACCAGAAACCAATTTAGCAAGTTTATAAAATAAAAAACCCGAATCAGTTGATTCGGGTTTTTACTTGCAGAGCGGAAGACGAGGCTCGAACTCGCGACAACCAGCTTGGAAGGCTGGAGCTCTACCAACTGAGCTACTTCCGCATTGAGAGTGCAAATATAAAGTAATTGTTTCTTTGATTGCAAATTTTTTTCAAAAATTTTTCTATATCTTTATGAATTATAAACAAACTGTAAAGCTAAAAGTTTTAGTATTAATTTGTTAACCGATACTATTTTTTTAAAAAAAATATGGAAATCATTAAAAATATAAGTTCCTTAGAAACCTATGAAGTTAGACAACCTGTATTAAGGGCGGGGAAACCTATAGAAAGTTGCCAATTTGATGGGGATGATTTACCTACCACCAAGCATTTTGGAATTTATAATGATGAAAAATTAGTCGGAGTTGTTTCTGTATTTAACAAAATAAATAATATTTTTAAAGGCCCAAATCAATTTCAAATTAGAGGAATGGCAATTTTATCTGAATATCAAAAAAGAGGATTCGGAGAAAAATTACTGCACCACTGCGAAGTATTCATTAAAAGCCAAAACGGTACCTTAATATGGTTCAACGCACGGGAGTCGGCCGTTTCTTTTTACGAAAAATCGAATTACAATAAAGTTGGAGCTCTTTTTTCAATCCCTGAAATAGGACCTCATTATTTAATGAAAAAAGAAATTGATCCGCTATGAACAAATTTTTCTCTGTTTTATTTCTAACTTTTTTTGCATTTTTCCTCAAAATTATCCCGAATAGATTTGAAGCAAATTCAACTTTCGGCGCCTTTACTTTTTATCAAAAAAACAGTCCAATTGATTCTGTCTTAGTATTAAACACCCATAATAATCTGCTGATAGATTTTTATCGAAAGAAGAATTTTGAATTAGTTTGGAATTCAAAATCAGACAGAGATGCCCTTCTTCAAGAAATCGCAAATTCGGAAAACGAAGGATTAGAGCCTAGAGATTACAATCAAGAAACTTTGCAGAATTTTGAGAAAAATAGAGCTACCCTATCCGATTCATTACTTATAAATTATGATATCGCCCTAACCTTGAGCGCGCAAAAATTAATTTCGCACCTCAGCAAAGGGAAATTAAACCCAAAAAAATTATATCGTAATTGGGATTTAGAAGAAAGAACAATTTCTGAAAATGCTGTTTTAGATGAAGGATTAAAAAACAGCACCCTTAAATCAAGTCTTGAAAATTGCAAACCCAATCATTGGATTTATAAAAAACTAAAATCGAGTTTACGTCTATTAAAACAATACCCTCCAGAAAAGTCGATAGCATTGGTCAACTTAAAGGAAAGAATCTTACCAAATACCAAAAACAATTACATTCCCATCATCAAAAAAAGATTGAACTACTGGGGTGATTTAAAAGAAAAAGACACGCTACTGATCACTTTTTACAATAAAAAAACACAAGAAGCTGTAAAGGCATTTCAGGCGAGACACGGATTAAAAGTAGATGCAATTATTGGAAGAAGCACCATTGAAGCCTTAAATTTCAGCAGAAACCAACGCATCGAACAAGTCATTGCCAATTTAGAACGCTGGAGATGGTTTTCACATACTTTTGAAGACAATTACTTATTAATCAACATCCCCGATTATTCCATCGTGGCCGTAAAAAATAACGATACCATCTTATCTCAAAGAATTGTAGTAGGAAGAGAAACCCGTATGACGCCTGTTTTAGATTCTAAATTGACAAACATAAACTTAAACCCAAATTGGACAGTACCACCCACAATATTAAAAGAAGATATTTATCCGGAAGCCAAGAAAAATCGAAATGTATTCAAGAAAAAAGGACTTCTCATTTTGGATAATGAAAACAATGAAATAAGCCCATATGATTGGAAAATTGAAGACGCTAGCCAATACAAATATGTTCAAAAACCAAGCAGAAACAATTCGCTTGGCTCCATGAAAATAAATTTTCCAAATCGTTTTTCAGTATATCTTCATGACACCAACCACCGTGATTTTTTCGATTACACTTTTCGTTCGCTTAGTTCGGGTTGTGTCCGACTTCAAAAGCCTCTTGAAATGGCAACCTATATATTAAACGATACCTTAAAATGGCCTTTACAAAAGATTAAAGACACGACTGACATCAACTACTACAATAAATTACAAAGAAAAAAACAGATGGCTATCGATTTGAAAAACTCCAGATTGCTAGCTAAAAATCCATTCTTGAAAATTGATAGTAAACCTTTACCAAAACCTGAACTTAAAACCATTGTAGTTAAAATCAAAGACCCTATTTATTTGCATTTGTGGTATTGGACCGCATGGGAAACCAATGGAATTCTACAATTTAGAGAGGATATTTATTGCTTGGATGCCGACTTGTATTCTAAATTAAAATATTAGATAAAAAAAAATTGAAGCAGTGTGTAACAATTAACTATTTTTTTTGACTACTATACAACAAGAAAATTAATTTTGCACCCATAAATTTTACCATGCAAAAAAACAAAACCTACTATATACTTTTTATAGCATTAATTAGTTCGCTAGGCTATTCACAAGCTCCAAAAAAAACCTTACACACCCAATTCTGCAATGAGAAAATCAATGTAGATGGAAAATTAACGGAGGCTATTTGGGCAAAAGCTGATATAGCAAAAGACTTTTTAATGATTAATCCAGATAATGGAAAAACAGAGCCAAAAGAAAGAAGAACTGAAGTAAAAGTGGTTTATGACAATGACGCTATTTATATTGGTGCCACACTTTATGACAATGAGCCAAGTAAAATAAGAAAAGAACTTGCTTCAAGAGATAGTGATGCTTCAGCAGATATTTTTGGCGTTTTTATTAATGGATATAATGACAGTCAACAAGAAGCTCGGTTTGCGGTAAGTGCGGCTGGAGTTCAAACTGATGCTATGTATACAAGCAATGGCAATCAAGATTTATCATGGAATGCCATTTGGGATAGTCATGTTGAGATTACCAATTATGGTTGGGTGGTAGAAATGAAAATTCCATATGCGGCTTTGCGTTTTTCTTCTGAAAAAAAACAAACCTGGGGTTTAAATTTTTATAGAGATATCAATAGAGACCGACAACAATTTACATGGAATTTAATAGATAATAAAATCAACAACGAAAGTGTTCAAGCCGGATTATTGGAGGGAATTGAAAATATTGACACTCCTACCCGTTTATTCTTGATTCCCTATTCTTCTTATTATTTGAGTAGTAATCAACAACAAACTAAAGGTGAATTAAAAGGTGGTTTGGATATAAAATACGGTATTAATGATGCCTTTACATTAGATGCTATTATGATCCCCGATTTTGGTCAAACGGTGTTTGATAATGTGGTCTTGAATTTAAGTCCGTTTGAACAACAATTTGCAGAAAACAGACCTTTTTTCACAGAAGGAACCGACCTTTTTAATAAAGGAAACATTTTTTACTCAAGAAGAATTGGCGGCGGACCATCAACCTATGCAAATTTAGACACCAATGAGGAGTTTATAAAAAACCCTTCCAATGTGAATTTATTAAATGCTCTAAAAATTTCAGGTAGAACAAAAAACGGTTTAGGAATTGGAGTTTTAAATGCAGTAACCGACAAAACCTTTGCAGAAATTCAAAATACGGTAACCGGCGACCGCCGCAAAGAATTAGTAGAACCTTTGGCAAACTATAATGTTTTAGTTTTAGATCAACGCTTTAGAAAAAACTCATCTGTTTCACTTGTAAATACTAATGTTACAAGAAATGGTGATTTTAGAGATGCAAATGTATCTGCTTTGGTATATGATTTGAATACAAAGGCAAACACTTATAATCTTTCGGGAGATCTTAAATACAGTTATGTAAATGATTCTAGAGCTTTAGAAATTAAAAAAGGTCATGAAATGTCTTTGAATTTTTCTGAAACAAGCGGAAAATACAGATATTCAGTGGGAACCGAATATTACTCTAAAAACTATGATCCAAATGATTTGGGAATTAATTATCAAACCCATTATCATGATTTTTATGCAAATCAAAGCTACCGAATATTAAATCCAACTAAAACATTTAATAGTTTCTACATTGGGTTAAATGAATATGTTGAATTTGATAACCGAACCGATCGATTACAAAATGCAAGCTTTTCGCTTAACATTAATACGGTAAATAAGAAAAATGATTATTATGGTTATGGGTTTAATTTTAGACCAATGAAAATTTCTGATTTTTATGAACCGCGTTCAGAAAACGAAATGAAATTTATTTTGCAACCAAAATATGTGAATCCTTGGTTTTATTTGTCTACCAATTATAATAGAAAATTTGCAGTAGATTTCAATCCGGCAGTTGCTATTGTAGACGGAAAAGAGCGCTATAACATCAATGCTTCTATCACTCCAAGATACCGTTTTAGCGATAAATTATCTTTGAGCTACACCTTTTCTTACAATTACCAAAATAACAATATTGGTTGGGCAGCATTTGATTCCAATTCAAACACTATTTTCGCAAAAAGAAACCGAACTACATTCAGTAATTCATTACAAGGGAAATATTCTGTAAATAACGTAATGAATTTTAACTTAACAGTAAGACATTATTGGAGTTACGCTTTATCTAATGAATTTTATACACTTCAAGACGACGGAAATTTACTAGAAAACACAAGTTATTCTACAAATCAAGACCGTTACTTTAATTCTTGGAACTTGGATTTAAGTTATTCTTGGTGGTTCGCTCCCGGAAGTCAGATTTCGGTTTTATATCGAAACAGTTCTACCTATTATCCTGGGGGAGATTTTAGTCAAGACTATGGTCAAAATTTCAAAAATTTATTCCGTCCCGAAAGCTTGAATAATACGGTTTCGATTAGTTTCCGATATTTTATAGATTACAACCGAGCAAAACATTGGTTTTAATATAAATAGCGCTTCTATTTCATACTAAAATTGCTAAAACGATTTCGTTTATTTTATCTAAAATTAACGCTATTCTATTCCCTTTCGATTTTGCAATTGACTATATTTGTGGAAATTTAAGTACCATGAATAAGAAAGTAATTTTGATGATTCTTGATGGTTGGGGAAAATCACCTGATCCAAAAGTATCTGCTATTGACAATGCTAACGTTCCGTTTATAAATAGTTTATATACTAAATACCCAAATGCTCAGTTACGCACAGACGGTCTAAACGTAGGCTTACCGGAAGGCCAAATGGGGAATTCGGAAGTAGGTCACATGAACTTAGGGGCAGGCCGCATTGTATATCAAGATTTAGCCAAAATAAATTTGGCCGTTCAAAACAAAACCATGAACCAAGAAAAGCCATTACTAGATGCTTTTCAATATGCGAAAGACCACAATAAAAAAGTGCATTTTTTAGGGTTGGTTTCTAATGGTGGCGTGCATTCCCACACCTCTCATTTATATGGATTATTGGATGCGGCGCAAGATTTTGGTTTAGAAAAAGTATTTATTCATGGGTTTACTGATGGTCGCGATGTCGATCCTAAATCGGCAGCAACCGATATAGCCAATTTAGAAAATCACATCAAAAATTCGAATGCTAAAATTGCTACCTTAATAGGCCGCTATTATGCAATGGACCGAGATAAAAGATGGGAACGAGTAAAATTAGCGTATGATTTATTGGTACATAATGAAGGTACCCATTGTTCAAATGCAGTTGAAAGTATTCAAAAAAGTTATGCTGATAATGTAACTGATGAATTTCTACAACCGCTTGTAATGGTTGATGCAAATGGCAATCCACTGGCTAAAATTGAAGAAGATGATGTAGTTATTTTCTTTAATTTCAGAACCGACAGAGGACGAGAATTAACCGAAGTACTGTCTCAAAAAGACCTACACGAATTCAACATGCATAAAATGAATTTGTACTATGTTACCATGACCAATTATGATGACACCTATCAAAATGTACATGTAATTTACGATAAAGACAACATTACCGAAACCCTTGGTGAAGTATTAGAAAAAGCGGGGAAAACCCAAATTCGTATTGCTGAAACCGAAAAATACCCTCATGTTACTTTTTTCTTTTCGGGTGGAAGAGAAATTCCATTTGAAGGAGAAACAAGAATATTAAGAAATTCTCCAAAGGTGGCTACCTACGATTTACAACCCGAAATGAGCGCCTATGAATTAAAAGACGCATTAGTTCCCGAAATTAATAAAGGTGAAGTAGATTTTGTGTGTCTGAATTTTGCCAATGGCGATATGGTAGGTCATACCGGAGTTATGGAAGCAGCAATCAAAGCATGTGAAGCGGTAGATGCTTGTGTAAAAGAAGTGGTTGAAACAGCTTTAGCAAATAATTACACTACAATTATTATTGCCGATCATGGAAATTGCGAGACCATGATTAATCCAGATGGTTCACCAAATACAGCACACACCACGAATCCGGTGCCGATTATATTGGTAGACAACGAATTGAAAAACATTCACGATGGTGTTTTGGGTGATATCGCTCCTACTATATTAGATTTAATGGGGGTTGCACAACCTGAAGCCATGACAAGACATTCTTTATTATAAAATAAAAAGCCTCCATTTAGGAGGCTTTTTTATTTATGCTACGAATACTAATTTAATTTGCAAATTAATTCTTCTAAAGTAACTTGAACTTGTTCACCGGATACAATATTTTTTAAAGTAAATAAATCGCCCGAAATTTCTTTAACCACAAACGGAATTCCTCTTTTTTCGGCATGCTTAAATTGTTTGTCAATTTTAGAAGCATCCGGATATAATTCCGATTTAATATTTTGGGCTCTCAATTTTTGAATGGCTTGCAACGCAGCAAAAGCTTGGTCATCACCAAAATTTAAAAACAAAACTTTAGAACTTGAAGTCACTGTTTCTGGAAATAAATTTAGTTCTTCAACAACCAAATAAATTCGGTCTAAACCAAAAGAAATTCCTACACCACTCATATTTTTCAAACCAAAAATTCCGGTTAAATCATCATAACGACCTCCTCCACCTATTGAGCCCATTGCAACTTCTTTAGGTGCTGCCACTTCAAATATGGCTCCGGTGTAATAATTTAATCCACGTGCAAGAGTAACATCCAAATCTAAAATTGCTTTTTTTAAACCTAATTTAGATACATTTTCACAAATAAATTGCAGCTCTTCAATTCCTTTTTTACCTTCTTCTGAAGAGGAAAGTAAAGCAGATAATTTTTCGATTTTTTCTAATAAGGTTCCAGTGAAGTTGAATAAAGGCTGTACTTTTTGAATTGCTGATTCTGAAATTCCTTTTTCAAGCATTTCTTTTTTAACGCCCTCCTCACCAATTTTATCTAATTTATCTAGGGCAACTGTAAAATCAATTAATTTATCAGAAGCGCCAATCACCTCAGCAATCCCCGATAAGATTTTGCGGTTATTTATTTTAATAGTCACCCCATTCAATCCTAATTCGGAAAAAACTGCATCATACAACTGAACCAATTCGACTTCTTGCCACAATGAAGTAGAACCCACCACATCGGCATCACATTGATAAAATTCTCTAAACCTTCCTTTTTGAGGACGGTCGGCACGCCATACTGGCTGAATTTGATACCGCTTAAACGGAAACTCAATTTCGCTTTGGTGCTGCACTACATATCTTGCAAAGGGCACAGTCAAGTCATAACGAAGTGCCTTTTCGGAAATTTTACCGGTAAGTTGCTTTGAATTTAAGGTCGCCAATTCTTCAGATGAAACTTTATCTAAATAGTCTCCCGAATTCAATATTTTAAAAATCAAGCGATCGCCTTCTTCACCATATTTACCCATAAGGGTGTCTGAATTTTCAAAACTCGGAGTTTCAATTGGCTGGTAACCAAAATTTTCAAAGTGATTTCGAATAACCGAAATAATATAATTCCGCTTAGAAACCTCAGCAGGTGAAAAATCGCGTGTCCCTTTGGGTATACTTGGTTTGGATGCCATTTTAAATTTGTTAGAAGTTGGTATTTGGAAGTCAGAAATTACCCTTTTTACACCTTCCAACTTCCGTCTTCCAACATTTACTAGAGTAAAATTCAAATTCCTCTGCAAATATCTAAATTTTTAAACTATTTTATAATTGTTATGACACAAACTTGTAACAAAATCCGTAAATTCGTGTCAAATAGAGATTATGAAAGGAGTTTTTAAAGAAAATATCAAGATTGCGCTTGGTTCTATTCGAGCACAACTATTACGGACGGTACTTACTATTGTAATTATTGCTATCGGAATTACTGCATTAGTGGGTATTCTTACAGTGGTTTCTGCAATTGATTATACTTTAAATTCTAAGTTTGCTTCAATGGGTTCGAATACATTTAGTATTAATCAGTATGAATTTAGAACCCGAAACCAAGGAGGCGATGAAGTTGAAAAAATCAATCCGATTATTTCTTATCCTGAAGCAAAAGCTTACAAAGAAAAATTCAATTACCCTTTCACAAGAACTTCACTATCCTTTACTGCTACCGGAAGAGCCGAAGTAAAATTTGATAATGAAAAAACAGATCCTGAAATAGCTGTTTTGGGTGTGGATGAATATTTTACTGCTAACAATGGTTTTGAAGTGACTCAAGGTCGAAATTTTAATGGTTTTGATATTTCAAACAATACTTACACCTGTATTGTTGGTAGTGATTTTGCGACCAAAGGACTCTTAAAAGACGTAAATCCTATTGATAAAATAATCTCCATTCGAGGGGCTAAATTTAAAGTGATTGGTGTATTAAAAGAAAAAGGTTCCACCTTTGGAAACAATCAAGATTTACGAGTTTTGATTCCAATTCAGGTGGCTCGTTCCTTGTTTTCTGCTCCCAGCATTAACTATACCATAAGTACTATGGTTGATAAAAAAGAGTTTTTTGAAGCCGCTGTAGATAATGCAACTGTTACCATGCGACAAATTAGAAAACTCAATCCGGTGGAGGAAAATAATTTTGGTATTTCGCGAAGCGATGATTTGGTTAACCGAATTGCCGAAATGACTGGCGTTTTAAGTATTTCTGCATGGATAATCGGAATTATTACCATACTCGGTTCTTCTATAGCCTTAATGAATATTATGATTGTTTCGGTAACCGAAAGAACTCGAGAAATTGGAGTTCGAAAATCATTGGGTGCCAAACGCAAAACAATTGCTTGGCAATTTTTTATGGAAACCCTGTTAATTGGTCAAATTGGTGGTTTTGTTGGAATTATCTTCGGAATATTGGTAGGATATTTAATGGCTACCGTAATGGAGTTTGGCTTTGTAATTCCGTGGGGAGCTATATTGGCTGCGGTAATTACCAGTTTTATTGTGGCGTTAGTCTCCGGATTATATCCTGCAATAAAAGCCTCTAAGCTTGATCCTATTGAAGCATTGCGTTACGAGTAAATTGTAGTTGGAAAACAAAAGTTGTACTTATTTTTCGCTTCGAGTCATTCGATCGTTACCATAAATATCTTTCTTTAATTCAGTAGAATTAAAACCAAATTTTTCTAGCAATTGTAGTGTTTCTTTTCCTAAATATTGATTGATTTCAAAAAACAACTTTCCTTTTTCAACAAGATTTTGGTTAGCTAATTCCGCTATTTTTCGATAAAAAAGTAAGGCATCGGAATCTTCCACAAACAAAGCCAAATGAGGTTCATATTCCAACACATTGGGTTTGATTTCCGCTTTTTCAAGATGGCGCACATAAGGCGGATTGGAAACTATTATGTCGAAATGAGTTGAAAGTTCTACCAAATCGTTAATTTTTAAAATATCTGCCTGAATAAAATTCACTTTCACCTTATTGGTATCTGCGTTTTTTTTGGCAACAGCCAGCGCCTTTTCGGAAACATCCACAGCAAAAACTTCAGCATTTGGTAAGTTTTTAGCCAAGGAAATTGCAATACAACCACACCCCGTTCCTATATCGAGAATTTTCAGACTTCCCGGAGCTGACTCCCGACTTTCGGCTACAATCCATTCGACTAATTCTTCGGTTTCGGGCCTTGGAATTAAGGTGTTTTCATTAACCATAAATGGCAATCCATAAAATTCGGTCGCACCTATTATATATTGTATGGGCTTTTGATTTAATAATTCTGATAAGGCGCTTTCCCATTGAATCAATTGCAAAGCATCCATTTCCATATCTGGATTCAACGCTAAATCGATGCATTTTTTACCCTGATAACTTTCCAATAACAGATAAAAAAAACTTTCAATTTCTTGCTCATCATAAATGGAAGAAAGCGCAGTTAGCATTTTGGATTTGAAGGTTTTTAATAGCATCAGTTAATTATAATTGTTTTATCATCCATACCGGACAACTGGTGTGACCTGTTCCGCCAAGTGGTTCGGAAAGGTATTCAAAACCAACTTTTTTATATAAATTTTGCGCATTTAACATTACAGGCAATGTTTCTAAATAGCACTTTTCATAGCCAAATTCTTTGGCTTTCGCCAAACATTTTTGAATGAGTTGCAAACCGAATCCTCTACCTCGAGCCTCTGGCAAGAAATACATTTTTTGTAACTCACAGATATTTTCATCAGAATGATCCAATTGATTGATTCCGGCACCTCCAACAATTTTATTATTTTCTTCAATCACAAAATAAATTGACTTAGCACTTTGATAGGCTTCAAACATAAAGTCCAATTGCACATCAGCAAAAGCAGTTCCTGTTTTTGGATAGTTTTCAATAATAAAAACCTCGCGAATAACAGTGGCTATTTGAGGATTATCTTCTTTTTTTATTTCTCGGAGTAACATAAACTAAATCGTCTAACATTCTAAAATCAAAAAGACTTATTTTTGTGGTGTGAAGATACATGAAAAATACATACAACGCTGTATTGAACTTGCCAAAAATGGCTTGGGCACGACTTATCCTAACCCTTTGGTAGGTAGCGTAATTGTGTATAATGACCAAATTATTGGTGAAGGTTGGCATCAAAAGGCAGGAGGTCCGCACGCCGAAGTTCATGCTATTCAATCGGTTAAAGACAAATCATTACTTTCAAAAGCTACCATTTATGTGAGTTTAGAACCCTGCAGTCATTTTGGAAAAACTCCGCCTTGCAGTGATTTAATTATTGCAAATAAAATCCCAAATGTAGTCATCGGAACAGTTGATCCATTTGCAAAAGTGGCAGGAAATGGGATAAAAAAATTAATTGAAGCGGGGGCAACTGTTACTGTAGGAATTTTAGAAGACGAATGCAACGAATTAAACAAACGCTTTTTTACTTTTCATACAAAAAAGAGACCTTATATTCTATTAAAATGGGCGGAGAGCAAAGACGGTTTTATTGCTCCTGTTACTAAAGAAAAAAAAGCACCCGTTTGGATAACCAATGAAATTTCGCGGCAATTGGTTCATAAATGGCGAAGCGAAGAACAGGCTATCTTAGTTGGAACGAACACGGTTTTGGAAGATAATCCTGCTTTAACTACCAGAAACTGGTCGGGAAACAATCCGATTCGAATAGTTTTAGATCAAAATAATAAAATTTCAAAAGAAAGTCATATCTTTGATAATCAGGCAAAAACTATTTCAATTGGTTCGAACGAAATTCCGTTTGATGAAAATCTAGCATTTCATGTTGCTTCATTTTTATATGAACAAAACATTCAATCGGTGCTTATTGAAGGTGGAGCTCAAACCTTGCAAACTTTCATTGATTCAAATTTATGGGATGAAGCAAGGGTGTTTAAAGGAGGAATTTCATTTAAAAATGGCGTGAATGCACCCCAAATTAAAATTGCAAATTCAAATAAAACACAATTAATAGAGGATGAACTAGTAACTTTTAGAAATCATGATAACAACCATCATTTTTGATTTTGGAGATATTTTTCTCAATCTAGAAAAAGAAGCACAAGTTGAAGCATTTAATAAGCTCGGTTTAACTACACCCAATGAAGATTTAATATCTAAAAACGATTTATTTGAGAAGGGAAAAATAACGGAGCAAGAATTTCTAGAATCGTTTCAAAAATACATCCCTAACGCTAGTTTAAGTGAAATAAAAGACGCTTGGAATACCATAATAGGCGATTTTCCTTTATATCGATTGGAGTTTTTACAATTATTATCTTATAAATATAAGTTGTTCTTACTGACCAATACCGATGAAATTCACATCAACTATTTTGAACAAAATGTAGGCACTTCGTTCTTCAGCGATTTTTATCAATGTTTTGAAAAAGTTTATTATTCCTATGAAATGGGGATGCGAAAACCTGAAGAATCAATTTACTCCTATATTATTAATAAGAATAATTTAAATCCAAAAAACACCCTATTTGTTGATGATAAAAAAATAAATACGGATGCCGCACAAAATCTAGGTTTGCATGTTTGGAATTTACAAGTTGGACAAGAAGATGTAGTTGATTTATTTAAACAAAAACACCTTCCATTTTAGTATTATCATTATTTTTCAATCATTGCAAGACACCTACAAAACAATAGCTTTTGCCTCGGAGGAAATTTTATTTAAAGAAAAAAATAGTAAATTTTTTGGTTATGCATTTCCTGTAACCAATGAGGAGGAAATAAAAAATCATTTGGAACAGTTAAAAAAGCAGCACTATAGCGCCGTGCATAATTGTTATGCTTTTCAAATAGGAACCGAAACCATCCAATATCGAGCAAATGATGATGGCGAACCCAACAATACTGCAGGAACGCCGATTTACGGACAAATTCAATCTTTTGGATTAACCAATATATTAGTGGTGGTTGTGCGTTATTTTGGAGGCGTAAAATTAGGAGTTGGAGGATTAATTACAGCTTATCGAACCGCAGCTCAAATGGCCTTGGAGGCATCTGAAATAATTGAAAAAACAATCAACGTTACCTACTCCATTACTTTTGATTACAAAAACATGAACAAAGTCATGCGTGTGATTAAAGAAAAAAACATCGAAATTGAAACTCAAAAAATGGATTTAGGATGTGAAATTATCATTTCAACCCGAAAAAAAAATGCAGAAAATGTATTTGAAATTTTCAATTCAATGTTTGAAATCAACATCAAAAAAGTAGAATAACTTATTCTGCATAAATTACATCTAAAATATACTGGGGCGGTTGCGTTGGTCTACCTGTTTTTACATCAACAAAAACCAAAATAAAATGGGCTGTTGTTAATAACTCCTCATTTTCATTATGGATTTCGCAATCAAACTCAATCTTCACTCCGCTGTGATTTTTTAATTTGGTTGAAATGGTTAACACATCATCGTAACGAGCCGGCTTTTTATAATTAAGATGCATGGAAACAATTGGCAATGCAATACCGTTTTGTTCCATGTCTTTATAGGAAACTCCTTTGTTTCTAAGCCATTCCACACGACCTATCTCAAAATAGGGTACATAACTTCCATGATATACTACTCCCATTTGATCGGTTTCCCCATATCTAACTCTTACTTCTACTTTATGTTCGTTCATCTTAAATTTTTACTTTTTATCTAATTAACAATAACTCTATACAACATTTTTTTTTAAAAAACCATAGCAAAATATTTTTTTTAATGGATTTTTATCCACATATTTGTTACCCCAAAAAAAACAGAAAGAAATTTCTTTTTCATCTGTTTAAAGACCATAATATAATTTAGTAATTTTAGTAAGAATATGAGCAAAACTGCGCAATCAGTTTGGGAAAATTGTCTACTTTTCATAAAAGACAACATCCAAGAACAGGCCTACAAAACTTGGTTTGAACCTATTAAATCTGTTGAATTATCAGATAATGCATTATATATTCAAGTTCCTAGCAAATTCTTTTATGAATGGCTTGAGGAACATTACGTTAAATTATTAAAGGTCGCTTTAACTAAAGAACTTGGAAAAAACGCAAAGTTACTCTATAAAATTAAAATGGAGAACACTTATGGCAATAAACAACCATTTACAGAACAATTACCAAGTGCTCACCGCAGCCCAATTAAATCACAAGAAGTTGATGCACCTTTTAAAAATTTAAATCCAGAGTTAAAAAATCCTTTTGTAATTCCGGGAATTAGAAATTTAAAAATTGAATCGCAATTAAATCCTAACTATAGTTTTGATAATTTCCTTGAAGGAGATTCCAATCGTTTAGCACGATCTGCAGGTATGGCTGTTGCCAATAAACCGGGTGGAACTTCATTCAATCCATTATTAATTTTTGGAGGAGTAGGTTTAGGAAAAACACACTTAGCACACGCTATTGGAGTTGAAATTAAAGATAAATATCCTGAGAAAACCGTTTTATACATTTCTGCAGAGGTATTTACACAACAATACATAGATTCGGTTAAGAAAAACAACCGAAATGATTTTATTCATTTTTACCAATTGATTGATGTATTAATCATTGATGATGTACAATTTTTATCAGGTAAAACAGGAACACAAGATGTGTTTTTCCACATATTCAATTACTTGCACCAAAACGGGAAACAAGTTATCCTTACTTCGGATAAAGCACCTGTTGACATGCAAGACATTGAACAACGATTATTATCTCGTTTCAAATGGGGTCTTTCTGCCGAGTTACACCAACCAGATTACGAAACAAGAGTTTCTATCTTAAAGAACATTCTGTATCGTGATGGCGTTGAAATGCCAAATGAAATTATTGAATATGTTGCCCAAAACATTAAAACGAATGTTCGTGAACTTGAAGGTGCTATCATTTCATTAATTGCACAATCTTCTTTCAATAAAAAAGAAGTTACAATAGAACTTACCAAAAACATTGTAGAGAAGTTTGTGAAGAATGTGAAACGCGAAATCTCTATAGATTACATTCAAAAAGTGGTTTCCGATTATTTCCAATTGGATTTAGATACTTTACAATCTAAAACAAGAAAGCGCCATGTAGTTCAAGCAAGACAATTGGCTATGTTCTTTGCTAAAAAGTTTACAAAAGCTTCTTTGGCAAATATTGGATCGCAAATTGGAGATAGAGATCACGCTACCGTGCTTCATGCCTGTAAAACTGTAGACAATCTTGTTTCTACCGATAAGCAATTCAAAAAATTTGTAGAAGATATTCATAAAAAATTATCTCTATAATTTCAGTTCATTTCTAACTTTTCCTTTTGAAGGAGATAGAAAATATAGCTATGCCAATCAAAATTGTAATGGTATGTTTAGGAAATATTTGCCGATCTCCCTTGGCAGAAGGTATCTTGGCCTCTAAACTCCCTAAAGATAAATTTCTTGTTGATTCTGCTGGAACTGGATCTTGGCATATTGGCAAACAACCCGATCATCGATCTATTGCCACTGCAAAAAAACACGGCATCGATATTTCGAATCAAAAAGGAAAACATTTTACTTCAGATTTTTTTGATGAATTTGACTACATCTATGTTATGGATGGCAGCAATTATGACAATGTAATTGCATTGGCACCATCAGATCAACAAAAAGAAAAAGTAAAACTAATTTTAGAAGAGCTTTTTCCTGGTGATAATGTAGATGTTCCTGATCCTTATTATGGATTACAAAATGGCTTTGACATGGTTTACGATATGCTTGACGAAGCCACCGATTTGCTTGCAAAAAAACTAATTGCAAAACACGCGTAATGAATACCCCAAACCTTAAAGGGAAATTATATCTCATACCAACAACTCTAGGTGAAAGCAATGCCGAAGAAGTTTTACCACAATTAGTTAAAAGAGTAATTGAGACCGTAGACCATTACATCGTTGAGAATGAAAAAACAGCTCGTAAAAGCATCCGAGCAGTTTTCCCAGAAAAGATACAATCTTCCTTACTACTAAGCACGCTTAATAAGCACACCGACATTAGTGAACACAACGAAATGCTTCAACCGTGTTTAAAAGGAATTAATATTGGATTAATGAGTGAAGCGGGTTGTCCTGGTGTTGCAGATCCGGGTGCGGCAATTGTTAAATTAGCTCACGAAAAAGGAATTCAAGTTGTGCCTCTAGTAGGACCTTCCTCTATTTTATTGGCAATGATGGCATCTGGTATGAATGGGCAAAGTTTTGCATTCAACGGCTATCTTCCTATTGATAAATCGGAGAAAAAATCGGCTTTAAAAAATTTCGAAAAATTATCTCAAGACAAAAATCAATCACAACTGTTTATTGAAACTCCCTATAGAAACAATAAATTAATGGAGGATTTGTTGCAAACTCTTCATCCAAATACGCACCTGTGTATTGCCACTGATATTACATTACCAACAGAATACATCAAAACCTTTAGGGTAAGTGAATGGAAAAGAGTTAAAGTAGATCTTCACAATAGACCAACAATTTTTATTTTACACAAAACGTAAACTAAAAACTAAACTTTAGGGCTGCTGTCTGGTTTAATATTGTGGGTTTCGTAACCTCCAAATTTTCTCAAATAACTTTTTACCGAAGTTCCATAACCGTCTCTACATCTTTTTTTACCATTAGACTCCAAGAATCTTCTTATAGATCCGGCGCCTCCTAAGTGAGCCGCAGCAAGTATTCCAGATTCGGTTACACGAACACCATCAATAGTCTTTCCTCTGTATTCTTCAATAATATCTTGAAGTTTGTATTTATTATATTTTATTAAAGCTACGAATGCTTTTTCTTGTAACTCGGGTGAATTTAAAAAAGCAGAATTACTTTTAATACCAAAAAAGCGCAAAGCATCAGAACCAAATTGGTATTTACCCATATATCCTAGTGAATTTACTAAATGATATTGACCTAAAGATTCGCGAGTTGCAATGGCTTCTTTAAAACCGATGAAGTGTTTTCCGATAAAAGGTAGGGATTGGTGAAAATAATCGGATGGATTTTCGGATGGGAATTGATATAACAATTCCTCCTTTTGGCTTACATAAAATCGTTTATTATTTAACTCTTCTGAAGGCTTAAAAGCAGAACTAATATAACCTACAATTAGAACGATTCCTATGTAAAACAACCATTTATTTATCATAAATTGTAATTTCCAAGCGCTGTCACCATCTTGATATTGACGGGGCAAATATACAACTTATTTTTAAATAAAATTGAAAATCAAGCAGTTAAGGATTTTAGAAGTACAAATAGTGAAACTTAA
This sequence comes from Flavobacterium sp., assembly GCF_046073885.1. Lineage (GTDB taxonomy): Bacteria > Bacteroidota > Bacteroidia > Flavobacteriales > Flavobacteriaceae > Flavobacterium. The sequence goes on from NZ_JBJTND010000020.1 coordinate 37,615, forward strand.
TTCCTTGTAAAGTGCTTATTTCTAGGGTTGGAGCAGGAATTTTTATCGAATTAAAAATTGAAAAAAAAGTGCTCAAAAAGTGTGATTTTGTCTTAATTTTAGTCAAATCGGCATCCAAACTAAGGTAAAATTGTCGGCATCTTTTAGTTTCTAAAGAAGAAAAAGCAGTGTTATTTTCAACATTTCCGGTCAACATTCCCTCTGCTCCATAACCAACAGCAACATTCAACCATTTTGGAATTTTGGAGGATTTAAAAAAGGAACCCACATTTGCAGAAAGCCAATAGGTTTGTCCGTTATAATCTTTTAAAATTTGCTCACTTAATGAGGATCCCAAAACATTGGGACGAATACTTGCGTACTCAGTGGCATGAAAAGAAAATTTTGGAGTAATACGTTGTTCGTTCCATAGCAATTCTTGAGAAACAAATAAAGCAGTACCCGATGCATTGGCGAACATATCTCCCCAGGAATAACCCCATTCTGCAGAATAGCCATCAAAAACCTCAACGACACTCATAAAAGCCAATCCAATAGTTGCGCCATAAATTAATTTACTTTTCTTACTGCAACCCGACCAATGCAAAGCATTATAACCGAAGGCTCCCATATGATAGGAAGAAAATAAATGTCCGGCCTTATCCATTTGAAGCCATTCATCATTATCATTTATTGAATGTAAATTAGCATGAGGATAGTCTGCATACCAAAGTTGATTTAAACCAATTAATGCTCCCGAAGCGAGAACTCCCTCTGAAAGAACCACCCCTTTTAATCGAGTTTGATTTAGTGTATCGGAAGGTTGTAAAAAGGATTGCAATTCACTTTGTGCTAATACAAATTGAAAATGCAACAATAAAAAAGCAAATAATAAAACTGATTTTTTCAACTTTTATCGGTTGGTTCCGGTGCTATTCAACCAAGTAGAATATTTTTTTGCATTAACTTGATGCTCTTCATAGGTGGCAGCAAATTCATGGTAGCCAAAACGCTCCACACTTGCACAAAAATATATGTAATTATTGTCGTCTGGGGATAAAACCGCATCAATAGCCGTAATATCTGGCATAGCAATTGGCCCCGGAGGCAAACCGGTATTTACATAAGTATTGTAAGGTGAATGGATACTTAAATCGGCATATAAAACTCGTTTAATAATTTGATCGAAATTATTGTTTTTAAGTTTTACAGCATAGATAATTGTAGGATCGGCTTGAAGTGGCATTCCTTGAGCCAATCTATTTAAATAAACGCGCGCTACTTTAGGGCGCTCGTCTTTCTTAACCGTTTCTTTATGAACTATTGAAGCGAGTGTCATGACTTCAACAGGAGTCAAACCTAGTTTTTTTGCTTTTATTAAACGCTCTAAAGTCCAGAATTTTTTATATTCTTTAAGCATTTTATCTCTAAATTTCTCTGCAGAAACATTCCAATAAAACTCATAAGAATTTGGAATAAACATGGCAATCACATTTTCTTTAGTGAAGCCATTTTGTTTTAAAAACAGAGAATCTCTAAAAACAGAAAGTAATTTTGTAGTGTCCGGTTCTATTTGTGAGCTAATTCGATCACACAAATTTTCTAAGCGCTCTTGATTATTAAACGCTAGATTTACTGGCATATTTCTTCTCAATGCAGAAACCAACCCAAAACTACTCATCCCCTCTTTTAATAAAAAGCGACCTGGCTTAACATTTTCATCATAAGAACGAACACCTGCCATGAATTTAAAATTATTGGTGTTATCAATGTAGGGCGAAACCAATTCCAGCACTTTAACAAAGTTAGAACCTGTAGGAATTTCAATGTAAATTTCCTTTGAAAGACCTTTAGTATTACTTGTAAAATATTTGCTATAAACGATAATGGTGATAACTAAAAATACACCAGCAGCAGATAATAAAAGGGTTTTAAACTTTGTGTTCAAAATAAAATCTATTTTAGGGTTAGGGCAATTTAAGAATTAATCAATTGAACAAATAATTCATCCTGAAAGGCATTATTGATGTAAATCCAATCTTTTTTGACTCCAATTTTTTGAAATCCAAAAGTAGTAAAAAGGTTTAAACTTGATACATTCTCTGAACCAATATTTGCATAAAGTTGGTGTAATTGCAATTGTTTAAAGGAGTAATCAATTAGTAATCCCAAGGCTTCTTTACCAAAACCTTTACTTCTGTCTTTATCATTTTGTATTACGATTCCGATTCCAGCTCTTTTATTTTTGGGATCAAAATCAAATAAATCGATGAGACCAATTGCAGTATCCGACTCCTTAATACAAATTGCCAGTCGTAATTGTTTGGCTTCATAAATATCTTGGTGGGCATTTTCTAAATATTGTCGAATCAAAAATTTACTGTAGGGAGTTTGTGTATTACTCACCTCCCAAATGGATTCATCATTTTCAATTTGATAAATAAAATCCAAATCTTCGGGTTCAAGAGCGCGGAGATAAATATGTGATCCGGTTAGTGTCATAAATTTAGATTTCTATTTCTCCTTCAAAAACAAAAGTGGCAGGTCCTTCTAATAGCACATTTTCGTATCCTGTATTGGTTTTTTCAAAAGAAACTTTAAGTTTACCACCTTCAACATCAATTGCTATTTCATTCGAATTTGTTTTTCCGATAGCATTCATAGCTATTGCTGTAGCTGTGGCACCAGTTCCACAAGAAAGTGTTTCGTCTTCTACGCCCCGTTCGTAGGTTCGTAATCGGAAATTGTTTTCACTTAATTGACTTACAAAATTCACATTACTACCGGCTTTTCCATATAAATCAGAATAACGAATAGCGGCACCCTCTTTTTTAACATCTAGGTTTTGAATATCATTCACCAAAGTAACATGATGCGGAGAACCTGTATTTAGAAAAATATAATCTGCTTCTATTTTCACTTCTTGAACGTCTTTCATTTGTAGCGAAACCGAACCATTTTCTAGAATCGTAGCATGGTGTAATCCGTCTGTAGCTATGAAAGTGGTTTTATCATTAATTATTCCGAGGCTTTTTGCAAAAGCAACAAGGCACCTTCCACCGTTACCACACATGGAGCTTTGGTTTCCATCTGAATTGTAATACACCATTCGAAAATCGGTATCGGCATCATTTTCTAAAAGTATCAAACCATCTGCACCAATACCAAATCTTCTATCGCATAACTTTTCAACAAGTGCAACAGATTCCTTTGGAAAAAATCCCAATCTATTGTCAATCATAATAAAATCATTGCCTGTGCCTTGGTATTTGTGAAATTTCATTTGTAGAATGATTACTAGTTAAATACTATTTTTCAAAGCAAAGTTACAATTATTAATGATAAGTTAAAGATTGTTAAACGAGCGTTAAAGCATTTTTTTTAAAAATAAAAATATATAATTTTACTTAACATAATTTAAAACAAAAAGACATGAAAAGATATTCGAGCTTATTATTAGTAGCTTTATTTAGTGGAGCAACTACTCTTGGAGGTTATAAATTATTATTTGAAAGTAATTTTGGACGAAAGTCAATTATTACAACAGCACCAGAAAACTACACTAGAACGGTTGGAATGGGTGCCGAAAATATTGACTTCACAGCAGCAGCAGAAAATGCAGTTCACACCGTAGTTCACGTAAAAAATGTTTCGGTGCGAACAGTTTACAATCCGATTATGCAGTTTTTTTATGGAAGTAATGGCGGAAGTCAGCAACAAGAACAAATTGGAACTGGATCGGGAGTAATTATTTCGGAAGACGGTTATATCGTAACCAACAACCATGTGATTAAAGACGCAACCGAACTGGAAGTTACTTTAAACAATAAAAAAGTATACAAAGCCAAACTTATTGGTACCGATGCAAAAATGGATATTGCCTTATTAAAAATTGATTCGGAGGATAAACTTCCGTATTCTACTTTTGCAGATTCGGATCAAGTAAAAGTGGGCGAATGGGTATTGGCTGTTGGGAATCCGTATAATTTAACTTCAACGGTAACGGCGGGCATCGTTTCGGCGAAAGCCAGAAATTTAGACACCAATGGAATTCAATCCTTTATTCAAACGGATGCAGCAGTAAACCCAGGAAATTCTGGTGGTGCCTTAGTAAATACGCGAGGTGAATTAATTGGAATAAATACCATGATTTCTTCGCCAACTGGAAGTTATGCAGGATATTCATTTGCAATACCGTCTAACATCACTCGTAAAATCATTGAAGACATTATGGAATTCGGTAATGTGCAACGAGGTGCTTTAGGAATTGTTGGAAATGAAATTAATGGCCAAACTTCTAAAGAATTAGGATTAAAAGAAACTCAAGGATACTACATTTCAAAAGTTTTAAAAAATTCGGGCGCCGAAAAAGCGGGATTACATAAAGGAGATGTAATTTTAAAATTAGACAGCCAAACCATTACAAGTTTTCCTGAATTAACCGGATACATCAGCACCAAAAGACCGAATGACAAAATCAATGTTACGATATTAAGAGATGGAAGAAATATGGTTATCCCGGTTACTTTGGTAAAAAATGACATTATTAATACTGATTTCAAAGGATTGGAATTAGAAAATATTGATGCAACAGACAAGAGACGTTATAAAATTGACTATGGAGTAAAAATTAAAGAAGTCACTAACGACCGATTAAAACCCTATGAAAATGAACTTTCGGGAAGCATCATTCTTACCATTGACGGAACTAAGGCTACCGATGTAGAAACGGTTTCAAAATTGGCGAACGACAAAAGAGAAAATGAAGGAGTAAGCATTGAGATGATCAATAAAATTGGTCAAATAATACGCATCATCATTTAATTAATTATAATATTGGGTTTGAGAAACCGTCAACAGTTTGTTGGCGGTTTTTTTTATTGAAAAAAGTAATAAAATATTTTACGAAAACGATATAGTTGCTTATTTTTGCACCAAATTTCACTGAAAACACACTTCTAACTACATTATTACTTTACATGAACTACAACAATTTGTACGAAAAAGAACTTTCACTTCAAGCAGATCGAAGAAAAGCGGGAGTTGAATTTATCAAAATCATTAATGATTTATGGTATGATAAATCTATCGAATTAATTTTCTTTAGAAATCAATTAATTGATACCACAGTAAGCAACATCATGAACTTGCACGAGTATGCTGGTGAATTTGTTCAAAAACCAATAAATGTATTTGATACGGTTGAAATTGCGAGAGCGATTTTAAATTTAGATCTTCCTCCGGCGCGAATTGACATTGGAAAGTTAACATATGAATACCATTTGGATGATAATAAATACAATGATGCGAAAGCCTTTGTTATAGATAAATTAAAAGATTCCAAAAACTCTGAGGAAATTACTCCAAAAGATGTGGTGCTTTATGGCTTTGGTAGAATTGGCCGATTATTAGCACGCGAAATGATGGGCAAAATTGGAAAAGGGCAACAACTAAGATTAAGAGCAATTGTAACTCGCGACCGAAATGACGCCCAATCTTTAGAAAAAAGAGCTTCTTTATTACAATATGATTCGGTTCATGGAGATTTTCAGGGTTCGGTTTCAGCAGATATCGAAAATAACGCCTTACTTATCAATGGAACTACGGTTCATGTAATTACAGCCAATTCACCTGAAGAAATTGATTACACCCAATATGGTATTGATAATGCTTTGGTTATTGACAATACCGGGGCATTTACAACTGAGGAAGCCTTACAACGCCATTTGACTTCGAAAGGGGTAGAAAAAGTTTTACTAACTGCTCCTGGAAAAGGAGTTCCAAATATTGTATATGGGGTAAATCATAATGATTTTAATCCGGATGAAGTTTCCATTTTTTCTGCTGCATCATGTACAACCAATGCTATAACACCAATATTAAAAGCAGTTGAAGATACACTAGGGGTTGTAAAAGGACATCTTGAAACTATTCACGCCTATACCAACGACCAGAATTTAGTAGACAACATGCATAAAAAATACCGTCGTGGAAGAGCTGCAGCCTTAAATATGGTAATTACAGAAACTGGCGCAGGAAGTGCCGTTGCAAAAGCATTACCAAGCTTGGCTGGAAAACTGACTTCTAATGCCATTCGTGTACCTGTTCCTAATGGATCTTTGGTTGTATTGAATCTTGAAGTTGGAAAATCTACTTCGATTGAAGAGGTAAACAACATCATGAAACATTATGCCCTAGAAGGAGAATTAGTAGAGCAAATAAAATATTCCTTAAATAACGAATTGGTTTCTTCGGATATTGTGGGCACATCGGCACCTTCTATTTTTGATAGTAATGCCACCATTGTTTCCAACGACGGAACAAATATTGTTTTATATGTTTGGTATGACAACGAATATGGTTACAGCCACCAAGTAATTCGTTTGGCTAAATACATTGCAAAAGTGAGAAGATATACTTATTATTAGTAGGTAGCTAATTATTAATTCAAATAAAAAACTCCCAAGTAGTACTTGGGAGTTTTTGTTTTATAATAGAAAAACTAATTAAGCGTTTCCTGCAGCAGCAATTAAATTTAATGCTGAACCTGCTTTGAACCATCCAATTTGGCTATCGTTATAAGTATGATTTGCCAAGATTGATTCTTTAGAACCATCTCCATGAGTGATTTCTATTGTTAATGGTTTTCCAGGAGCAAAGCTTGTTAAATCTACAAAATCAAACGTATCGTTTTCTTGAATTTTGTCGTAATCAGCTTCGTTAGCAAATGTTAATGCTAACATACCTTGTTTTTTCAAATTGGTTTCGTGAATACGAGCAAATGATTTTACCAATACCGCTTTCACACCTAAGAAACGAGGCTCCATTGCAGCATGCTCACGAGAAGATCCTTCTCCGTAGTTTTGATCTCCAACAACAATTGATGGAACTCCGGCAGCTTTATAAGCTCTTGCAACAGCCGGAACTGCAGCATATTCTCCGGTTAATTGATTTTTAACTTTATTTGCTTCTTGATTGAAAGCATTTACAGCACCAATCAACATGTTATTAGAAATATTATCTAAATGTCCGCGGAAGCGTAACCATGGACCTGCCATTGAAATATGGTCGGTTGTACATTTACCAAAAGCTTTAATTAATAATTTAGCTCCGGTATAATTTTTACCATCCCAAGCATCGAAAGGAGCAAGTAATTGTAAACGGTCTGAAGTTTCAGAAACCACTACTTCTACTCCACTTCCATCGGCAGCAGGCGCTTGAAAACCTGCATCTTCTACAGCAAATCCTTTATTTGGTAATTCATCACCTGTAGGTGGATTGAATTTCACCGCTTCACCTTTATCGTTCAATAAAGTATCCGTTAACGGATTAAAAGATAAATCTCCCGAAATTGCTAATGCCGCAACCATTTCTGGTGATGTTACGAATGCATGTGTATTTGGATTTCCATCGGCACGTTTTGAGAAGTTTCTGTTAAACGAATGCACGATAGTATTTTTTTCACCTTTGTCTGCTCCTTCTCTATCCCATTGTCCGATACATGGTCCGCAAGCATTTGTAAATACTTTAGTTCCCATTTTTTCAAAAGTAGCAATGATGCCATCTCTTTCAATCGTGTAACGCACTTGCTCTGAACCAGGATTGATTCCGAATTCTGCTTTTGGAGTAATTCCGTGAGCGACAGCTTGCTCTACAATTGAAGCTGCACGCGCCATATCTTCGTAAGATGAGTTGGTACAAGAACCAATTAATCCCCATTCTACTTTTAGAGGCCAACCATTTTTAGAAGCTTCTTCTTTCATTTTAGACACTGGAGTTCCTCTATCTGGAGTAAAAGGTCCGTTGATATAAGGCTCTAATTCTGATAAATTAATTTCAATTACTTGGTCAAAATACGATTCTGGATTAGCATAAACTTCAGCATCACCAGTTAAGTAAGACGCAACTTTATCGGCAGCATCCACTACATCTTGACGACCAGTAGAAGCTAAATATCTTCTCATTGAATCATCGTAACCAAATGTAGAAGTGGTTGCACCAATTTCGGCACCCATATTACAAATAGTTCCTTTACCAGTACAAGACATATTGATTGCTCCTTCTCCAAAATATTCTACAATGGCTCCAGTTCCACCTTTTACAGTAAGAATATCGGCAACTCTAAGAATCACATCTTTTGGTGCGGTCCATCCGTTTAATTTTCCTGTTAATTTAACTCCGATTAATTTTGGAAATTTCAATTCCCAAGCCATACCCGACATTACATCAACCGCATCAGCACCACCAACACCAATTGCAAGCATTCCTAATCCACCTGCATTTACCGTATGTGAATCGGTACCAATCATCATTCCACCAGGGAAAGCATAATTTTCTAAAACTACTTGGTGAATAATACCCGCTCCTGGTTTCCAGAAACCAATTCCATATTTATTAGAAACTGAAGAAAGGAAATCAAAAACTTCTTTAGATTGTGAAGTAGCTACAGCCAAATCAGCTTTGGCACCTACTTTAGCTTGAATAAGGTGATCACAGTGAACCGTTGTAGGAACGGCAACTTTTTTCTTTCCGGCATGCATAAATTGCAATAACGCCATTTGAGCTGTTGCATCTTGGCAAGCTACTCTATCTGGTGCGAAATCAACATAATCAATTCCTCTTTTGTATACTGTAGTTGGATTACCATCCCAAAGGTGGTTGTATAAAATTTTCTCTGTTAAAGTAAGCGGACGCCCAACTAACTCCCTTGCTTTATCCACGCGGGAAGCCATTGACGCATATACTTTTTCAATCATTTGAATATCAAAAGCCATAATAATATAGGTTTATTTGTTTGTTTAGCAAATTTACAAAATCGGTTAAGTTTTTAAAAATAATTAGTCAAATAAGTTCTTTGATTTGAATAATTTGCGAAAAAGCCATTTTTGATATGCATTTTTTATCAAAATAGCATTTTAATAGTCAAATAATGAAAAATGTTGATTTATTTAAGAAATCAACAGAAAACAAAAAACCCTAACCAGATTTTTGGTTAGGGTTTCAAATTGTATAAAATATCTTTTATAATAATTTATTGATAATCATTTCTTCTGTGATTCCTTCTGCATCCGCCTTGTAGTTTTTGATAATTCTATGGCGAAGAATTCCAACAGCAACCGCTTTAACATCTTCAATATCTGGGGAGAACTTTCCGTTAAAAGCAGCATGCGCTTTGGCTGCCAAAACCAAATTTTGCGAAGCTCTTGGCCCTGCCCCCCAATCCAAATAATTTTTCACAAAATCAGTAGTCAATGAATTATCAGGTCGTGTTTTAGCTACCAAAGCAACCGCATATTCAATCACATTATCTGCTACTGGAATACGACGGATTAGGTGTTGGAAATCGATAATTTCTTGAGCAGAAAATAGCGCTTGCACTTCAGTTTTTACATCTGAAGTGGTTTGTTTTACCACTTGAACTTCTTCTTCAAAAGTGGGATATTCTAACTTAATGGCAAACATGAATCGATCCGACTGCGCCTCTGGCAAAGGATAGGTTCCTTCTTGCTCGATGGGATTTTGGGTTGCCAATACAAAATACGGCAAGTCCAATTGGTATTGATGCCCTGCAATAGTTACCGCACGTTCTTGCATAGCTTCCAGCAAAGCAGCTTGGGTTTTTGGAGGCGTTCTATTGATTTCATCAGCCAAGATGATGTTCGAAAAAACAGGTCCTTTTATAAATTTGAATTGTCTGTTTTCATCCAAAATTTCACTTCCCAAAATATCCGAAGGCATTAAATCTGGCGTAAACTGAATGCGTTTGAAATCCAATCCTAAGGCTTGTGCCAACGTATTTACCATCAGGGTTTTTGCCAATCCCGGCACCCCCACCAATAACGCGTGTCCACCTGAAAAAATAGCCAATACAATTTGGTCAATCACGGCATCTTGCCCCACAATGATTTTAGCAATTTCTTTTTTAAGAGCAGTTCGTTTTTGAACTAAGTTATGTATAGCAGCTACATCAGACATTCCCAAAATAGTTTAAATTAAAAAGAGTTAGCAACATGATTTTAGTGTCATAAAGCTAACTCTTTTTGGATTTATTTAAAAATTTTATTTTTTCAACCAGTTATTGGTAAACACACAATCTCTGTATTCTCCAACAATTTTAATATAAGTAGATTTGATTTTTTCATCAAACCATTTTGCAATCGCCTTGATTTGTTTTTCTTTCAAAGCCAACTCTTTGATTTTAGTATAATCCTTTGCATAATCGGCAGTATGCTCATTAATTCTATTCGTTACAGTAACTAATTTGTATTGTTTTTTTCCTTCTTGCAACTCTTCGGGAATTGGAGATGAAATTTCGTTTTCTTTCAAATTAGACACTTGCGCATACAAACTTGGATCCATTTTAGTCAACTCAAAACGAGTATCCTGTGTTTTAGGATTGATTAAAGTTCCTCCGTTAGTTCTAGTTTCTTTTTCGTCAGACATGGTTCTCGCTGCTTCCGCAAAAGTAATTTCCTTGTCCACAATACGTTTACGAATCAACGCGATTTTTTCTTTTGCTTCTTGCATGGATTCCTCAGTAACTTTAGGAGCCAATAAAATATGACGCAACTCGATTTCTTGTCCTTTTATTTTCTCTACATATATAATGTGATACCCATATTCTGTTTCAAAAGGTGCCGAAATCTCTCCTTCGGCTAAACTGAATGCCACATCTTTGAATTCTTTTACAAAGGGCGTTTTTCGATTCATTTTGTAAAACCCTCCACTGGATCTAGAACCGGGATCTTGCGAGTACAAAACGGCTTTGGTAGCAAAACTAGAACCTTCTTGAATTTCTTTTTTGAAACCATTCAAACGATCAATTACTTTTTGTTTATCAGCATCCGAAATTTTAGGTTTTACCACAATTTGGGCTACTTCCATTTCTGCACCGAAAACAGGCAATTCATCTTTTGGTATTTTCTTAAAGAAGTTACGCACTTCCTCAGGTGTAATTTGCACATCGTCTACAATTTTCTTTTGCATTTCGGATGTTAGCTTGTTTTCTTTTAAAATATCAAAAAAGTAAGTTCTAAATTCTTCTTCGTTATTTTTCTTGTAGTAGCTCACCACTTTGTCCATAGAACCCAATTGCTCTGTCATGTAGTTCAAACGCTCGTCCATTAAGGCTTTCACCTCAGAATCGGTTACTTTAACACTATCTTGTACCGCTTGGTGTGCATACAATTTATCTTCCATTAGTTTTCCTAACATCTGACATCTTGAGATATCTTTGACAGAACCTCCTTGACTTGAAATCTCCAAATAGGCTTTATCAATATCCGAATCTAAGATGATATAATCTCCCACGGTAGCAATAACACCATCTACTTTCAATTTTTTAGATGAGTTTGTTTTTGGAGCTTCTTTTGCGGGTTGCTCTTTAATAACCTCTTGGGCTGTTAAAGTTACTACAGAAAAAAGAACCAAGAAAAAAGAAAGCACTTTCTTATTCATAAAAGAGGTAATAGATGGTAATTGAAATAGCATTGCTTATTTTTTATTTTTTAATACTTCTAAAACCTAGTAAGACCAGATTTTAGTTATTGCAACCTGATATTTTCTCAAGTTAAACGCACTTCTAGTACAAACTACAGAAGCCGAAATTTATTATTGCCAACAAAAATAACAATTCAATTAGAGAATGCAAGTACTATAAGTACTATTAACAAAAAATTAGTAGGGAATTGCAGAAAACGTTTTGAAAAGAACTTTTACTATTTGTTTTATTG
>NZ_JBJTND010000021.1:0-122608 GCF_046073885.1 Flavobacterium sp.
GTAAGAATGCGTCCTTCCATGTACATTGGAGATACAGGAGTCAGAGGGTTACACCACTTGGTTTACGAAGTTGTCGATAATTCCATCGATGAGGCATTAGCTGGACATTGTGATACGATTAACGTAATCATTAATGAAGACAATTCTGTAACGGTAGAAGATAACGGTCGTGGTATTCCGGTTGATATTCATAAGAAAGAAGGAGTATCGGCTTTGGAAGTAGTAATGACTAAAATCGGAGCCGGAGGAAAATTTGATAAAGACTCTTATAAAGTTTCCGGAGGTTTACACGGAGTAGGTGTTTCTTGTGTGAATGCTCTTTCCGATCATTTGCGTGCTACAGTATTCCGTGACGGTAAAGTATACGAGCAGGAGTACGAAAGAGGAAAATCCATGTATCCTGTTAAACAAATTGGAGAAACCTCCAAAAGAGGTACCACAGTTACTTTTAAACCTGATGCTACCATATTCACTCAAACACTCGAATACTCTTATGATACCTTAGCAGGTCGTATGCGTGAACTTTCTTTTTTGAACAAAGGAATTACTATTACGCTTACGGACAGAAGACATACCAAAGAAAACGGTGATTTTGAAGGAGAGGTTTTCCATTCTAAAGAAGGCTTAAAAGAGTTTGTTAAATTCCTTGACGGCAACCGTATTCCTATCATCAGCCATGTGATTAGCATGGAAAATGAAAAAGGAGAAATACCGGTTGAGGTAGCTTTGATATATAACGAAAGCTATGCAGAGAATATTTTTTCTTATGTAAATAATATCAATACACACGAAGGAGGAACGCATTTACAAGGTTTTCGTATGGGATTGACCCGTACATTGAAAAAGTATGCCGATGCTTCAGGGTTGTTAGAAAAATTAAAATTTGAAATCTCAGGGGATGACTTCCGTGAAGGATTAACTGCGATTATTTCTGTAAAAGTGGCCGAACCTCAGTTTGAAGGGCAAACCAAAACAAAATTGGGTAACAGAGAGGTTGTTTCTCCGGTTTCTCAAGCGGTTGCAGAAATGTTGGAGAATTATTTGGAGGAAAATCCAAATGATGCCAAAATCATAGTTCAAAAAGTTATCCTAGCAGCACAGGCTCGTCACGCGGCTAAGAAAGCTCGTGAAATGGTGCAACGTAAAACGGTTTTAGGTGGTGGAGGTTTACCGGGTAAATTGTCTGATTGTTCAGAACAAGATCCGGCAAAATGTGAAGTATATCTTGTCGAGGGAGACTCAGCGGGTGGAACGGCCAAACAAGGTCGTGACCGTAACTTTCAAGCGATTCTTCCTTTACGTGGTAAAATCTTGAATGTCGAAAAAGCCATGCACCACAAAGTATTTGAAAACGAAGAAATTCGAAATATTTTTACAGCTCTTGGAGTTACAATTGGAACTGCAGAAGACAGTAAAGCATTAAACCTTGAAAAATTAAGATACCACAAAGTAATCATCATGTGTGATGCCGATGTGGATGGAAGTCACATTGCCACTTTGATTCTTACATTCTTCTTTAGATTCATGAGAGAATTAATTGAGCAAGGTCACATTTATATTGCTGCTCCTCCTTTATATTTAGTTAAAAAAGGAAACAAAAAAGAGTATGCTTGGAATGATGATCAACGTGACCTAGCTAACGAAAGAATGGGTGGTAATGCCGCAATACAAAGATATAAAGGTCTTGGAGAGATGAACGCTGAGCAATTATGGGAAACCACTATGGATCCTAATTTTAGAACTTTGCGTCAAGTTACAATTGAAAGTCTTGCCGAAGCCGATCAGATTTTCTCGATGTTGATGGGAGATGAGGTACCGCCTCGTAGAGAGTTTATCGAGAAAAATGCGGTTTACGCGAACATCGATGCATAATAAATTTATTAAATATTTAGTGATAGGGATTTGTTTGATTTTTTCAAGCAAATCCTTTTCTCAAACTACACAAACGTTAGATAACATTGTTTTGTTCTTAAATGATGCAGCAATGTATTCTGATAAGTATATTACTCCAGCTACAGATGCAGCGGTGTATCAATCTTCTGCAGGTTGGATGACTTCCCCAAAAAAAAGAAAATTATTTGCAGTTACTTTAGGAATTTACGGTAATGCATTTTTCGTTCCTAAAAGCGATCGAAGCTTCGAAATAAAAAATTCTGACTTTTCTTTTTTTACTATTCAAAATGCTAATGGAGAAACAGTTTCTCCCGCCACGGTTCCAACTGCACTTGGGTCTGAGACACAATATTTATTAGTTGGTCAATTAGACGCTTCCAATCAAATTAAAATGTTGGCTCCAAATGGTGTAAACCAAGAATCAATAGTTTATCCGTATTTGCAAGGTGCTATTTCACTATGGAAAGGATTTGAATTAGTGGGTAAATATTCTTCAAAAGTGCAATTAAAAAGAGGAGATTTTCAAGTGTATGGAGTGGGAGTGAAGCATAATTTTAGTCAGTATTTTTCAAGTTTAAATAAGAAAAAAATAAACTTAGCCGCGTTGGTTGCATTTTCAAAGGAAGATATAAGTTTTGACTTTTTAGATACCAATACTTCATTTGGAAATTTGGGAATTAACAGAATTACAGGTAAAGTACAAACCCTTCAATTTCAATTAAGCGCTTCCAAAGAATGGAAGAAATTTGAACTAATGTTTAGCGCTATTGCTAATAGAAGTGAGTTTAAATATTATTTAACTGGTGAAAGAGGACAGATAGAAGATGTTATTCCGGTGCAGCAAACGTTAAATAATAAACTAGTAGATATTTACAAGACCAAGTTTAATGGAATAGGAGAGATTTCCGGTAGATATCAATTTAGCAAATTTTATGTGCAATCTTCGATTGCATTTGGTAAATTTGTAAACACAAATTTATCCGTTCAATACGAGTTTTAATTTTTTATCAATATAACACAAAAATAAAATGAAAGTTACCATTGTTGGAGCAGGAAATGTTGGTGCAACTTGCGCAGACGCTATTGCTTACAGAAGAATTGCGAGTGAAATCGTATTATTAGACATTAGAGAAGGTTTTGCAGAAGGAAAAGCTTTGGATATCATGCAAACCCAAACTACTTTAGGTTTCAATACTAAAATGGTGGGGAGTACTAATGATTATTCTAAAACTGCAGGAAGTGATGTAGTAGTAATTACATCTGGAATTCCTAGAAAGCCAGGAATGACAAGAGAAGAATTAATAGGAATTAACGCTGGAATTGTAAAAACAGTTGCAGAAAATTTATTAGCACATTCTCCAAATGCAATTGTAGTTGTGGTTTCTAACCCAATGGATACAATGACTTACTTAACATTAAAAGCTACTGGTTTACCAAAAAACAGAATCATTGGAATGGGTGGAACTTTGGATAGTTCTCGTTTTAAAACGTATTTATCGTTAGCGTTAAATAAACCGGCAAATGATATTCAAGGGATGGTAATTGGTGGTCACGGAGATACAACTATGATTCCGTTAACACGTTTAGCTTCTTACAACGGAGTGCCTGTTTCTCAGTTTTTATCTGAAGACGAGTTGGCTAAAGTTTCTGCAGATACTATGGTTGGAGGAGCTACGCTAACAGCATTGTTAGGAACTTCTGCTTGGTATGCACCAGGTGCTTCTGTAGCATTTTTAGTAGATGCTATTTTGAATGACCAAAAGAAAATGATTCCATGTTCGGTATATCTTGAAGGAGAATACGGCCAAAACGATATTTGTATCGGAGTTCCATGTATTATTGGGAAAAATGGAGTAGAACAAATTGTAGACATTCAGTTAAACGATGACGAAAAAGCGAAATTTGCTAAGAGTGCAGATGCAGTTAGAGCAATGAACGCTGATTTAAAATCGGTTTTATAATAAAATAAAAACTTTTATGTGAAAAAAGACTGCTTTTTGCAGTCTTTTTTTTGATATTAATAGGTAAATAATTTGTTAATCTATCGGTAAATTATATATTTGCACGTTTATAAAAATGTGTAGTTGCTATTTTACCTCGATCACTTTTTGAAAATCAATAGTTTAATACTAATTCACTTGTTTTTATAAATACAACAAACCAAAAAATTAATTAATTTTTAGTAATAATGCAGAATAAAGGACTTATTAAATTTTTCGCAATTCTATTTGCGTTGGTAAGTATTTACCAATTAACATTCACATTTGTTTCAAATGGAATTCAAAATGATGCCAAAGCTTTCGCTAAAGGGAATCAACAAAAAGAAGTAAACTATTTAAACGATTTAAAAAACAAAAATGTTTTTAGTTTATTTGGATTAGTAGATTACACTTATGCAGAGGTAAGTGCAAAGCAAATCAACAAAGGTCTTGACCTTGAGGGAGGTATCAACGTGATCCTTCAAATTTCGGTAAAAGATGTTTTAAAAGGACTTGCTAACGACTCAAAAAATCCAATCTTTAATAAATCTTTAGAAGATGCAAAAAAGAATCAAAAAGGGAATCAATCGTATTTAGATGCCTTCTTTGAAGCTTTTGAAGCCAATTCAAAAGGGACTGTAAAGCTTGCAGATCCTAGTATTTTTGCTAATAGAAATTTAGCAGATCAGATTAATTTTAGTATGACGGATGCTCAAACTAAAAAAGTAATCAGCAAAAAAGTTGACGAATCTGTAGAAAGTGCTTTTGAAGTATTAAGAAAACGTATCGATAAATTTGGTGTTACTCAACCAAACATTGCTAAATTAGGACAAACAGGTAGAATTCTTGTAGAATTACCAGGTGCTAAAGATGTAGATAGAATTAAACTTTTATTACAAAGAACAGCTCAGTTAGAGTTTTGGGAAACTTATAAAGTGGATGAAATTGGTAGTTTCTTAATGGCTGCTAATGACGCTTTGAAAAAATCTGAAACTGCAGCTCCAAAAGAAGTTAAAACTGCAGCAAAAGATTCATTAACTGCTATGTTAACTGATAAATCTAAAGATTCAGTTGCAGATAAAAAAGGAAACAATCCATTATTAGACAAATTTGCTGCTCAAGGAGGTGGTCCTGTTTTAGGAATCGTTTCAGTAAAAGATACTGCTAAAATCAAAGAATATTTAAACAGAGCTGATATTCGTGCTTTAATTCCTGCAGATAAAAGATTTGTGAAATTTGTTTGGGGAAAACCGACTTTCAATAAAGATGAAAAAACGGGTAAAGAAACTGAAACATTTGAATTATATGCTTTAAAAGGTAATAAAGACAATGCAGCTCCATTAAGTGGAGGTGTAATTACCGATGCAAGAGATACTTTTGACCAATTAGGAAAACCTGCAGTTTCTATGCAAATGAATGGTCAAGGTGCAAAAAAATGGGAAGAACTTACTGGTAATGCCTTTACTACAAAAGGATACATTGCAATTGCATTAGACGATGTGGTTTATTCTGCTCCTGGAGTTTCTTCTGGACCAATTGCTGGTGGAAGATCTGAAATTTCTGGAAACTTTGATATTGCTGAAACAAAAGATTTAGCAAATGTATTGCGTGCGGGTAAATTACCTGCAAGAGCAGAAATTATTCAATCGGAAGTAGTAGGACCATCTTTAGGAGAAAAAGCAATCCACGCTGGATTTGTTTCTTCAATCGTTGGATTCTTATTAGTATTCTTATGGATGGTATTCTATTATGGTAGAGCGGGTTGGTATGCTAACATTGCTTTATTAGTTAACTTACTTTTCTTATTCGGAATCTTAGCAAGTTTAGGTGCAGTATTAACGTTACCTGGTATTGCAGGTATCGTGTTAACATTGGGTACCGCTGTGGATGCGAATATTATTATTTACGAAAGAGCGAAAGAAGAACTTCGAGATGGTAAAACATTAGCTGATGCTGTGAAAACTTCATACGGTTGGAAAGGAGCTATGCGTTCGATTATTGATGCAAACGTTACTCACGTTTTAACAGGAGCCATCTTATTTATATTTGGTACAGGACCAATCCAAGGTTTCGCAACTACATTATTAATTGGTATTTTCACGTCTTTATTCACATCTATTTTTATAGCAAGAATATTTATTGATAAAGATGTTGCTAACAATAAAAATTTAACATTCTCGACTTCATTAACTAAAAACTGGTTTACAGGATTCCACTTTGATTTCGTTGGAATGAAAAAATGGACGTATTTATTCTCTTCTGCTGTAGTAGTGGTGAGTTTATATTCTATTTTCTTCGGTAACGGATTAGATCAAGGTGTTGATTTTGTTGGAGGAAGAACGTTCCAAGTTAAATTTGAAAAAACAGTAGAACCAACTCAAGTTTCTGAAGAATTATCTAAAGAGTTTGGAACTGCGGTTGAAGCTAAAGTATTTGGTGATGCCGATCAGTTAAAATTGACTACCAAATATAAAATTCAAGAAGAAAGTGCTGGAGTAGATAAAGAAGTAAATGAAAAATTATTTAAAGTTTTAGGTAAATATTATACCAATATGACTTATGATAAATTCATTAATTCTTACGAAGGAAAACAAGTTGGGGTATTGCAAGCTTCTAAAGTAGGTGCTGCAATTTCTGAGGATATTAAAACAAATTCTTACTGGGCAGTACTTGGTGCAATGCTTGTTGTAGGGTTGTATTTAGTAATCTCTTTCCGTAAATGGCAATATTCATTAGGAGCGATTGCTGCGGTATTCCACGATGTTATTTTCGTATTAGGTGTTTATTCATGGTTATATAAAATCATGCCTTTCCACATGGAAATGGACCAGCATTTTATTGCTGCAATCTTAACGGTTATTGGTTACTCTATGAACGATACGGTAATTGTATTTGATAGAATTCGTGAATACCTTGGCGGAAATTACAAAGGTCACTTTAAAGATGTGGTAAATGCTTCTATTAATAGTACTTTATCAAGAACATTAAATACTTCATTAATGATGATTTTAGTGTTACTAACAATGTTCTTATTTGGTGGTGAGTCAATTCGTGGATTTATCTTCGCAATGTTAGTAGGTATCATCGTTGGAACTTATTCATCTTTATTCATTGCAACTCCTGTATTAGTAGATACAATGTCAAAAGGAGATGTTGAAGATATTGAAGAAAGACACTTTAAATCATAATTTAGAAATTTCTAAAATAGATAAAAGCAGTAAACTAGTTTTACTGCTTTTTTTTATGAATTAAAAATTCAATTAGGTTTAAATTTTAAAATAAAAAAATGCAAATTTGCATAATCAAAAAATAAACCATGCCAAAGATTTCAAATAAAGGAAAACAAATGCCAGAATCACCAATTCGTAAATTGGTGCCTTATGCAGATATAGCTAAGAAAAACGGAAATAAAGTATACCATTTAAACATTGGGCAACCAGATATAAAAACTCCCGAAGTTGCTATTAATGCCGTAAAAAATGCGGATATTAAAGTTTTAGAATACAGTCATTCTGCTGGATTTGAAAGTTACAGAGTTAAATTATCGGCTTATTATAAAACGCATGGTTTGCCAATAGATGTTTCTGATATTATTATTACAACAGGTGGATCAGAAGCGCTTTTATTTGCGATGGGTAGCACCATGGATGTGGGTGATGAAATCATTATCCCGGAGCCATTTTATGCCAATTATAATGGTTTTTCGGTTGCTTCAGGTGTAAATGTGGTTCCTGTTATTTCTACTATAGACGATGGATTTGCTTTGCCTCCAATTTCAGCTTTTGAAGATTTGATCACTCCAAGAACTAAAGCGATACTGATTTGTAATCCAGGGAATCCTACCGGATATTTATATTCTGAAGAAGAGATGAATCAATTGGCTGCCTTAGTAAAAAAACATGATTTGTTTTTAATTGCCGATGAAGTATACCGTGAATTTATTTATGATGAAAAAGAAAAACATCATTCGGTTATGAATATTCCGGGAATAGAAGAAAATGCCATCATGATTGATTCGGTTTCAAAAAGATACAGTATGTGTGGTGCACGAATTGGTTGTATTGTTTCAAAAAATAAAGAAGTAATGGCAGCCGCTATGAAATTTGCACAAGCGCGATTAAGTCCTCCAACCTATGAGCAAATTGCTAGTGAGGCCGCTTTAGAAACGCCACAAAGTTATTTTGATGAAGTTATTGAAGAATACAAAGAACGCCGCGATGTATTAATTTCGGAGTTACAAAAAATTGATGGAGTGAAAGTTGGAACTCCAAAAGGAGCTTTTTACTGTATTGCACAATTACCCGTTGCCAATGCCGATGATTTTGCACAATGGTTATTGGAATCCTATAATTTAAATAAAGAAACGGTTATGGTAGCGCCTGCTGCCGGATTTTATTCAACACCAAATGTTGGTTTGAATGAGGTTCGAATTGCTTATGTATTGAAGAAAGAAGATTTGGTGCGATCGGTTCATATTTTGAAAGAAGCGCTAACAGTTTACAATTCTAAATAATAAAAAAAAAACAGCTTGAAACCCAAGCTGTTTTTTTTATAAATTATCCCTGAAAAGAATCTTTCAGTATTTTGCCTAATCGAATTCCTGCAATTTGTATTTGAGTTTTTATCAAAACAAAATTTCGTTCTACATAGTCAGCATTGATTTGCTTTTCGGTGTCATAAATTTGATCTAAATGACTGCGTGATTCTTTTGCCCAATCCAACACAGAACCTTTGCACAGACTGTCTATTTCTTGCTGATTGTAGTTTTTATAATTCATACAGTCATTTAAAGAAATCCCTCTGTTTTCAATGATTCCATAATCCATAAGGCCGTGAAGGTTGGTGCCTTTTGAGTTGAAATTCACTTGAAATGTATTACCGCCTTTGTCACTTCCGTAGCCAACATGTAACGGTTGGTGTAGATCCCCGATTAAATGAAATAAGTAACAAATTTTTGTTTTTACTTCCTCTCTAGAAAAATCTTTGTAGTGTTTTAAATCTTTAATAGTTGCACTCAAAGCAGCTATTATATTGTCGCAGCAAATATCTTTCACTTCTTCACCCTTGTCAAAATTCACATAATGAAGTGGTTTTAATTTGTCATAAGAATGGTCTTTTTTGATGTCATCCATCCAGGTTGCAGCTTGTTCAATAGTCATTCCGTCTAGGTAGCTCAACAAGATGCCTTTGGTTTTTTTGTCCAGTTGGTTAAAAGCAATTTCTGCAACAATTTCGTGTCCTTTTTCACCCCAGGCAAAAGTCTTTAATGGAAAAACAGCAAACAGAGTTAGTAAAATAATTACCGATTTTTTCATGTTTTGTAGGTTAAATTTATAATAGATTTGGGATCTATTTTGTTATAGCAAATATATTTGTTGTTAGATTAGAATCAAAGGAGGTTGAATAAATATTTGGTTATTTAACATTTAATTACCTTTTTATTTTATTAATTTTGGATAAATCTAAATGTTTAAAAATGAAATTAATTCCTTTTATTATACTGTTTTCGTTTATTGGAATAAAATCATATGGTCAAAAAGTATATTCGGTTGACTATGAAAATCAAGCTGATGTAAAAGTATACGTGGTACAATACGAAAACCAAGCTGATTTAAAAGTTTTCAAAGAAGCTTATAGCAATCAAGCAACTAAAAATGAGGGAAGATGGTTTTTTGTAGATTATTCAAACCAATCTGATAAGAAAATATATTTTGTGAAATATGAAAATCAAGCCGATTTAAAAATATATTTTGTGAAGTATGAAAACCAAGCGGGTTGGAATAACAATTCCAAAAAGCATTTAATGTATTAATTACAGTTCGTAAATTAGTAATCCGCTTCTAAATTTCGGTTCGATGTAGGTGCTTTTTGGTGGCATTATTAGATTATCATCTGCCAATGATTTTATTTCCTTTACGTCGCTTGGAAACAGCATAAAACCAACTTCAAATTCTCCTTCATCTACCAATTCCTTCAGGGTCAGAATAGATTGCTTCCCAGGTATGTATTCAATGCGTTCATCATTTCTTAAATCTTGAATCCCAAGTAGGGGTTGAAGGACTTTATCATATAAAATTTGAGCATCAAGGTTTTCTAGAATAGAAGGGTTTTTGGTTTCTTGTTTGTAAAATAAGGCATAAAAACAGCCGTCTAAATACATCCCAAATTCAAATTTTCCTTGTGGTTTCCACAATTCTTGTTCTTTTGATTTGATTATAAAATGAGAGGATAATTTCTCCAAAAAGTCTTCTTTAGAATACCCATTTAAATCTCTAATTATTCGATTGAATTCAAATATTTTTACATTGCTTTCAGCAATTAAAAAACTCATGAAATAATTCAAATTAGCACTTCCAGAATTATGGTATTGGTCGAATAGTAATTCTGCAGAAGCCGAACGATGGTGTCCATCTGCAATATATAATTCAGGTATTTTCTCAAATTGCTTTTGAATCCAATTAATTTCACTTTCAGAATCAATTTTCCAAAGCGTGTGTTTTTCTTTATTGGTTGTAGCAAAATGATAAATAGGTTGTTCCTTTTTCTTATCGGCTATCCAATTATTGAGTTCTAAATTATCAGGATAAGTGATCAATACGGGTTCGGTATTGAATCCCGTTTGGTGTAAGTAATCTTTAAATAATTCCACACGATATTGAAGTGTGTCTTCGTGTTTTTTTATGATGTTGTTTTTATATTC
The DNA here is from genome assembly GCF_046073885.1 of Flavobacterium sp. Lineage (GTDB taxonomy): Bacteria > Bacteroidota > Bacteroidia > Flavobacteriales > Flavobacteriaceae > Flavobacterium. The sequence continues at coordinate 10,573 of NZ_JBJTND010000021.1, forward strand.
TTCAATTGAAGTTCCTGCCACAATTCCGGTGAAAGTTTGAGATTTGGTTTCTATTTGATATAAATAAAAAGCAGGACTTGCATCTTTAATGAAAATGCCATCATTTTTAAAATCTTGATATTTATGTGCAACCCCTTTAAATCGTTTGTCTAAGGTTATTTTTTGGGCATGAACATACGCGGGATTGATTACATGTAAAAACGAATAAGGGTTAAAATTCAACCATGAAGCGAGCTCGGCAGGGGAGTAGTCGTCGTAATTCCGACACGTAACTAACCCCACTTTATCTGGTGTTGGACGAACTGCTTTAAATGGAAGTATTTTCGACATGTATTATTTTGAAAATTGTTTAGATACTTTTTCAGCTTTTTTACTCTCTGAATAATCATAAAACCCTTCACCCGATTTTACTCCGAGTTTACCAGCCATAACCATATTTACCAAAAGAGGGCAAGGTGCATATTTTGGATTTTTAAAACCGTCGTACATAACGTTTAAAATGGAAAGACATACGTCCAGTCCAATAAAATCAGCCAATTGAAGCGGTCCCATTGGGTGTGCCATTCCGAGTTTCATAACTGTATCAATTTCTTCTACTCCGGCAACACCATTGTATAAAGTTTCAATAGATTCATTAATCATTGGCATCAAAATTCGATTGGCAACAAATCCTGGATAATCATTCACCTCTGTAGGAGTTTTTCCTAATTTTACGGATAAATCCATGATGATTTTAGTTACTTCATCGGAAGTATTGTAACCGCGAATGATTTCAACCAATTTCATAATTGGCACCGGATTCATAAAGTGCATTCCGATTACACGTTCCGGATGCACCACTTGCGCTGCAATTTGTGTAATAGAAATAGATGAAGTATTAGTAGCTAAAATCACATTGTGATCGCATACCTCGCTCAATTGCTTGAAGATATTTAATTTTAAAGTTACATTTTCTGTAGCAGCTTCAACCACTAAATCGGTTCCAACCACACCATCTTTGATGTCGGTGTAAGTAATTATGTTTCCAATTGTTTGGTGCTTGTCTGCTTCAGTAATGGTTCCTTTCGCTACCATTCGATCTAGATTCGAAGCAATAGTTGCCATTCCTTTTTCAAGAGATTTTTCAGAAATATCAATAAGTTTAACGGTGAATCCACTTTGTGCAAAAGTATGAGCAATTCCGTTGCCCATGGTTCCTGCACCAATTACTGCAATTGTTTTCATTTTATAATTTTTATTTTGTTGAGATAGCAGTCATGCTATCGATAATTTGATAGGCTACTCGTAATGCTTCAGTTCCATCTTCTAAAGTTACGATTGGAGTAGTATTATTTTGAATTGCATCTGCAAAAGTTTCCAATTCATCTAGAATGGCGTTGTTAGGCGCAACTTCCGGATTATTGAAATAAATTTGTTTCTTTTCGCCTTCGGCATTTTGTAAAATCATATCAAAATCTCCAGGAACTTCGGGTGCATCTTTCATTTTTACAACTTCACAAATCTTATCTAAATAATCCACAGATATATAAGCATCTTTTTGGAAGAAACGCGATTTACGCATGTTTTTCATTGAAATTCTGCTGGAAGTGATGTTAGCCACACAGCCATTTTCAAATTCAATACGGGCATTTGCAATATCGGGTGATTGACTCAATACCGAAACCCCACTTGCGTGAACGGCCTTTACTTTTGACTTTACTACACTCAAAATGGCATCAATATCATGAATCATCAAGTCTAAAACCACAGGAACATCGGTACCACGTGGATTAAATTCGGCCAAACGATGCGTTTCTATAAACATTGGGTTTTCAATCATGTCTTTCACTGCAATGAACGCCGGATTGAAGCGTTCTACATGCCCAACTTGCCCTTTAACGTTATATTCTTTTGCTAAAGCAATGATTTCTTCGGCTTCTTCAACGGTAGTAGCAATTGGTTTTTCAATAAATACATGTTTGCCATTTTTTATAGCGACTTTCGCACATTTATAATGGGAAAGAGTAGGCGTTACAATATCGATAACATCTACAGCATGAATTAATCTTGCAATGGTATCAAATTGTTTGTAACCAAATTCGGCAGCAATTTTAGCGCCGTTTTCTTGGTTTTCATCATAAAAACCAACCAATTCGTATTTTTCAGATTGTTGTAATAATCGCAAATGGATTTTTCCAAGGTGACCAGCACCAAGTACGCCAACTTTAAGCATAATAATTAAATTTTATCAAAAATAGTAATTAATTGATAATTGGTAATTGATAATTGGTAATTTGTTTTCTATTTTTACGGAATAATTTAGATCCTAAAATTGAAAGACACGAATAAACATAAAGGACTTCGCAATCAGTTGGCTAAAATTCTTGAAGATAAAGGCATAACTGATAAAAATGTATTGGAAGCAATTCGTACTATACCGCGTCATTTGTTTTTGAATTCGAGTTTCGAAGATTTTGCCTACCAGGATAAAGCATTTCCAATAGGGGCAGGGCAAACCATTTCACAGCCTTACACCGTTGCTTTTCAAAGCCAACTTTTGGATGTAAAAAAAGATCAAAAAATACTAGAAATAGGAACCGGTAGTGGATATCAAACTGCTGTTTTGTGTTTGCTGGGAGCTAAAGTATATTCAGTTGAACGTCAAAATGAATTATTCAAAACGACTTCATTATTATTGCCTAAATTAGGAATTAGAGCTAAACATTTGTCTTTTGGCGATGGATATAAAGGTTTGCCAAATCATGCTCCGTTTGATAGTATCATAGTAACCGCAGGTGCACCAATTATTCCGCAACCTTTAATGGCACAGTTAAAAATAGGAGGTAGGTTGGTTATTCCGGTTGGGGAAAACGAGCAAATAATGACTTTGCTTATTCGTAAAAACGAAACCCAATTTGAAAAACACGAATTTGGCGATTTTAAATTCGTACCTCTATTAGAAAACAAATCTTAAATCGAATTCAATTTAGTTTTTAAATTTTCGATTTCAGATAGTATTTCTGCTATTTGAGTTTCTTTGGAATTCGCATTAAGTTCAATTCCTTTTTCTTTTAATATTTCTGTTATTGCTTGAATGGACTGCGGATTGAAATCTATTTGATGCTGAATTTTTTGCTTATACCATACCACTTTGAGGGAGTTTAGGTCGATTTCCAATTGATTTGCTAAAACTATAATTTGTTTTTCGGTAGGAATTCTTTGACCACTTTCAAATTTACTAATAATAGCAGGGTCGATATTTACTAGCGCAGCAAGTTGGCGCGTTCCTAGATTTTTATTTACCCGAGCGTTTTTTAATAAATCTTTCATTTGATAAAGATAAATTAAAATTCTTTTTTAATTCGATCTAAGTCGCGTTTGGTATCTTGTTCTTTTAGAGATTCGCGTTTGTCATAGGTTTTCTTACCTCTGCAAAGTGCAATTTCCAATTTAGCAAGTCCTTTTTCATTGGTAAATAAGCGAAGCGGAACTATTGTAAGTCCTTTTGATTCCACATTTCGAGCTAGGGTTTTTAATTCTCTTTTGTTCAGCAAAAGTTTGCGCTCGCTTCTGGATTTATGATTGAATTGATTTCCAAATGCATACTCCTCAATATAGGTATTAATGGCAAAAAGTTCTCCATTATTAAACTCACAAAAGCTTTCTGCAATTTGAGCTTTACCTAATCGAATCGATTTTATTTCGGTTCCGGTTAGCACAATACCCGCCGTGTAGGTTTCAATTACTTCGTAATCAAATCGGGCTCTTTTGTTAAGTATGTTTGCAGTTTTTATCATTTCGATACAAAGGTACTAACAAATTAATGAAACAAAAAGCAAAATAGTGGTGTTCGTTTTCATTAGGGTTTAATCTAGATTTTGCTAGTGTTTTTTGTTAACAAAATGGCGTTTTTATTGATAAATGTTGGTTTTTTGATATTTGAGATTGATATTTTTAAAGCTATATTTGTAAACCAATACTATTTCTATGGAACAATTTGTTGTATCTGCTCGTAAATACCGTCCTCAAACATTTAAAGATGTGGTGGGACAGCAAGCTATTACAAGTACATTGTTGAATGCCATTGAAACCAATCACCTTGCTTCTGCATTATTGTTTACAGGACCTCGTGGTGTTGGAAAAACAACTTGTGCCCGAATCTTAGCGCGAAAAATTAACCAACCGGGATACGATGATCCGAATGAAGATTTTGCATTTAATGTGTTTGAATTGGATGCGGCTTCTAATAACTCGGTAGACGATATTAGAAACTTGATTGATCAAGTGCGGATTCCTCCACAAACAGGTCAGTATAAAGTTTATATTATTGACGAGGTGCACATGTTGTCTTCTGCAGCATTTAATGCTTTTTTGAAGACTTTAGAGGAGCCTCCAAAGCATGCTATTTTTATTTTGGCGACAACCGAAAAACATAAAATCATTCCAACGATATTATCTCGTTGTCAAATATTTGATTTTAAAAGAATTACAGTAAAAGATGCTAAAGAGCATTTGGCTGAAGTTGCTGCTAGTCAAGGGGTTTTATTTGAAGATGATGCGCTTCATATTATTGCTCAAAAGGCGGATGGTGCGATGCGGGACGCATTGTCTATTTTTGATAGAGTAGTTTCTTATTGCGGGACCAACTTAACTAGACAAGCAGTTACTGAAAACCTTAATGTGTTGGATTACGAGACGTATGTCTCGATAACCGATTTGATTTTGGAAAATAACATTCCTCAAATTTTGGTTTCCTATAATGATATTCTTTCAAAAGGTTTTGACGGTCATCATTTTATCGCAGGATTGGCTTCGCATTTTAGAGATTTGTTAGTTTCCAAAAATCCATCGACCCTTTCTTTACTGGAAGCAGGGGAGCAGGCTCAAAAATTATATGGAGAACAGGCTCAAAAATGTTCTACAGATTTTTTATTAAAAAGTATCGAAATTGCTAATGATTGCGATTTAAAATTTAAAGTTTCCCAAAACCAAAGATTACTTGTAGAACTTGCCCTTATGCAACTTTGCTCTATCAATTTTGATGGAGAAAAAAAAAATGATTTTATAATTCCCCCCACTTATTATAGAAGATCCGATTACTCCATTGTTGAAGCGCCAAGCTTGAAAAAACAGGAGGAAAGTCAGAAGGTGGAAGAAACTAGCGAGAAGGTAGAAGTTGTAAATCAGGAGATTGAAGTTGATGTTGAATCGGCTCCAATTGAGAATGAACCAATTGTTACCCAAAGCCAAGAATCTGCTATACAAAATTCTACACCAGTTTCAGGTCAAGCAAATGTTTCAGCGCTTTCATTAGCAAGTATTCGTGCTAAAAAAGAAATGCAGGAAGCCCAAAAAGGAATGGTAAAAGAGGAAGTTCATTTTCCAACTGAAGCTTTTACCGAAACCGAAATGCTTGATTATTGGTTTAAATACGCACAACGACTTACAGATAAAGGGTACATGATTATGGCTTCTTTATTGCGAATTAGCGACCCTAAATTGGAAGGATCTAAAATTATTTATGAGTTGCCAAATGAAGGTTCTAAAATTGATTTTGACAAAGAAAAACCAGATCTTTTAGGATATTTACGCGGACATTTACACAATCACGAATTAGCTATTGAAGTGGTTGTAAACGAAAGTGTGAAAAGTAAAATAGCTTTTACTGCTCAAGATAAATACAACAGACTAAATGAAATCAATCCGCATCTAGAAGAACTCCGACGTGCTTTTGATTTGGATTTATAAAATAAAAAAGGGATGTAAGTACATCCCTTTTTTATTATTCATTTCCTTTTTTCAAGAAATCAATTAAGCCTTTCATATAAGTTTGTTGGTCATCATATAAACTCATATGACTTCCGTTTGCACAATACAAATAGGTTCCTTTTTGAAATTGTGTAGCCATCCATTTCATATATTCTGGATCCATGGTGTCGTATTTTGCTCCAATTACTAAGGTTGGAACGGAAATATTCTTTAATTCCTTAGAAACATCCCAGTGGGTTAATTTACCTGAAAGTCCCATTTCGCTTGGACCTTGCATCGTAATATAGAGTGATTGATTCAATCTTCCCATTGATCTTGTAACTGGCTCAGGCCATTCGTTTACAGGTAATCTTAAAATATGCTGATTGTAAAAATTTGCCATTAATAGTTCCATGTATTTTGGGTTGGAATAGTCTTTTTTTGCCTCCAAATCTTGAATTGATTTTAATACATCAGGATTCAATTGACTTTGTAAAACTTTAGAATATTCTCCATATTTTGGGCAACTCGCCATCATATTGGAAACCACAATTCCTTTAAGATTATTCTGGTATTTAAGCGCATATTGCATGGCTAAAATTCCACCCCAAGAATGTCCTAATAAATAAAAATTATCTTTATTCAGTTTTAATGCTACACGCACTTGTTCTACTTCTTCAACATATCTAGGTAGGTCCCACATTGTTGTATCGTTTGGATTATCAGAAAAACCAGTACCCAATTGGTCGTAGTAAATAAATTCAATTCCTTCTTTTGGTAAAAAGCTTTCCATGCATTCAAAGTACTCATGAGACATTCCTGGGCCACCATTTAGAAGCAGTAATTTAATTTTCGGATTGTTTCCAATGCGTTTTGTCCAAACATTAAATTTCCCTTTTGGAGTTTCAATAGCGATTTTTTGAACGCCACCGATTTGCATTCCTGAAGTTTCAGATTGAAAATAAGTGTCCGATTTTTCCTCTTGCTTACATGAAACAAGAGTTATCAATGTAATTAATAATAGAATTTTTTTCATAATTTTTGGTGTGGTTTTTAGGAGGTTAAGATTTAGATTTTTCCATAATACATGGCTTTTACAATTCCATCAGAAAGTCCGATTTTAGGAACATATATTTGTCGAGCTCCGCTCCATTTCATAGCATTTAAATAAATGCGAGTTGCAGGGATGATCACATCGGCACGGTCTGTATTCAATCCAAGTTCTGCAATTCGTTGTTCATAGGTTAATGAACTTAAATATTGGTATTGAGAATTCAAATACATGTAAGACAATGGTTTTTCTTGCTGTTTCCCAGAAAGTTTGAATATCTTATTAATATTTCCCCCTGATCCAATTAGAGTAATGTTTTCGTAGGGCTCACAATGTTGTTTTATCCATTTTTCAATTTCTTCCCAAACAACTTCATTAACCATGTTGTTTATCAATCGAACGGTACCGTTTTTAAAAGATTTAGAAACCACCATTTTTCCATCCGAAAACAAAGAAAATTCGGTGCTTCCACCACCTACATCAACATATAGGTAGGTTTTATCAGTAGCAATTAAATTATGTAAATCAGATGATGCAATTATTGCAGCCTCTTGTTTTCCGTCAATAATATCAATTTCAATTCCTGTTTTTTCTTTTATTATATGTACAACTTCCTTGTTATTGTAAGCCTCTCGCATCGCCGAAGTAGCGCACGCTTTATAGCGCTCTACTTTATACACTTTTATAATTAATTTAAAGGCATCCATAGCATCAATCATTCGGTCTATATTTTCTGGAGTAATTTCACCTACCGTAAAAGCATCTTGACCCAAACGAATGGGAACTCTCACAAGTTCTGATTTGTTAAATTGGGTGTCTTTTCCTTTTTGTTCTACGATATTTGTAATTAACAATCGCATGGCGTTAGAGCCTATGTCAATTGCGGCATATTTTTTAATTGAAATCATTTACTATTGGCGGTTATTGTGCAATTAAAACAAGTTGTCGTTACTTGGTTCTTGAAGGTTTTTATAATAATTGTATGTTTCTAATTGTGCTCTAAATACAGGTTCATTTTCTTTTCGAATTCGGTATTTGTTGTCTAATTTTTCAGAATGAAAACGCGCTTTTACATTTCCTTTCCAACCCACTTCAAATGTCTCGATCAATTGTTTTTTTATGTCTTCTTGATAAATAGGGCAGGTAACTTCTACACGACCATCTAAATTACGAGTCATAAAATCGGCTGAAGAAATAAATACTTCTGGATTGTTATCATTACAAAAAATAAATACTCTAGAATGTTCTAAAAAATTATCTACAATACTTATGGCTTCTATATTTTCACTCATTCCTTTCACACCCGGAATTAAAGAACATATTCCACGAATTTGCAATTTCATTTTAACCCCTGCATTACTTGCTTCATATAGTTTGTCTATCATTGAAAAATCAGATAAACTATTCATTTTTAAATTAATATAGGCAGGTCTTCCTGCCATTGCATTGTGAATTTCTCGGTCTATAAGTTTATAAAATCTTCCTCGTGAATAATGTGGAGAAACAATTAAATGCTTGTATCTATGAAGACGGTAATTTATTTCAAAAAACTCAAAAATTTTGGTAACGTCTTTTAATATTTGTTGGTGGCTGGTTAACAATGTGACATCGGTATATACTTTTGCAGTCGACTCATTGAAATTCCCTGTAGAAATAAATCCGTAGCGTTTTGTTTTTCCTTCTTCAAATCGATCAATTACACATATTTTACTGTGAACCTTCAAACCTTTTATACCAAAAATTAATTCGATACCTTCCTGTTGCATTTGTTCTGCATAAGAAATATTATTGGCCTCATCAAAACGAGCTTGCAATTCAATTTGAACTACAACGCGTTTACCATTTTTGGCTGCATTGATTAAGGAGCTGATGATTTGAGAGTTTTTTGCTAATCGATACAAAGTAATTTTTATTGAAGTTACTTTTGGATCAAGTGCTGCTTCTCTTAAAAATTTTATCAAATAAGAATACGATTGATAGGGTGCAAAAATTAAAAAATCCTTTTTAGCAATTTTATTTAAGATACTACCTTCAAGGCTCAACCCCGGAACATCCAAAGGTTTCTTTTGTTGGTACAATAAGTCAAACCTACCCAAATTTGGAAAGTCAATATAATCTCTTCTATTATGGTATCTTCCTCCAGGGATGATACTATCCGTAGCTTCAATTTTCATTCTGTTTAAAAAGAACGCCAAGGTGTCTTTGTCAATAGTTTTATCATAAACAAATCGAACGGGTTCTCCAATTCTTCTGTCTTTTACCGAAGTGGCTATCTTTTGCAACATACTTTTACTCATGTCGCTGTCAATATCTAATTGTGCGTCGCGAGTAATTTTGATCATGTGTGCCGAAATACTCTGGTAATCAAAAATGTTGAAAATGCTACTCAAGTTATAACGAATTACATCATCCAAGAGCATGATATATTGTTTGTCTCCAATAGATGGAAGCACCACAATTCGGTTGATGTTTTTTGGTATTTCAATTATGGCATAACGAATTTCGTTTTTTGGTTTAACCAAACCTAGAACTTTAGATTTCTCCTCAGTTTTCATTACCAATTTAATGGCTAGATAACCCGAAGTGTCTTTTAGTAAAGGGAATTCAGCCAAGTCATTTAAGATGATGGTAACCAGCTCCGGACTTACCTTTTGAATGAATAGATCATGAACAAAATCTTGATGTTCCTGACACAGTTCATTTTCATTTACTATGATAATGTTTTCTTTTTCTAATTGTTTTTCGATATCACTTAGAATTTTCAAACTATCGGCTTGTTGCTTAATTACAATTTCTGTAATGTCTTTAAGTAATTGTTGTGCAGTAATTCCACCAAGTATTTTTTCTCCCGATTCGCCTGATAAGCTAAGTCTTCTTATTGCAGCAAATCGAACACGGAAAAACTCATCTAAATTATTAGAAAAAATACCTAAAAATCTAAGTCTGTCTAATAAGGGTACTGCTTCGTCCGCCGCTTCTTGAAGTACTCTTGCGTTGAAATTTAACCAACTTTTTTCTCGATCTATATATTTATAATTGGTTTCTGTATTCATATATTGATTTCTTTAAAACAACTTATTATTTACACAAATGTATAACGATAATAAAAGTAATAAAGTTTTAAATGTTATTTAATGATTAATTTTTATCCTAATTAAGGAGCCAATCGGTCCATTTTCCAATTAAAATCGGACTGTAATTGGTATCTAATTCTGTCGTGTAATCTGTTGGCGCGACCTTGCCAAAATTCGACCTCTACTGGTCTTACCAAAAAACCTCCCCAATGTTTTGGTCTTTCAATTTCAATATTTTGATAGTCTTGTTCAAGTTTTTTCAAATTGGATTCAAGAAATTCTCGATTAGGGATCACTTCACTCTGTGGAGATACTATAGCGCCAAGCTTACTTCCGTCTGGTCTCGAGGCAAAATAATTATCAGAAACTGCTTCAATAGTTTTTTCGGCAATACCTTTAATAATTACTTGTCTTTCTAAATTTGTCCAAAAAAAGGAAAGGCAAATATTAGGGTTTTGTTGAATTGCTTTTCCCTTTTCTGAATTGTAATTGGTGTAGAATATAAATCCTTCTTCGTTGAATTTTTTTAATAAAACCACCCTCGATTTTGGAAAACCATCCAAACCTACAGTAGCAACAGTCATGGCATTTACTTCTTCAACCCCTCCAAAATCTTCAGTTTCATGAAACCAACGATTAAATAAATTAATTGGATCTTCAGGAAGATTTTGCTCTAGTAGCTCACTTTTTTCATAGGATTTTCTATAATTGCTCAGGTCTTTCATAGGGCTCTAATTTCATGCAAATTTAAGTAATAATCTAAACCGAAATTAATCGTGATTTTCAATGCTTTTATAAGCATCAATAACTTTTTTCACCAATCGATGGCGAACAATATCTTTATCATCAAGGTAAATGATGCCAATTCCTTCTATGTCTTTCAAAACCAATAAAGCTTCTTTTAATCCCGAAATAGTCCTTCTCGGTAAATCAACTTGTCCCGGATCTCCGGTAATGATGAATTTGGCGTTTTTTCCCATACGCGTTAAAAACATTTTCATTTGGGAGTGGGTTGTATTTTGCGCTTCATCCAAAATCACAAAAGCATTGTCTAAAGTTCGACCTCTCATAAATGCTAAAGGGGCTATTTGTATAATCCCTTTTAGGATATAATCGTCCAATGTTTGTGGTGGAAGCATATCGCGTAAAGCATCATAAAGTGGCTGCATATAGGGATCCAACTTTTCTTTCATATCTCCAGGCAAAAAACCTAAGTTTTCACCTGCTTCAACTGCAGGTCGAGTTAAGATGATTCTCTTTACTTGTTTTTCTTTCAGTGCCTTAACAGCAAGCGCAACACCGGTATAGGTTTTACCTGTTCCTGCTGGGCCAACTGCAAAAACCATGTCGTTTTTAAAAACAGTTTCTACAAGTAAATGCTGGTTTGGTGTCATGGCTTTTATGAGCTTTCCGCCAATTCCATGTACCAATATTTTTTCATGATCGGGCATGCGCTGTTCTTCAGCTGAATTACTTTGAATAACTCGATCAATTACATTCGAATCAATGTTGTTATACCTTGTAAAGTGTAGCATCAATCTGTTGAATCGGGTTTCAAATTCATCTAATTCTGCTTTTTCACCAAATACCTTAAGAGTAGTTCCTCTTGCAACAATTTTTAATCTTGGGTAGTACTTTTTAATAGTTTCAAGATGGGAGTCTTGTGTTCCCCAAAATTCTTTTGGAGCGATGTCGTGTAATTCAATGATGCGTTCGTTCAAATGGTAGTAGTTTTTTAATTATTTTTTACTATTTATTAGTAGATTTGCAATCATTTCAAATTTAAGAAATACACCGGTACAATTCCGAATTATTTATAAACAATTTTATGTCAATAATTACCCTTACTACCGATTACGGAACCAAAGACCATTATGTGGGTGCTTTGAAGGGGAAGATTTTGTCACAAAATAAAGATTTGATTCTGGTTGATATATCACATCAAGTAGATCCATTTAACGTGAGTGAAGCAAGTTATTTACTTCAAGGTGCGTATGCTAGTTTTCCTAAAGGTACGGTACATTTAATTGGTGTGGATATCGAATTAAAAGAAGACAATCAGCATATTGTTGTTCAGTGGAATGATCATTTTTTTGTTACTGCCGATAATGGAATTTTAAGCCTTTTGACCACCCAATTGAAACCACAAAAAATGGTTTCGATTACTATTCATGATCGGTTATTGCCTGATGCAACCGATATGGATGTTTTGGTTACTTCTGCGGTACACATTGCAAAAGGTGGCGCGCTTACGGTGATAGGAAAAGAAATTCAATCGCTTAAAGAAGTTACCGAATTGCAGGCAGTAGTGTCTTCCGATAAAAATTCAATTAAAGGGTATGTAGTGTATATTGATAATTTTGGAAACGCAATTACCAATATTACTAAGAAATTGTTTTTAGAAACGGCCAAGGGGAGACCTTATGAAGTGCAATTTAAAAGTAAAAAAGTCAAAAGTATTTTTGCAAAATATTCCGATATTGAAACAATAGAAAAGCAATCTTTGTATAATATCATGGGAAAATCGTTGGCTATTTTTAATGAAGCAGGATTTTTAGAAATTGGTTTGTATAAAAGTAATCCCAAAATTGGTTCGGCATCCAGCTTACTTGGTTTGGAATACCGCGATTTTGTATTGATAAATTTCAGTTAAAAATAGTTTAATGAAGAAATTTACAATCCTGTTTTTATTACTTAATTATGTTGGACTTAACGCTCAAAATTTAGATAGTACTTTTGTAAAATTCTATACTTATTCTGACAATTTAAAAACAAATAATAAAAATGGGGAAGTAGGCAGTACTATTTTTGAAATTGCTTCTAAATTAAATACACAATCTCCTTTGAAATATTTTCATGAAGCAACTATACTTCTCAATAAAGACCAGTATAATGAAGCTAGTTTTATTTTTATTTTAGGCGCTATGCGTTGGAAATATTATGGAAATTTTTTCAAGTACAGTGAAGTTGATTACAATCAAAAAAACGAATTAGAGGAAGTGATTAATGCGTTTTTAAGAAGTAATGTTCGTAATTTTGCTTCAATATTAAAAAAGGCTAGTTCGTATCATTTATCAAACGACTACATTTTTTGCTCAAGAAAAAAGAAGCCATTTTATTATGACGAAGCAGCTGGGTTTTATCAAAGATTGGCGAATCAAATACTAATTAATGAGGCTTATTTTTCAAATATGTGGAAAAAGGAGCGGGTTGATTTTGAAAACGAATTAAAAAAATAATATATGTTTGTACGAATTGTGAAAATGTCTTTTCACCTAGAAAACATCCCGGCATTCCTAGAAAATTTCGAATTAGTGAAAACTCACATACGAAATGCGCCCGGAAATCGTTTTCTAGAATTGTATCAAGATAAAAACAACCCCCAAATTCTATTTACCTATAGTTATTGGGATACAGAAGAAGATTTAGAAAATTATAGAAAATCGGCTTTATTTGATGAAGTTTGGACTTTTACCAAAAAGTTATTCAACGATAAACCCGAAGCGTGGAGTGTAGACAAATTAGTTACTTTAGAATAAATTATGAAATCAATATTATTAAGAGAAATAAAATCCTTTTTTGGATCGCCAATAGGTTATTTGGTGATTGCTATTTTTCTGTTACTGAACGGATTGTTTCTATGGGTTTTTGAAGGAGAATACAATATTTTAAATAGTGGCTTTGCCGATTTATCTCCTTTCTTTACAATATCTCCTTGGATATTGATTTTTCTTATTCCAGCAGTTACTATGCGCAGTTTTTCAGATGAAATGAAACAAGGTACTTTGGAATTATTAGTAACCAAACCAATATCAATTTGGGAAATTGTAATTGGTAAATATCTAGGTGCTTTTGCTCTTATTATCATAGCAATTATTCCAACTTTAATCTATGTTTATGTGCTGTATGGGCTAGGAATGCCCGAAGGTAATATAGACATGGGAAGTACTTTAGGTTCTTATTTTGGACTTTTATTTTTGATTTCTGGATATGCAGCAATTGGAGTATTTACTTCCTCACTTTCAGAGAATCAAATCGTTGCATTTATTATCTCCGTATTTTTATGCTTCTTTTTGTATTTTGGATTTCAAGGAATTGCTTCCCAATTTAAAGATTGGCAAGAGTTTATTTCTTTCTTCGGAATGGAAAATCACTTTAAAAGTATGAGTCGTGGAGTTATTGATACCCGAGATGCTCTTTATTTTATGAGTATTACCACCTTGTTTTTGTCGGTGACTGTTTACAAACTTAAATCGCTTAAATCATAATGGAAAATAAGAACCCTAATTTAAAAAATCTATTTACCATTATTTTTATAATAATGGCTGTTAATTTTGCCGGTCATTTTCTTTTTAAACGTTTTGATTTAACTGAAGATAAAAGGTATACACTTTCACAAACTTCGTTGAACATAATTAGCGAAGTGAAAGAACCACTTTATGTTGATGTTTTTTTGGAAGGAAATTTTCCAGGTGAATTCAAAAAATTGCAAACAGAAACCCAACAGCTTTTAGAGGAGTTTAAGGCAACTAATTCTAATGTTATTTTCCAATTTATTAATCCGTTGGATAAAGAGGAAGATCGCGACAAAACCTTACAAAAGTTTTATGATAGGGGTTTAATGCCTCTCAATGTTACAATGGATGAAAAAGGAAAACAAACTCAAGAAATTGTTTTTCCATGGGCTGTTGTAAGTTATGGCAATAAAAGTGCAAAAGTGCCATTGCTTAAAAACATGATGGGTGCATCTACAGCTCAAAAAGTAGTAAGCTCGGTACAGCATTTAGAATATGCTTTTTCAAATGCTTTTAATACAGTTACTAAAACACGGGAGAAGAAAGTAGCTATTATTAAAGGAAATGGTGAGCTACATGATTTATTAATAGCCGATTTTTTAAAGTCGGTTAGAGAAAATTATTTTATTGGGCCCTTCACTTTAGATTCGGTTGCAAAAAATCCGGAGAATACTCTAAAAGAATTGAAAAAATACGATTTGGCTATTATTGCTAAGCCAACCGAGGCTTTTTCTGATTCTGAAAAACAAGTATTAGACCAGTTCCTTATCAATGGAGGTAATACGATTTGGCTTGTAGATCAAGTGAATATGGAAATGGATAGTTTGATGGAAACAGGTGAGAACATGGCTTTTCCAAGAGATTTGAATTTAAATGATCTATTCTTTAAATATGGTGTTCGTATTAAGCCCGATTTAATCAAAGACATCATGGCAACCCCAATATCTTTGGCTACAGGTCAGCAGGGTAGTGCTACACAATATACTAAATTTCCATGGTTGTTTTCTCCAATGGTTTATCCTGTTGCAAATATGGATAATTCCAAAACAAACGCTATTGTAAGTAATTTGGACGGAATAAAATTTGAGTTCACTAACCCTATAGAAGTTCTAAAAAACGACATAAAAAAGACGGTATTATTACAAAGTTCCCCTTATTCAAAATCGGTTGGTACACCTACACAAGTAAATTTAAATATGGTTGAAGATCGCCCAGAACAAAAAGAGTTTTTTGGTCATGGAAACCTTCCGGTTGCAGTTTTATTAGAAGGTAAATTCAACTCGGTTTACCAAAATAGAGTCCTTCCATTTGCAGAAAAAGATTTTAAACCAACAGGAAGAGATTCAAAAATGATTCTTATTTCAGATGGAGATGTGATAAGAAATCAATTGGACAAAGACTACCAACCATTAGAGTTAGGATTTGATAAATGGACCAATAATTTGTATGCAAATAAAGAGTTTATGCTTAATTGTGTAAATTATTTATTGGATGATAATGGCTTGATAAATATTAGAAGTAAAGAAGTTGCATTGCCTATTTTAGACACTCAAAAAGTAACCGAAAATTATACTTTTTCTCAGATTCAAACTATTGGTATTCCTATAACCTTAGTTTTAGTTTTTGGAATTGTTTTTACTTTTTTGAGAAAGAAAAAGTACAGTAAATAAAAAATTAGTGTAACAAATTACATTTATATATAACTAATTAAGATGCTTTTGTGAAATCAAAAGCATTTTTTTCTTTTATTTGTTTATCAATTAACTAACTCCAATCTATGAAAAAATTTATTTTAAAAGCTTCTATTTTTAGCGCTTTGTTTTTCGGATTTACTTCTGTAAATGCTCAGGACGCCAAGCCAATGTCAAATTATAATTATAATGAAACATTTGCTAATAATTTTTATACAAAAAATGCAACGGAAACACGTTCTGCAAGTGGTCAGCCAGGTCCTAAATACTGGCAAAATCGTGCGGATTACACTTTAACCGCAAATTTGAATGAGCAAACTAAAGAAATTTCAGGGTCAGAAATTTTAACGTACACTAATAATAGTCCAGATAAACTAAGTTTTTTATGGATGAATTTGGAGCAAAATTTATTTAAAAAAGATTCCCGTGGTAACGCTATCATTCCATTAAAAGGAAGTAGAAATGGTGCCAAAGGACAGGATTTTGACGGAGGTATTAAAATAAAATCGCTTAAAGTGATTTCAACAGTAGGTGGAAAGACGGTTGAGAAAGAAGCAACTTATTCTATTGTAGATACTCGTATGCAAGTAAATCTTCCACAAGAGTTAAATGGAAATGGTGCATCGGTTAAATTAAAAATTGAATTTTCATTCGTTTCTCCAGATTATGGCTCGGATCGAATGGGAGTTGTTGATACTAAAAACGGAAAAATTTTCACAGTGGCTCAATGGTATCCTAGAATGTGTGTTTATGACGACGTTCGTGGTTGGAACACATATCCTTACCTTGGAGCAGGAGAATTTTATTTAGAATATGGTGATTTTGATGTAGCAATTACTGCGCCAGCTAGTCATATTGTAGTTTGTTCTGGTGAATTGCTTAACACTTCAGAAGTGTATACTGCTGAGCAACAAAAACGTTGGGCTGCTGCAAAAGCAAGTGATAAAACCGTTATGATTCGTACTGCAGAAGAAGTAACGCAAGTTGGAACTCGTCCAGAAGGAAAATCTACCCTTACTTGGAAATTTAAAATTAAAAATGCGCGAGATGTTTCTTGGGCTTCTTCAGCAGCATTTATTGTAGATGCAGCTCGAATCAATCTGCCTAGTGGAAAAAAAGCATTGGCTATTTCAACCTATCCAGTTGAATCTGATGGTCAAGAAGCTTGGGGAAGAGCTACAGAATATACAAAAACATCGATTGAAAATTATTCAAAAAGATGGTTTGAATTTCCTTATCCTGCAGCAACTAACGTAGCTGGTAATGAAGGCGGAATGGAATATCCAGGTATTGTTTTTTGTGAATTAACATCAAAAGGTGCAGAACTTTGGGGAGTTACAGATCATGAATTTGGTCACGGTTGGTATCCAATGATTGTAGGTTCTAATGAACGTTTATTTGCGTGGATGGATGAAGGATTTAATACTTTTATTAATGGATTAAGTGCTCAAGATTTTAATAATGGTGAATACAAGCAACCAGAACAAAATATGCACGAAGTTTCAGAAATGCTGACTGATCCTAGTTTGGAGCCAGTAATGGCTAATCCAGGAAATTTAAAAGAAGCAAATCTTGGAATATTAGCTTATTTTAAACCAGGTGCAGGATTAGATATGCTTAGAAATAATGTGTTAGGTAAAGAACGATTTGATAAAGCATTTAGAACTTACACAGAGCGTTGGGCTTTTAAACATCCTATGCCAGACGATTTCTTTAGAACTATTGAAAATGTAGCAGGTGAAGATTTGGGTTGGTTTTGGAGAAGCTGGTTTATTAATAACTGGAGATTGGATCAAGGAATTTCAAAGGTTAAATATGTAAAAGGAGATGCTAAAAAAGGAGCAATTATCACAATTGAAAACCTAGAAAAAATGGTGATGCCAGTTGAAATTGAAATCAAAACAAAAAGTGGAGCTGTTTCAAGAAAATCATTACCTGTAGAAGTATGGGAGCGAAATTCAGATTGGACATTTAAAGTAGATACTACTGAAGAATTAGATTCGATTACAATTGACCCAGATAATAAGTTACCAGACAGTAATTCAGAAAATAATGTATGGACTATTGAAAAAAATGGAATTACTAAAGTTGAATCGTTATCTCCTTACTTAGGAAAATTCTCAAGTACTAAACTTCCAATTAAAATTACTTTTACAGAGGAAGAGGAAAGCTTAGTTATTAATGCTCAAGGTCAACCTTCTACTGCTTTAGAAAATAAAGGTGCTGGTAAATTTACTTTAGACCAAGCTGGTTTAGTAATTCAGTTTAATGAAGCAAAAGATGGATTTAATTTAAGTGTAGGTCCTCAAAGTTTTGATTTTACTAGAGATAAATAAGATTAGATATTAAATATTAAAAGGCCCGCAACTGCGGGCCTTTTTTATTTTTTCTTTAAAATTAAGGAACTAATTAATGTGATTACAATTCCAAATGGCACTATCTCCATATAGGTTAACAGAATAATCATCAAAGGATTTTTATACATTTCCTTATAGGATTCCATTTTTGTAGTTACTTCTGCTAATTCAGATGGAGTAGCATGAGCGATTTCTGATTGCGCATATTTCTCAATGAAATCAGGGAAGAAGTTGTAATAAACAATTAGCCAAACCCCAACATAAAACGTGGAAATTAATAAAGTTATTAAGGAACCAATTTGAAGTGCCTTTGAAAATGATATTTTGCCATTAGCTATTTTTCGATAGCGTTCGATTCCCAAATAAATAAAGATAAAAGCAAGTAGCATTCCGCCAAATCCTATAGCATAATTAGGTTCAAATCCTTTTGAACTATTGTAACACAAATAAGTTCCAATTGCCATAGAGGTAGCAATTATTAATCCCCCAATAGTTCCATTTTTTAAAATAATATTTTTCATATTTATCTATTTAATAACAAAATATAAATGTACTATTTTTTTAATTTATTACAAATTTGGAATTAATTCAGTTCATTTTGATTTCGAAAAACCAATTGCCCATCAAAACAATCCAATAAAATAATACTATCGGTGGTTACTTTGCCGGCCAATATTTCTTTAGAAAGTTGGTTTAAAACTTCACGCTGAATGACTCTTTTTACAGGACGAGCTCCATATTGTGGGTCGTATCCTTTTTCTGATAAATAATTTATAGCTTCAGGAGTTGCATCCATGGTTATGCTTTGTTCCGCTAGCATTTTAACTAATCCCTTCAACTGAAGTCCAACAATCTCTTTAATATTATCAGACGATAAAGGCGTAAACATTACAATTTCATCAATACGGTTAATGAATTCAGGTCGGACCATTTGTTTCAATAAACCTATAACTTCAGTTTTGGCTGCTTCAATTGCTGCATCTACACCTTTTATGTTTTCAAATTTTTCCTGAATAATAGCGCTACCAATGTTTGAAGTCATGATAATAATTGCGTTTTTAAAGTCAGCAACTCGGCCTTTATTATCCGTTAATCTTCCTTCATCTAAAACCTGTAACAATATATTGAAAGTATCCGGATGTGCTTTCTCTATTTCGTCCAACAAGATAACGGAATATGGTTTTCTTCGTACCGCTTCCGTTAACTGACCGCCTTCATCATAACCCACATAGCCAGGAGGCGCACCAACCAATCGGCTTACGCTATGACGCTCTTGGTATTCACTCATATCAATTCGGGTCATTGCATTTTCATCGTCAAATAAGTATTCGGCAAGCGCTTTCGCTAATTCGGTTTTGCCAACACCAGTAGTTCCAAGAAATAAGAAAGTTCCAACTGGCTTTTTCATATCTTGCAATCCTGCACGACTTCTTCTCACGGCATCACTAACCGCTTCAATCGCTTCTTCTTGACCAACAACACGATGGTGTAATTCTTCTTCTAGTTTTAATAGTTTTTCTCGTTCTCCTTGAAGCATTTTCATAACCGGAATTCCGGTCCATTTTGCTACCACTTCAGCAATATCTTCTCTGGTAACTTCTTCTTTTATTAATGAGGATCCCGATTGGTTTTCAGCTAATGTAATTTGCAAAGTATCCAATTGCTCTTGTGCCTCTTTTATTTTTCCGTAACGAATTTCGGCTACTTTTCCATAGTCTCCGTCGCGTTCAGCGCGTTCTGCTTCTAATTTAAAGTCTTCAATTTCTTGCTTAACTGACTGAATTGAATCGACTACATCTTTTTCGGATTTCCATTTGGTAAAAATCTCGTTTCGATCTTCTTTTAAATTGGCTAAATCCAATCCAAGCCCTTTTAACTTGTTTTCATCTTTTTCTCTTTTAATCGCTTCAATTTCAATTTCTAATTGCATTATTTTACGATCTAAGACGTCTAATTCTTCTGGCTTTGAATTGATTTCCATTCGCAATTTAGACGCGGCTTCATCCATTAAATCAATCGCTTTGTCTGGAAGAAAACGATTCGTAATGTAGCGTTGTGATAATTCTACCGAAGCGATAATGGCATCATCCTGAATACGAACTTTATGATGAGTTTCGTATTTTTCTTTAATTCCTCTCAAAATTGAAATAGCGCTCTCTGTATCCGGTTCTTCAACCATTATTTTTTGGAAACGGCGTTCAAGAGCTTTGTCTTTTTCAAAATATTTTTGATATTCGTCAAATGTGGTTGCTCCAATTGCACGAAGTTCCCCTCGAGCCAAGGCTGGTTTTAATATATTCGCGGCATCCATAGCGCCTTCGCCACCGCCTGCACCAACAAGCGTGTGGATTTCATCAATGAAAAGAACAATGTCTCCTTCGGCAGAAGTTACTTCTTTAACTACAGCTTTTAATCGTTCTTCAAATTCTCCTTTGTATTTCGCACCAGCAATAAGCGCTCCCATATCTAATGAAAATACAATTTTATCTTTTAGATTTTCGGGCACATCACCATCAACAATTCGGTGCGCAAGTCCTTCAGCAATGGCCGTTTTTCCTACACCAGGTTCTCCAACCAACATTGGGTTGTTTTTGGTTCTTCGGGTTAATATTTGTAAGACTCTCCGAATTTCTTCGTCTCTACCAATAACCGGATCTAGTTTTCCGCTTCGAGCCAATTCATTTAGGTTTTTTGCGTATTTACTTAAGGAATTGTACGTTTCTTCTGCAGATGCCGATGTTACTCGTTCTCCTTTGCGCATTTCGGTGATTGCTGCTTCCAAAGCTTTTTCGGTAACGCCTTGGTCTTTTAGTATTTGAGCGACTTTGCTTTTCGACTTAAAAATCGCCAATAATAAATGTTCTATTGAAACAAATTCATCGTTTCTTTTTGTAGCAATTATTTCTGCTTCATTTAAAGTGGTCGATGCTTCTCTTGAAAACATAAGTTCTCCACCCGTTACTTTTGGAAAACTCTGAATAGTAGCTTCTAGTAGTTTCTTGAAAAGATCAATATTTACATTAAGCTTTTTCAGGATAAACGGAGTCACATTTTCATCAACTTCTAAAATGCCTTTAAAAAGGTGTTCGTTTTCAAGTTGTTGTTGACCAAAACTCTGTGCAATGAGCTGTGCTTTTTGCAAAGCTTCTTGCGATTTAATGGTTAATTTATTTATGTTCATTGTGTGTTTTTTATTGTTTGATTTAAATTAATAAATTCTATATTTGATGATTGTCGGACAATTTATATTCCAATACTAAATTATAGACAAAATGACACTTTTTTCGGATGAAATCCATATAAAGTTACGACAAAAAGTCTTAATTAATGACAAAATATGAGTTTATTTAATAATTTTTTTGGTGCAACCCCACAAGAGGAAACCAATTCTAAAATCAATTGGTTAGCGCTTACCTCAGTTTCTCAATTAGATGAAATAGAAGATGCATCTAACTCAAAATTAGTTGTACTATTTAAGCACAGTACCCGTTGCAGTATTAGTAGAATGGCTTTGCGTCAATTTGAAAATGATTTTGAATCCAACGATCAAATTCTACCGTATTACTTAGATTTATTGAATCATAGGGACATTTCTAATGAAATTGCTTCAAAATTTTCAGTGGTGCACCAATCACCGCAATTACTTATTATCAGTAAAGAGAAATGCATCTATGATGCTTCACATAGTGATATTGATGCTGAAGTAATCAAAAACTATTTATAAAAAAAAAACAGCTTTAAGCTGTTTTTTGAGTTCTTATTTTCTTACAAAAGGAGGGAGAAGTTTACTGGAAACTTCACCAAATCCAATTCGCATGGAGCTATTTTGACAATATCCTTTAATGGTAACGGTATCATTATCATTAATGAATTTTCGCTCTGATCCATCTTTCATAGTAATTGGATTTTTTCCACCCCAAGTTAATTCCAACATCGATCCAAAACTGTCTTCAGTTGGGCCAGAAATTGTTCCAGATCCCATCATGTCGCCCGAATTTACTCGGCATCCATTGGAAGTATGGTGTGTTAGCTGTTGCGACATCGACCAATACATGTATTTGAAATTGGATTTTGAAATTAAGCTTTCTTCTGCATTTTCAGGTTTTAAATACACTTCAAGATTAATGTCGTACGTATGTTTTCCTTTTTGTTGTAAATAGGGTAGTGGCGTTGGTTCTTGTTTCGGACCTTTAGTTCTAAATGGTTCTAAAGCATCCATAGTAATAATCCAAGGAGAAATTGATGAAGCAAAGTTTTTTGCTAAGAAGGGACCAAGAGGCACATATTCCCATTTTTGAATATCTCTCGCGCTCCAATCATTAAGCAATACCATTCCGAAAATATAATCTTCCGCTTCATTGATTAAAATATTTTCACCCATAACATTCACATCGGTAGTGATAAATGCTGTTTCTAATTCGAAATCCACCAATCGTGATGGTCCAAAAACCGGACTTGTTTCTCCGTTTGGTAATGTTTGTCCCATTGGTCGGTGTACCGGAATTCCCGAAGGAACTATTGTAGAACTTCTACCGTGGTAACCTACTGGTATATGTAGCCAGTTTGGTAATAATGCATTTTCTGGATCCCGAAACATTTTCCCTACATTGGTAGCATGTTCTTTACTGGAATAAAAATCGGTGTAATCTCCAATTAAAACCGGAAGTTGCATTTCAATATCTTCCATTTTGAAAATGATGATTTCTCTATGTTTTGCATTATCACGAAGTAACGGATTTTCGCTATCAAATAATTCGATAAGTCGATTTCGTACTAATCGCCATGTTTTTTTTCCGTCCGAAATGAAGTCGTTCAATGTATCTTGCATGAACATATCATCGGTCAATTCAATTCCATCAAAATAGCCTAGCTGTTGCAAAGCTCCCATATCAATGGCGCAATCTCCAATTCGTGTTCCTATGGTGATTACATCTTCTTTTGTTAAAAACACTCCGAAAGGAATATTTTGAATTGGAAAATCACTGTTTTCTGGAACTTCAATCCAGGATTTACGATTTGGATTATTAGCTAAATTTGGCATGATAGTATGTTGATTTGTTGTTGAAAAAAATGTAATCAAATATATCATTAAGAATTTATTTGACAAACATATTTAGTAATTTTGACAAACAATTTTTTAATACATAAAAACATGCAACGCGACGAAGAAATCTTTGACTTAATTCTTGACGAACAAGACAGACAAATACACGGAATAGAGCTTATTGCCTCTGAAAATTTTGTTAGTGACCAGGTAATGGAAGCTGCAGGATCTTGTTTAACCAATAAGTATGCAGAGGGATATCCAGGAAAAAGATATTATGGAGGATGTGAAGTGGTGGATATCGTTGAGCAAATTGCTATTGATAGAGCCAAAGCATTATTTGGAGCAGAATATGCGAACGTGCAACCGCATTCTGGATCGCAAGCTAATACAGCTGTTTTTGCAGCTTGCTTACAACCAGGTGATAAAATTTTAGGTTTCGATTTGTCGCACGGAGGACACTTAACACACGGTTCACCTGTTAATTTTTCAGGAAGAATTTATACGCCAAGTTTTTATGGTGTTGAACCAGAAACGGGTCAATTTGATTATGATAAAATTCAAGCTATTGCAACCAAAGAGCAACCTAAATTAATCATTGCAGGAGCTTCGGCTTATTGCAGAGATATGGATTTTAAACGATTCCGTGAAATTGCAGACAGTGTAGGTGCTTTATTATTAGCAGATATTTCTCACCCTGCTGGATTAATCGCAAAAGGATTGTTGAATGATCCAATTCCGCATTGTCATATTGTAACTACCACTACTCACAAAACTTTGCGCGGACCAAGAGGTGGAATGATCTTGATGGGTAAAGATTTTGAAAATCCATGGGGATTAACTACTCCAAAAGGTGAAATTAGAATGATGTCATCTTTATTGGATTTGGCTGTATTTCCAGGAAATCAAGGAGGTCCATTAATGCATATTATTGCTGCTAAAGCGGTTGCATTTGGCGAATGCTTGACGGATGAATTCTTTAGATATGCGATGCAAATCCAAAAAAATGCTAAAGCTATGGCAGCCGCATTTAATAAAAGAGGTTACAAATTAATCTCAGGCGGTACAGATAACCACATGATGTTAATTGATTTAAGAAATAAAAATATTACTGGTAAAGAAGCTGAAAATGCCTTGGTAAAAGCTGAAATTACAGTAAATAAAAATATGGTTCCATTTGATGACAAATCTCCTTTTGTTACTTCGGGTATTCGTGTGGGAACTCCAGCTATCACTACTAGAGGTTTGGTAGAAGAAGATATGGAAACGGTTGTTGATTTAATTGATAGAGTATTAATGAACATCAATAATGAAGAAGTGATTGCTCAAGTTGCTGAAGAAGTAAACGAAATGATGAGCGAAAGAGCGATGTTCGTATTTTAATAAGAATCACACCAAATTATAAAAAAAAACCTTCGATACAATCGAAGGTTTTTTTATTAGTATAAACTTGAAAATTTATGTGGCTGCGCTTCGTGCATAATAGCGTAAACTTTTTCAAAAATATCTTCTACGGAAGGTTTTGAGAAATAGTCACCATCGGTACCATAAGCTGGTCGGTGCGGTTGTGCACTTAATGTTTGCGGAGCACTATCTAAAAATTGGTAGCCATTTTGCTTTTCAATAATCTCTTGCAACAGGTAAGCACTAGCTCCACCAGGAACGTCTTCATCTATTATTAAAAGTCGGTTTGTTTTTGCAATACTTTTTACAACATCCTGATTCAAATCAAAAGGCAATAATGATTGTGCATCTATTATTTCGGCATTGATTCCAACGCTTTCTAATTCTTTAGAAGCTTGTTCTACTAATCTTAGCGTAGATCCATAAGATACAAGTGTAATATCGGTACCTTCTTTTATTGTTTCTACCACGCCAATGGCTGTTTTAAATTCGCCTAAATTGGTCGGCATTTTTTCTTTTAATCGGTAGCCATTTAAGCATTCAATAACTAAAGCCGGTTCATCTTTTTCTAATAGAGTATTGTAAAAACCTGCAGCTTTAGTCATGTTTCTTGGAACCAAAACATGAATTCCGCGCACAGCATTTAATATCATTCCCATTGGAGAACCCGAATGCCATACACCTTCAAGACGGTGTCCACGAGTTCTAACAATAAGAGGCGCTTTTTGACGGCCGTGAGTTCGATATTGCAATGTTGCTAAATCATCACTCATAATTTGGATTGCGTACAATAAATAGTCTAAATACTGAATTTCAGCAATTGGGCGTAAGCCACGCATTGCCATTCCGATTCCTTGTCCCAGAATTGTTGCTTCACGAATACCTACATCGGCAACACGAAGTTCGCCATATTTTTCTTGCATTCCTTCCAATCCCTGATTCACATCGCCGATGTTTCCTGAATCTTCTCCAAAAATTAAAGTTTCTGGATATTTGGTAAAAATAGCATCAAAATTATCTCTTAGTACCAATCGAGCGTCTACTTCTTCAGAATTGGCATCATAAATTGGCGCTACTTCTTTTGAAGTCAAAACATTATTTTCTGATTGTGAAAATAGATGAGAGCTGAATTTTGGTTGAATTTTTGAAGTATAATTCGTTATCCAATTGCTTAGTTTCGATTTTGCAGCAGAATCATTTACTATCATTCGAAGTACTTTTCGTGCAGTAGTAATTATCTCTTTACGGATTGGTTCTTTTATAGCAGCTAAATCGGAGCTTATTTTTTCAATAAAGACTTTGTTTTCTGAAGATTGTGCAATATTATTTAGCAACTCAACCAATTCTTTTTGCTCTTCTTTCATTGGAGTCACAAAAGAAATCCATGCGTTTTTCTTACCTTCGTTTACTTCTTTTTTTGCTTGTTCTTCAATTGCTTCCAATTCTTCAGCTGAAGCCAAATTATTTTCGATTAACCAATTGCGCATTTGTGCCACACAATCGTATTCGGCTTCCCAAGCCAATCGCTCTGCGTTTTTGTAGCGTTCGTGACTACCCGAAGTAGAGTGACCTTGCGGTTGGGTTAATTCTTTAACATGAATTAATACAGGAACGTGTTCTTCTCTTGCAATGGTAGCTGCTTGTTCGTAAGTAGCAACAAGGGAAGGGTAGTCCCAACCTTGAACAGTTAGAATTTCAAAGCCGTTTGTATTAGGTTCTCTTTGGAAACCTTTTAAAATTTCTGATATATTTTCTTTAGTAGTTTGGTGTTTTGCATGA
Organism: Flavobacterium sp.; assembly: GCF_046073885.1. Lineage (GTDB taxonomy): Bacteria > Bacteroidota > Bacteroidia > Flavobacteriales > Flavobacteriaceae > Flavobacterium. The sequence goes on from NZ_JBJTND010000021.1 coordinate 36,995, forward strand.
ACCGAAATACCATATTCATCATCCCAAACACTCATCACCATTGGTACTTGAAGTACTCCTGCAGCATTGATAGTTTCAAAAAACAAACCTTCAGAAGTAGAAGCATTTCCTATGGTTCCCCAAGCAATTTCATTACCGTTTTGCGAGAAATTAGTTTGATTTATTCCGGAAACATTTCTATAAATTTTCGAAGCTTGAGCCAAACCTAATAATCGAGGCATTTGACCAGCGGTAGGTGAAATATCGGCACTTGAATTTTTTTGAGCAGTAAGGTTTTTCCAATTTCCTTTTTCGTCAAGCGAATGGGTAGCAAAGTGACCGCCCATTTGACGGCCCGCACTCATTGGATCAAAATTAATATCGGTATGACCATACAATCCAGCAAAAAACTGTTCGATAGTCATTGCGCCAATTGCCATCATAAAAGTTTGATCACGGTAGTAACCCGATCTAAAATCACCATTTTTGAAAGCTTTGGCTAATGCCAATTGCGGCACCTCTTTTCCGTCACCAAAAATACCAAACTTGGCTTTTCCGGTAAGGACTTCACGTCTTCCAAGTAAGCTACATTCTCTACTTGTAACGGCTATTTTATAATCATTTAAAACTTCTGCTTTAAAATCTTCAAAAGTAATTTCGACTTTGGTTTGAGCTTCTGCCATAATTAAAATGGATTTCTTAATAAAACAAAAATAAGTAAAAAGAAATAATAATTGTAATTTGTGTAGGAAAAAATAATTTAATTATTGATAATTTTTAGTCAATATTGCAATGTTATTTTGTGTATTATTTAGATTTTATAATATTATTTTGAATATTGTTTAATAATAGTTTGATTTTTTTGTTTATTATCTATGTAATTTTTCTGTTTTTTAGCAAAAAAAACCGATTCAAAAGTTGAATCGGTGTGGTATATAATTAATTTATTTCTAGTATTTTACATATTCTGTAATTTCTAAACCGTATCCAATCATTCCAACGCGCTTGGTTTGTTCGGTATTGGATATTAATCGAATTTTTGAGATATCAATGTCATGAAGAATTTGAGCGCCAATTCCGAAGTCTTTACTGTCGATTACAATTTTTGGAGCTTTCAGAATTCCTTTTTCTTGAAGTGTTTTTAATTCTGTGATTCGGCTAAGCATATTTACCGATTGCATATCTTGATTGATAAATATTACCGCTCCTTGTTCTTCTTGATTGATAATTTGGAAGATATTATCCAATTGCTGGTCAGCGTTATTGGTTAAAGTACCCAATAAATCATTGTTTACTTGAGTTGAATTTATTTTGGTTAAAATAGGATCTCCAATATTCCAAGTTCCTTTGGTTAACGCAATATGAATTTGTTTGTTGGTTGTTTGTTCGTATGCTCGTAATCGATAGTTTCCAAAGCGGGTTTGCACTTCAAAATCTTCTTTTTTTACAATCAAACTATCGTGTTGCATTCGGTAGGCAACCAAATCTTCAATTGAAACTAATTTTAAATTGAATTTTTTGGCTACTTCCACCAATTGAGGTAAGCGAGCCATGGTACCATCTTCGTTCATGATTTCTACAATCACTCCTGCTGGTTTTAATCCTGCAAGGCGAGCAAAATCGATTGCCGCTTCGGTATGCCCAGTTCTTCTCAATACTCCACCTTGCTTTGCAACTAAAGGGAAAATATGTCCAGGTCGGGCTAAATCAAATGGTTTTGTTGAATTATCAATTAATGATATTATGGTTTTGGCTCTATCTGAAGCAGATATTCCAGTTGTTACTCCGTTACCTTTTAAATCCACAGACACGGTAAAAGCCGTTTCCATATGATCGGTATTGTTGCTAACCATGGGGCGTAATTCCAATTCTTTGCATCTGCTTTCGGTAAGCGGCGCACAAATTAATCCTCTACCGTGGGTTGCCATAAAATTAATCATTTCGGGCGTTACCTTTTCGGCTGCAGCCAAAAAATCACCTTCATTTTCACGGTCTTCATCATCCACTACAATAATAACTTTTCCTTGACGGATGTCTTCTATTGCTTCTTCTATGGTATTCAATTGTATGGAATTTGACATTGTGCTTGAGTTTTATTTGGAAATTTCAGAATCTAATTTGTCCAATTCCTTTTTGGTATACCAGTGAATAATGATGTAAAAAGGAATGGAAACTAAAATTGAAATTAGTATTCCGGGTTCAATGATTTGGTTTGTTTTTAATTCGATTTGGGCTATTATATTTTGCGATTTGTATACAAAATAAAATAAAGGCAATAGTGATATTAAACTTACCAACAGTAATAATGTAATATTTAATGCTGCAAATGCGATAAATAGCAACATTGAAACTGCGTAAAACAACAAGGTGAATTTAGATGTTTTCGTATAATCTTCAATCAATTCTTTAGGGTAACTAACTTCAATTGGAGTACCAAGTTCAATTTGTTGCTCGGATGAATTGTATTTTGCAATAAAGGTATTGATTTGTTTGAAGACTAATGTGTTTTTAATTGGGTCTAAAATTCCATCAATACTCACCATTCCACCAATATCATTGATTGCTCGGTAGGTGAGGGTGATTGCAAGTGGAGTTAGTATCATTGTAGAAAGCCAGACTCCAAGAAAAGGATGAACTTGATTTTCTTCGGCAAGTTTAATTCCAAAAGTATTGATGAAATGGTAAGCAATAAAAATTGAAACAGCGAAAACAATAGGCAAACCTAATCCACCTTTACGGATGATTGAACCTAGAGGTGCTCCAATAAAAAACATTAATAGGCATGAAAACGCAATCTTGAATTTGTCAAAATAAGCTATCCAGTGGTTGTTTATGTTTTTTAATTTGGCTTCCATTTCAACTTGTGAACTGCTAATTGTGAAACCGGTATTTTCAATATTATTGATAGCAATTTTATAAATTTCTTGTTTGTCTAATTTTGAAATATTTTTAAAGAACTCAATATTTTTTACACTGTCTTTTTTGGTTGATGTTTGAGTGTTGTAAAAGGTGTTATTTATGTTGGTTCTTAAATAAATATTATCAGTATAGGAAACCAAATCTTTCTTGTAATTTTTATTAAGTGAATCTAAAGAAAATCTTAGTTCGTTAATATTTAACATCCATGTATTGTCTTTAATATCGAAACTTTCGGCGTTGGTTTGATTTAATTTTGATAAGTCAATATTAATTACATCTTTCTTGAATGTTCCTTTTGCAAACGGAATTTTTATTCGATCGGCATAATTACTCGGAATTACATCTTCATAATAATTTCCGTTAGTTAGTATTAATTTTAAGGTATTTGAAGTTTCGCTGGATACTAATTCTCCTTTTTCGGCATTGATTACGGTAGTGTTTCCTTGCCCGAAATCTAGTTTTTTATGAATGGTAACTCCGGTTAAATAATTTCCTTTATCTCCCGATTTTTTTTGAACTTTAATGGTATAATTTCCAATTTCACTAAATTGTCCTTCGGCAATTGCCATGGCGGGTTTTACTTGGGCAATATTTCTTCGAAAATTAATGAATTTGTATTCAGCATAAGGAATTACATTATTTGCAAAAACAAATGAAATACAACTCAAAATAATAATGAAAATCACATTGCTTCGTAAGATTCTTTGAAATGAAATTCCAGAAGATTTAATAGCGGCAAATTCATAATTTTCAGAAAGACTTCCGTAAGTCATAATGGAAGCCAATAACACAGACAAAGGTAGCACTAACGGGATTAGTCTTGGCATTGCAAAGAGTAGAAACTTCATGATCATTATGAAGTCAAGTCCTTTTCCGGCAAGTTCAGAAATAAAAAGCCAAACAACTTGAAGTATAAATATAAAAAACAATATTACAAATACCGTAGCAAATGTAATCAGGAAGGATTTTAATAAATACTTATCTATTATTTTCACAAAGTTTAATCTAATTTATTAATGTAGTAGTTTGGATATTTACTAGCTACAAAGGTAAATTGATTTTTGGATAAAGGTTGATTGGTTTTGAAAGAATTAACAGTCAGCGTGGTTTTGGTTCCGTTTTTTCCGATTTCAATAAGGTTGTTTATTGTTTTTGTTTGAATGTCAATTCCCAATAAAATTTCTTTCCGTTGGTCTTTATTGTTGCTTGGGGTAAGTTTTATATACTGAATTTTTCTCCCTTTACTATTTTGCAAAATATCCCATGAAAACTTGTAGCCATTATTAAAAAAGGTAAGCATTTTATTTGGTGTGATTGCTTTTTCATCGCTATCGTTCATATTTGAAACTGTAATTTCTTCATCTTCTGGAACAATCGTGTAGGTTTTTTTACCATCAAATATTTTAGTCACTCCCATAAAATTCAACACATATTTATTGCCCTGAAGCACTACACTTCCTTTGCTGTCTTGATTTACATTTTCTTTAGAGTTATTTAATGTGTACTTGAATTCAATAGAAATATTGTCAAATTTTTTTATTTTAGAAGTAACTTCAGATAGTAGTGTTTTTGCTTTTTTATCTTGTGCATTCAAGTTTAAGCTTAGCCCAATAATTACAAAGGCTAGGGAAATAAATTTATTCATTAGTATTCATTGTTTTGTTCGTCATTTAAAAATTGCTCTAATGCAACTAAATCCGAAATAGTTACATTACGTGCTTTACTTCCTTCAAAAGGTCCTACAATTCCTGCAGCTTCCAATTGGTCTATTAATCTACCAGCTCTATTATAGCCTAGTTTTAGCTTTCTTTGCAATAATGATGCCGAACCTTGTTGGGCCGTTACAATTATTTCTGCAGCTTCTCTAAACATTGGATCGCGCTCTGAAATATCAATATCCAGTTTAACACTTCCTTCTTCTCCAACATATTCTGGAAGTTGGTAGGCAGTAGCGTAGGCTTTTTGAGCTCCAATAAAATCTACAATTTTTTCAACTTCTGGTGTGTCTACAAAGGCACATTGAACACGCACTAAGTCGTTTCCGTTTGAAAATAATAAATCTCCACGACCAATTAATTGATCTGCTCCGCCGGTGTCCAGAATAGTTCTTGAATCAATTTTTGATGTTACTCTAAAAGCAATTCGAGCAGGGAAATTGGCTTTAATCATTCCGGTAATTACATTAACCGAAGGTCTTTGAGTTGCAATAATCAAATGAATACCAATGGCACGAGCAAGTTGCGCCAATCGTGCAATTGGAGTTTCAACTTCTTTACCGGCCGTCATAATTAAATCGGCAAACTCATCAACTACCAATACAATGTAGGGTAAAAAGCGGTGTCCGTTTTCTGGGTTTAATTTTCGTTCTTTAAATTTCTCATTGTATTCTTTAATGTTACGAACCATGGCATCTTTTAATAAAGAATAACGGTTGTCCATTTCAATACAAAGGGAGTTTAAAGTATTGATTACCTTACTGTTGTCGGTGATAATAGCATCGTCTGAATCGGGTAATTTGGCTAAATAATGGCGCTCAATTTTATTGAATAAAGTAAGTTCCACTTTTTTAGGATCGACTAAAACAAACTTAACTTCTGCAGGATGTTTTTTGTACAACAATGAAGTCAATACGGCATTTAAACCTACCGATTTTCCTTGTCCAGTTGCACCAGCCATTAATAAATGAGGCATTTTTGCCAAATCCACTACAAAGGTTTCGTTGGAAATGGTTTTACCCAAAGCAATCGGTAATTCCATTTCGGCCTCTTGAAATTTAGCAGAAGATATCACGGTTTTCATCGGAACCATAGTAGGATTCTTGTTTGGAACCTCAATTCCAATTGTTCCTTTACCTGGAATTGGCGCTATGATACGAATTCCTAATGCCGCTAATGAAAGTGCAATATCGTCTTCAAGACTTTTTATTTTTGAAATTCTAATTCCGGCTTCGGGAACAATTTCATATAATGTAACCGACGGCCCAACGGTTGCTTTAATTTGGGCGATTTCAATCTTATAATTTCGAAGCGTTTCGAGAATGTTGTTTTTATTTTCTTCTAGTTCCGCTTGATTGATTGTAATTCCTACAGACGCATATTCTTTTAGTAAATCAATTGTTGGGAATTTGTAATTAGATAATTCTAAAGTTGGGTCGAATAAACCAAAGTCGGCTACCAATTTTGAAGCCAAATTTTCTTCCATTACATCTTCCTCCAGTGCTTTTTCAATCACAAATACTTCATCGTGTGAAGGAAAAACCTCAGGAGCTTCGATGTCAAGTTCGGTTGGTTCGGTTTTCAAACTAGGTTCTAATTCAATATCAGAATAACTAGAAATTGTTGGTTTTAAAGCTTCTTTATTTACTTCAAATTGAGAACTCGGCATGATGAAAGGCTCCTCTTCTTGTTTTTCCTCTTCCATTTCGGGCTGATCATCAACAGCATATTCTTCTAAATTGTAGGCAGTGGCATCATCTTGAATTGATTGTATTTCTGCCATATCTTCACTCATTTGCTGTTTGCGGTTTTCAAAAAATGTTTTAATTCCATCCGGAGAAACTTTTATTTTGAAAAATAAGTAAATTAATATTCCGAAAACAATAAGAAGTACTGTGCCTATTTTGCCAATAAGTACTCTAAAAAAATCATTTATTTCAAATCCAATTGTTCCGCCAAGATCCGGAATAGCATCTGCAAAAAATCCTAATGTAATTGAAGTAAGAACAATAATGTATAGGTCCCAAAACCATGAATTTCGCAATTTTTTTAGAGGCAAATCTAAAATCAAATAAAGCCCAATTAGGAAAAATATCTTAATGAATAAAAAAGATGCGACACCAAATCCGTTTCGAATAAAAAATTCAGAAACATAGCTTCCAATTTCACCTGCCCAATTTCCTGATTCTGATTTTAGATTCGGAAATTGATTTAAATTACTTTGATCTTGTGGTCCGTATTTAAACCAAGAAATGAAAGCAACCGTTAGTCCAATAGAAATTAGCACTAAAAGGAAACCAAAAATGACTTTGTATTGTCGTTGAATTTTCCAAGGAAGTTTTTCGCTTGGTAAATCGCTATTGGAAGAATCTTTCTTAACTGTTTTTGCCATTATATATTAAATAGATGCTGTAAATATAAAAATTTATACGTAAATGCTTAAATTTTAGGGATGTAAATGATGCTGAAAATCGCTAGGGCAGCCATAGCCGCAAAAAAAACAGCTCCTGCAGAAATATCTTTGATAAACCCTATTCTTTCGTGAAATTCTGGATGGATAAAATCGGCTACTTTTTCAACTGCTGTATTTATTCCTTCAATTCCTAAAACCAATCCAATAGCTAGAGTTTGTATCAACCATTCTTCATGCGAAATTTTGTAATAAAACCCAGCAATGGTCAATAAAACTGCAACAGAGGTTTGAACCATGATGCTGTGTTCTGTTGTGATTAGTTTTATTGCGCCTTTAAACGCAAAACCAACACTTTTAAATCTTCCAGTAAAAAAGGTTTTATCTCTTTCGAATTCCATGCTTTATTTTTCTAACGCAGTTAATGCTGCATCATAATTTGGCTCATCAGCAATTTCGCTAACTTGCTCAGTGTATTTAACAGTCCCGTTTTCGTCTAAAACAATTACCACTCTAGAGTGCAACCCAGCCAAAACGCTATCTGTAATTTCTAAGCCATATTCTTTACCAAAACTACCTGTTTTAAAATCAGATAAATTCTCAACATTTTCCAGGCCTTCAGCACCGCAAAAACGTTTTTGTGCAAACGGTAAATCTCTTGAAATACACAAAACTTTTGTGTTTTCCAATGCACTTGCTTTTGCATTAAATGTTCTAACTGAAGTAGCGCAAGTTCCGGTATCTATACTTGGAAAAATATTTAATACCAATCTACTCCCTTTAAAATCTCCTAACGAAGCAACTGATAAATCGGTTTTTACTAATTCAAAATTAGGTGCCATACTACCAACTTTTGGTAACTCACCACTTGTGTTTATTGGGTTTCCGCCTAGTGTTATTGAAGCCATTTTTATTTGTGTTTTTAAGAATTCAAAAGTAGTAAAAATAATTAGGATTTAAGAATAAGAAAATAGGAATTTTTGAAATGTATTTTATAGAAATAATTAATAAGAGTTTATATATTTATCGTAATATTGCAATATATAAATTTGGAATATAATGGGAGTATCAAAATCGGAATCATTTTCTTCAAAACATAATGAAATGGCGGGCCTATTTAAGGCAATGTCACATCCTGCACGAGTTGCAATTATTGAATATTTACTATCTGTTGATACTTGTATTTGTGGTGATATTGTAAATGAATTGCCATTGGCACAACCTACCATTTCGCAGCATTTGAAAGAATTAAAAAATGTAAATATTATTAAAGGAACAATCGAAGGTACCGCAATTTGTTATTGTATTAATCCGGATGCTATAGAGATGGTAGAAAATTACCTTGCATCTGTTATACATAAATTGAAAAACAAACAGAATTCTTCTCATTCTAATTGCTGTTAAAATGATAAATAAAAAAGAACATTGGGAAAAAGTTTTTGCTACCAAAGAGCAAAATGAAGTGAGTTGGTACCAACCAAAACCGCAAACTTCGATTGACTTTTTCGTAGAGAATTCAATTCCAAAAGATGCTAAAGTAATTGATATAGGTGGAGGGGATAGTTATTTGATTGATAATTTATTAGAAATGGGTTACACCAATTTGTTTTTGTTGGATATTTCAGAAAACGCCATTAATAAAATTAAAAATCGATTGGGTGAAAATGCAAAAAATGTAACTTTTATAGTTTCTGATATTTTAGATTTTCAATCCGAAATTAGATTTGATGTTTGGCATGACAGAGCTAGTTTTCATTTCTTAACTTCAAATGAAGATATTGCAACCTATCAAAATTTAGTTTCTAATTCGGTTGCCGAAAATGGACTCTTATTTTTAGGAACTTTCTCTGAAAGCGGACCTCTAAAATGTAGTGGTCTTGAAATAACACAATATTCGGAAGCCAAATTCATTAAAATATTCGGTTCTTGTTTTGCTATGTTGAATTGTTTTAATGAAAACCATGCAACACCATTTGATACCATTCAAAACTTTATTTTTTGTACGTTAAAAAAGAAATAATTATGTATTCCAATTTATCTAAAACCCTAGAAATTACCTCTAAAATATCTGTTTCCGATGAACGAAAAGAGTTTTTACAACCATTAATTGATTACATTCAAAACAAAGTAACTACGAATCAAGAAATTCGTTTGAATTTTATTTGTACCCACAATTCAAGGAGAAGTCATTTGTCACAAATATGGGCACAAACTATGGCTTTTCAATTTCAAATTGATAAAGTTTTCTGTTATTCGGGTGGGACAGAGGCAACAGCAATGTTTCCTAAAGTTGCCGAAACCTTAATAAAACAAGGATTTCAAATTCAGAAATTAAATGATGAAAAAAATCCCGTTTATGCTATAAAATATGATGAAAATAAAGCTCCGATAATTTGTTTTTCAAAAACTTATGGAGATGATTTTAATCCTAAAACAAGTTTTGGTGCAATTATGACTTGTGATAATGCCGATGAAGGTTGCCCAATGGTTTTTGGAGCGGAAGCGCGATTTCCAATAAAATACAATGATCCCAAAGCTTTTGATGGAACCGATTTAATGGATTTAAAATATGCGGAAAGAAGTTTAGAAATAGCCTCAGAAATGTACTTTGTTTTTAGTCAAATTAAATAATTAAACCAATAATAATGAAGCAATTTATACTCAAGCACAAGAAAATAGTTATTATAACTATTTCAATAACAGCATTACAATTGATCTGGGGTTTTGATCCTAAGTTTTCAATCATCAATATAATTTGGCTGTTTGTATAAAAAAAAGGCTCCAATTTGGAGCCTTTTTTATTTATCAATTGAGCCTAAAACCCGTTTCATAAAATCGTTTAACGCATCTTTCTTGTCCTTACCTTCCTTAATCATTTTATTTACCTCTAAAGCACCGTACATATTTGAAATTAATTCTCCAATCACTTCCAGTTCTTCATCTTTTAATGACGGAACTTCGCAAAGATTTTCAAGAACTTCAATCGTTTCAACGATATAATCTTGATCGTTATCTTCTATAAATTGGGTAAGGTGTTTTATTACAGGTAATTTCATTTTTTTAAGGTTCTAAGGTTTTGAGGTTCTGAGGATCGAAGTTTCTGAGAAAAAACTATATTACTTCGTTCACTAATTCAGTTAATACTTCGGCTTTATTTGTTTGTGTTTGATTTACCAAAACACCATTTTTAAAAGTGGCAAAGGTTGGAAGGTTGTCCACTTTAGCTAATTTTCTAGATTCTGGAAATCGTTCTGCATCCACAATTAAAAACGGAATGCTCTCGTTTTGTGAAGCCAACATTTTGAATTTTGGTTTCATGATTCGGCAGTTTCCACACCAAGAAGCAGCATATTGAACCACTACAACTGGATTTGACGCTACTAATTCTGCTAAATTGTCTTGTTCTATTTCTGCAAACATAGTTTTGAGTTTAAAGTTTAAGGTTTAAAGTTAGAAATACATCCAACTTTAAACCTTAAAAAATTATTTTAGTGAGACGCTAAATAAGAAGCAGTACTATTTCTGTCAGCGTTCATCGCATCTTTTCCTTCTTCCCAGTTTGCTGGACAAACTTCTCCTTTAGTTTGAACATGCGTGTAAGCATCAATCAAACGGATGAATTCGTTAACATTTCTACCAAGAGGCATATCATTTACACTTTCGTGGAAAATTTTACCATCTTCATCAATTAAATAAGTAGCTCTGTATGTTACATTTGAACCTTCTAGGATTTCGTCGTTCATTTCTTCATCGTAAACCCATTCTGCATCCAAAATTTCTAAAGCAGCAGATAAATTACGAGTTGTATCCGCAAGGATAGGATAAGTTACTCCTTCAATTCCTCCATTGTTTTTTGGTGTGTTTAACCAAGCAAAATGTACTTCGTTAGTATCACAAGATGCACCAATTACCATAGTATTTCTTTTTTCAAAATCTTGTAAAGCAGCTTGAAAAGCGTGTAATTCTGTTGGACATACAAAAGTAAAGTCTTTTGGATACCAAAATAAAAGTACTTTTTTCTTGTTTTTGGTAGCTTCTTCTAAAACGTTAATTCTTAAATTATCTCCCATAAAAGAGATTGCATCAACGGTAATGTTTGGGAATTTTTTTCCTACTAATGACATGGTATAAATTTTTAGTTATTAAATTAATTTTCTGATGCAAAAATACATCGAATCCGAGCTTTCTTTTATCAATATTAATTATATATTTTTATTAAGCAATAGTTTTTTGTTATACCTTAAATATTATTTTTTCAAAAGCAGTGGATAATATGCTATATTTGTTATTCTAAATTTAATAAAAACTAAATAGATTTCATGAATTTTTCCAATTTATTTCGAAAAAAATCCATTCAAGATATACTAAACCAAGTTGCCAAAAATGAATCGGAAGGTCATCAATCGTTAGGCAAACATTTAAAAGCTATAGATTTAACTGCCTTTGGGATTGCGGCTATTATTGGTGCCGGAATTTTCAGTACCATTGGAAAAGCAAGTTTTGACGGCGGTCCTGCAGTAATTTTCTTATTCTTGTTTACAGCCATTGCCTGTAGTTTTGCGGCTTTTGCCTATGCTGAATTTGCTTCTATGGTTCCTGTTTCGGGAAGTGCTTATACCTATTCTTATGTAGCTTTTGGTGAAATTATTGCTTGGATTATAGGTTGGGCCTTAATCATGGAATATGCCATTGGGAATATTACCGTTGCGATATCCTGGAGTGACTATTTTACCGGTTTACTCGATAGTATTGGAGTGCATTTGCCCCAATGGATTCAAATGGATTACCTAACTGCATCAAACGGATTTAAAGAAGCTACTGCCTTGATGAATGGCGGTAAATCATTTGAAAATTTATCCGAGAGTTTGCAAATGGCTTACACAGCCTTTACCACTTCTCCTACAATTGGTTCGCTTCATTTTATTGCCGATTTACCTGCTTTGTTAATCATTATAATAATTACTGCATTGGTTTATCGAGGTATGAAAGAGTCGCGTAATGCGAGTAACTTAATGGTTGTGGTGAAACTTTGCATTATATTATTGGTTATTGCGGTTGGTATTTTTCACATCGATACTAATAACTGGCACCCATTTGCACCCAAAGGAGTAGGTGGAATTTTAAAAGGAGTATCAGCGGTTTTCTTTGCCTATATTGGTTTTGATGCAATATCTACCACTGCCGAGGAGTGTAAAGATCCACAGCGCGATTTACCTAGAGGGATGATGTGGGCAATAATAATTTGTACTGTATTATATATCATAATCGCTTTAGTTTTAACTGGAATGGTGAGTTATTCAACATTAAATGTTGGCGATCCATTGGCTTTTGTATTTGATAAATTGCACCTACAATGGATGTCGGGCATAATAGGGGTAAGCGCTGTTATAGCAATGGCTTCGGTATTATTGGTTTTTCAAATGGGACAACCAAGAATTTGGATGAGTATGAGTCGCGACGGATTGTTACCTAAACGTTTCTCAAGAGTACATCCTAAATTTCAAACTCCTTCTTATGCCACTATTGTAACCGGATTTGTAGTAGCCGTACCAGCATTATTTTTGAATCTTACTATGGTAACCGATTTATGTAGCATTGGAACTTTATTCGCTTTTGTATTGGTTTGTGCGGGTGTTTTGGTTTTGCAAAACAAACCAAATATTTCAAGAGGGAAATTTAAAACTCCATATGTGAATTCAAAATATATTTTTCCTTTATTGATAATGGTTGGAATGGTTTTCGCTTTTACAAAATTTAAACAAGAAACCATGGATTTTGTTTTCAATGAAAAGCAAATAAAAGCACCAACTGAATTCATAACGTCTATTGGTGAGGATGGAACTAAGAAAGTATACAACTTCTTATTAGAGAAAAATATTGCTCAAGATCAATCAACCGATTTAGAGGAATTGATGAGTAAGTATTATGAAAAAGAATCCCAATATAAAGCTATTATGGATTCGTTACCTGTTGCTGAAAATCAAAAATATGAAAGCGGTTTTAGTTTGTTTAAACATAAAATTCCAATGTGGATTTTCTTGTTTTCACTTCTTGGATTAATGGTTTGGTCATGGAAACAAAACCTTTCTTTAATTCCCTTATTGGGATTGATTTGCTGCTTGTATATGATGTCGCAGCTAAGTATTTGGAACTGGATTTATTTTACTTGTTGGCTACTAATTGGATTGATAATTTATTTTGGCTTTAGCCACAAGAACAGCAAACTAAACACTGTAAATTAGAATAATTTATTTCTTTTTCTGTTATTATGTCTTCGGGCTTGATTGGCTAAATGAAGTTTGTTTGTTAAAATACCGCCTTCATTTCGCATTAATCCATATCGAAGATAAAGTCCGAAGAAACTCTTATTAGAATCATTATAATCACCAACAAAGTCAATATTTCCAAAGACAAACCCCAATCCAAATTTATCACTAATTTGGGCATATAGTGTAGAAGAAATTTCCATCATTATTGGTGTTTTTGAATTGAATAAATAACCGGCACCTACGGATATCTCGTTACTAAATATTCCAAATTGACAAGCATCCATTGATACTCTAAGTTCCGTGTATTTTACGCCACTGCTATCGGCAGCCATGCGTTTAAATTCTCCAACAGCAAGTCCTAAATCTACCGATCCAATGGATCTTCCAAACTCAATGTTTCTTGTAATTCTTTGCGAGATTGTTTCGCCATTGGTGTCACTACCTGTTGTTAATGCTGTAAACATAGTTCTCCCATACCAAGAGCTACTTACTTCAGCTACACTATCTTTTTCAATATTGATACTGTCTTTTTTTATTGCTTGTGCAGAACTAATAAAAGTTGATAATAATAGTAATTTTAGAAAGCCTTTCATCAGAGTTATTTTTTGCTAAATTATAAAATTGCATTAACATCATAATAGTTTGTTACTTAATAAATGTATAATTCATTTTGTAATATTTGGTATATTTGCCTAAACACTATTGCAAATGAAAATTATTGCTGTAATTCCGGCTCGTTATGCATCCACTCGATTTCCTGCTAAATTGATGCAAGATTTAGGAGGAAAAACTATCATTCTTAGAACCTATCAAGCAGCTATTGGTACCAATTTATTTGATGATGTTTTTGTAGTTACCGATTCGGATTTGATTTATAACGAGATTATTTCCAATGGAGGAAAGGCTATTATGTCTATAAAAGAGCATGAGTCGGGGAGTGATCGTATTGCCGAAGCAATTACAACAATGGATGTTGATGTAGTTGTAAATGTGCAAGGTGATGAGCCGTTTATTGATAAAGATTCGTTGCAAAAAGTAGTTTCAGTATTTCAAAACGATACAACCAAATCAATTGATTTGGCCTCCATAATGAGAGAAATCAAAGATGAAAATGAAATTCAGAATCCAAATAATGTGAAAGTTGTGGTTGATCAAAATAACTTTGCCTTGTATTTTTCAAGATCGGTAATACCGTATCCAAGGGAGAAAAATGTAGGTGTCCGCTATTTTCAGCACATCGGAATTTACGCTTTCCGCAAACAAGCCTTATTGGATTTTTCAACATTGCCAATGAAATCATTGGAAGCATCAGAAAAATTGGAACAATTGCGCTATTTGGAATTTGGAAAACGAATTAAAATGGTCGAAACCAACCATGTTGGAATTGGAATAGACACCCCCGAAGATTTAGAAAAAGCCCGATTACTACTTTAGTTCATTTTAATGAATTTCCTTGCTCACATTTATCTTTCTGGAGATAACGAATTGCTCAAAATTGGAAATTTCATGGCCGATACGGTTCGCGGTAAGCGCTATTTAGATTATTCAAATGAGATTCAAAAGGGCATTTTATTGCATCGATTCATTGATACTTACACAGATGCACACCCTATTTACCGGCAGAGTAGAAGACGCTTGTACGAAAAATACGGACATTATGCAGGAGTGATAATGGACATTGTTTATGATCATTTTTTAGCCAAAAATTGGAAGTATTATAACGAGATCGAATTGGATGTTTATGCAGCTCAATTTTATGATTCATTGAAAGAAAATTATGAGCTGCTAACTATCAAAACACAAAATTTAATGCCGTATATGATTCAGCAAAATTGGTTGGTTCAATATGTTAGTTTAGAGGGCTTGGAAACCATCTTATTTCAAATGGACCACCGCACAAAAAATAGAGTCCACATGCAGGAAGCAATTGTAGAAGTACAAGAATATTATCCCGAATTGGAATTAGAATTCACCCAATTTATGAAAGAACTCATAGAACAATGTCAAATCAAATTAATAGAATTAGATGGGTTTTTGTAACGAACTAGAAAAAGTATTTCGAGAAAATGCCAATCGCGAAATGGCCATTCCAATGGAAAATTACATGAAAAATAATTTTCTTTATTTGGGTATAAAAACCGACGCAAGAAGAGCTCTCATGTTGCAGGTTTATAACAATAATAAAGCGGAAGTAAAAACTCATTATCGAGAAATTTGTTGGGAATTATTCAATAAAAAAGAGCGCGAATTTCACATTTGTGCCATTGATTTGATTCAAAAAGAAATCAAGAAAAACTATCAATTGGAAGATCAAGTTTTAATTGAAAAATTATTGGTAACGCATTCCTGGTGGGATTCTGTAGATACGATTGCTAAATATTTGTTAGGTGGTTATTTGTTGCAATTTCCGGGTGAATTATATGCAATTATTGAGCGTTTTTCCAATTCTGAAAATAGGTGGCTCAATCGATCTGCAATTATTTTTCAATTGAGTTATAAAGAAAAAACAGATTTTGATTTATTGAAATCAGAATGTGAGAAACACAAAGATTCTAAAGAATTTTTCATTCAGAAAGCTATTGGATGGGCCTTACGCGATTACAGTAGGTTTAATCCTAAGGGCGTTTTGGACTTTGTGAATTCTACAAATTTAAAACCTCTTAGCGTAAGAGAAGCGATACGAAATATAAAATAGACTATATTTGTTTTACTAATTAAAAATACTATGCCCAATAGAAAAACGGTTTCCTTAAAATTGTTTGTCCGAAGAATTTTCAGACGAATGGAGGCTGTATTTTTTTTGGCGAAAGCCCTACTTTCGGAAAGGAATTTTATTTATTTAGCTAGTGTTGCCGTTGCTGTATCGTGTGCCTTGGCAGTAATTATCTTGAAAAGTTTTGCACACAATGTGTTTACTTATGCCAACAAAGCCAACAGCTATTTAAAGTTGCCGTATGCTAATAGTTTGTTTCCAATATTCGGAATCGTATTAACCGTTTTTGTGGTAAAAAAATTCTTGGATGGTTCAATTGAAAAAGGAAGCTCCCGAATATTATATGCCGTTGCCAAAAAAGGCGGAATTCTTCCAAAAAAACAAATGTATGCTCAAATCATCACAAGTTCCCTAACAGTTGGAATGGGTGGTTCTGCGGGATTGGAAAGTCCAATTACCATTACTGGGGCAGCTTTCGGATCGAATTTTGCTCAAAAATATAAGCTTTCTCAAAAAGACCGAATTTTACTATTGGCTTGCGGAGTTGCCGCTGGAATAGGTGCTGCTTTTAATGCACCCATAGCCGGAGTATTATTTGCGATTGAAGTGGTACTTACGGATGCCGGTATTTCTGCTTTTATTCCGATAATAATTTCTGCTGCAACAGGTGCATTGGTTTCTGAGGTTTTGTTGAGTCGGGATGTTTTGCTTTCGTTTAAGCAAGATCTTACTTTTAATTTTCACAATACACCCTATTATATTTTGTTGGGAATCCTTGCTGGATTTGTGTCAATTTACCACGCTAGAAATTTTAGAAAAGTAGAGCATTTTTTCAGTCGATTCAAAAATAACACCTATAAGAAAGCGCTTTTTGGCGCGAGTATCTTGGCCATTTTAATTTTTTTCTTTCCTACTTTATTTGGAGAAGGGTACGAGAGTATTAAAATACTTTCCGATTCCCATCCCGAAGTGCTCTTGAACAACTCACTTTTACAAGATTATGAAAAAAATCCTTGGGTATTGTTGGCTTTTGTAGGGATGATTGTTTTATTAAAATCATTTGCTACGGGATTGACTTTGGGGTCAGGAGGTAACGGAGGTAATTTTGCACCTTCGTTATTTGTAGGTTCTTACTTAGGTTTTTTTGTAGCCAAATCCATTCATTTATTAGGATTATCCAATACTTTACCGATTGCCAATTTCACTATTGTTGGTATGGCTGGAATATTAAGCGGATTGTTTCATGCACCGCTAACCGCGATTTTCTTAATTGGAGAAATCACGGGAGGCTATGATTTAATGGTTCCTTTGATGATTGTATCGTCTATTAGTTATGCCATTTCAAAACAATTTGACAAACATTCAATGGATGTAAAAGCGCTTGCAGATAGGGGAGAAGTATTTACTAGTGATAAGGATAAAAACATTTTGCAAAGCATCGACTTTTTAAAATTAGTAAATGTTCATGCTGCGACCACTACTTCTGAAAAAACGTTGGAAACAATTTTGAATCTGGTTTCCACATCACAGCCGATTATACCGGTTTTGGATGAGCAAAATAAATTAGTAGGAATCATTGATTTTGATGAAATAAAATCAGTTGTATTTCATCCGTTTCGAGTAAAATTCACAACAGTACAAGAAGTGCTTACGCAACCAAAAGAAATCATTCAGCACGATGATGGAATGGAAGCTATCATGGAAAAATTTGAAAACACCAATCAAACGATGTTACCCGTAACCAATAATGGAAAATATTACGGATTAATTTCAAAAAGTGATCTGCTTGAAGCCTACCGCGAAAAACTAAAGGAGTTGATTATTGAATAATTAAAAAAACAAATTCATAATTCTTAGAAACGATGTTTAAAAAAATAACTTTACTATTTGTTGGTCTAGTAAGTTTGGCAACTAGTGCACAAACTTCCATTTCAATAATACCAAAGCCCAATTCCTTAGTATTAAAAAAAGAGACACCTTTTTTGTTAACGAGTGCTACAGTAGTGGTAGCGCCAAAAGATAATTTGGAAGCGCGGTATCTCAAAGAAATACTAAAAATACAATTTGGTATCGATGTGTCAATAAGTGTGCTTTCTTCCAAATCAAATAATGCCATCGAATTGGTGTTGAATCCTGAGCTAAACAGTGATCCGGATGCGTATCAAATTGAAAGTAATTCCAAAATAATTCATATTGAAGCGGCTACTTCTGAAGGCCTTTTTTACGGAATTCAAACTTTGAATCAGTTGCTGAATAAAAACGCAAAGGGTAATTTACAGGTTACTGCGGTTTCAATTAAAGACCAGCCCAAATTGAAATGGCGTGGCATGCATTTGGATGTAGCCCGACATTTTTTTCCAAAATCGGATATCAAGAATTACATAGATTATCTTGCCTTGTATAAAATGAATGTGTTTCATTGGCATTTAACCGATGATCAAGGATGGCGCATTGAAATAAAAAAATACCCAAAACTTACCTCAAGTGGTGCCTTTCGAAAAGAATCGATGGTTGGGCATTACAACGAGCAACGATTTGACGGAAAACCTTACGGTGGTTTTTACACCCAAGAAGATATTAAAGAAATTGTGGCCTACGCCAAACAAAGACATATAACGGTTGTTCCCGAAATCGAAATGCCTGGGCATGCCATGGCCGCATTGGCTGCATATCCTGAGTATTCTTGCACAGGCGGACCTTTTGAGGTGGCTACAAAATGGGGTGTTTTTGATGATGTGTTTTGTCCAACCGATGCGACTTTTGCTTTTTTAAGAGATGTTTTAGACGAAGTTCTACCTTTATTTCCATCCGAATACATTCATATTGGTGGGGATGAATGTCCTAAAACCAGATGGAAGCAATGTACAAAATGCCAGGCATTAATTCAAAGAGAAGGCTTAAAAGACGAACACGAATTACAAAGTTATTTTATATCCCAAATCGAAAAACACATAAATTCAAATGGAAAAAAAATAATTGGTTGGGATGAAATTCTTGAGGGTGGGCTTGCGCCAAATGCTGCTGTGATGAGTTGGCGAGGAACCGAAGACGGAATTGCTGCAGCCAAAGCAAGTCATTATGTGGTGATGAGTCCGGGGTCGCATTGTTATTTTGATCATTATCAAGGGGAACAAAAAACTGAACCTCTGGCGATAGGCGGTTATACTCCTTTGGAGAAAGTGTATGAATTTAATCCCATTCCAGCAGAATTAAATGAAGAAGAAAGCAAGTTCATACTGGGTGCTCAAGGAAATGTGTGGAGCGAATATATGGATGATTTTTCTAAAGTAGAATATATGGCAATGCCAAGAATGGCGGCTCTAGCTGAAGTGTTATGGGGCAAAGACGCTACTTCTAATTATTCGGAATTTAAAGAACGATTACTCAAGCATTTTACTCTTTTAGATAAAATGAAGGTCAATTACAGCAAGGCCTTGTTTGAGGTTAAAGCAACGGTTAGAGCAACTGAAAATAATTCATTACAAGTGCGATTAATACCGGCGAATCCTACTTTTAAGTTGTTTTACACTTTAGATGGAACTCCGCCTACAAGTCGATCGTTGCTGTATTCACAACCCATTAGCATTACAAAAAATACTGTACTTAAAGCTGCAAGTTTTGAAGGTGCGGTTCAAAAAAGCGCTATTTTAGAACAAAAATTTGATATCCATTTGGCAACTGGAGCTTCGGTTACATTAGAGCAAGAACCGAGCAATTCCTACAAAGCTAATGGCGCATTTAGTTTGGTTGACGGTATATATGGAGATCGCGGAAAATTTGGACGAGACTGGCTTGGTTTTTCCGGTAAGGATGTTTTGGCAACTATTGATTTAGGCGCAGTAAAAAGCATACATACCCTACTAATTGATGTGCTGTCAAGTTCAGCAAGTTGGATTTATTACCCAAAACAGATTACGATTTCCTATTCTGAAAATGGAACCGATTATTACGATGAACAAACCATTTCTGGCCAAGAAATAGAAGATTTTAAAGGTTTTGTAAAGGTTGGTGTTTCTCGTGCGTCCGCAAGGTATATAAAAGTAAGTGCAATCAATCAAGGTATAATTCAAGAAGGAAATCCTGGTGCAGGAGAACCGGCTTGGTTGTTTATCGATGAAATAAAAGTAGAATAATGAAAACAAGAAGAGATTTTCTTAAAACCGCTGCGGTTGCAGGCGCTGGACTCGCTTTTACCGGAGTGAAAGCAGATACGAAACATACTTTACCAAACAAAATCAATAAACCAATCGTTTTGTCTACTTGGCGTTTCGGAATTGAAGCCAATGTTGCAGCATGGGAAGTTTTGAGTCAAAATGGACGCGCTTTGGATGCGGTGGAAGCAGGTGTTAAAATCCCAGAAGGAGATCCAAAAGAGCGAAGTGTGGGTTATGGTGGTCGACCAGATCGTGACGGTCGCGTGACTCTTGATGCGTGCATCATGGATGAATTGGCCAATATTGGTTCGGTGGCTTGTTTGGAGCACATCAAACACCCCATTTCGGTGGCTCGTGCGGTTATGGAAAAAACACCTCATGTGATGTTGGTAGGGGAAGGAGCTTTAGATTTTGCATTGACTCAAGGATTTAAAAAAGAGAATTTATTAGTGCCCGATTCCGAAAAGGAATGGAAAGAATGGCTTAAAAAATCAGAATATTCGCCGAAGGCTAATATCGAAAACCACGATACCATTGGCATGATTGCTATGGATGTCAACGGAAATTTATCTGGGGCTTGTACCACTAGCGGAATGGCTTTTAAAATGCACGGACGCGTGGGCGATTCTCCAATAATTGGTGCCGGATTGTATGTAGATAATGAGATAGGAGCAGCAACCGCAACAGGCCACGGAGAAGAAGTAATTCGTATTGCAGGAGCCCATTTGGTAGTCGAATTGATGCGACAAGGGAAATCGCCACAGCAAGCCTGCGAGGAGGCGGTGCAACGAATTATTAAGTTAACGAAGTTGCGAAATAAAAACCTTATTGATATTCAAGTGGGATTTATTGCCTTAAATAAAGCCGGTGAATACGGTTCATATTGCATTCAAGGCGGATTTAATTATGCCGTTTATGATGCAACCGGAAATAGATTAATTGACGCACCATTTTATTTAAAATAGAATTATGAAATTGGAAGTTGCTTGTTTTAATTTGGAATCGGTGGCGGTAGTTGCACAAAGCAATGCCGATCGAGTGGAATTTTGTGCCGAATTTAATTTGGGTGGAACAACCCCAAGTTATGCAGATACCCAAAAAGCAAGACGTTTATTTTCAAAAGAATTGTTGGTAATGATTCGTCCTCGTGGCGGCGATTTCAATTATTCGGAAAAGGAATTTGAAGCAATGAAACAATCCATTTTAGAATTAAAAGATACCGGAATTGAAGGTTTTGTTTTCGGAATTCTAACTCAAAATAACACCATTGACGTTCAAAGAAACTCCGAATTGGTTGCTTTGGCGAGCCCGTTACCGTGCAGTTTTCACAGGGCTATTGATCATATCGATGATTATTTGAAAGCAATAAAAACCTGTATTGAAATGGGTTTCAAAACTATTTTGACTTCCGGAAATGCATCCAAAATTGAACTCGGAATGGACGCGGTGAGAGAGGCGATCATTCAATTTGGAAATCAAATTCAAATGATGCCAGGTGGCGGATTACGATCTACCAACGCTTTAAAAATTAAAGAAATAACTCAAGCTGGCTATTTTCATACTTCAGGTATTGTAGATGATTCTGAAATTGCAAATCTTATCGAAATTAATACACTCAAAGACGTAATTTCCAATGTGTAGAAAGTGGTTGTTGATTTTGATTTTGGTTTTCAATTCTTTTTTTGGGTGGACCCAAAATTGGGAGCGATCCCTTTCTAAAGAACAATGGAAATTCCAAAAATTTTCAGACAACCAATGGAGTAAAGCCCAAGTTCCCGGAACGGCGCATACCGATTTACTTTTGAATAAGTACATTCAAGATCCATTTTATGGGACAAATGAAAAAGATTTGCAATGGATTGAAGAGCAATATTGGGTGTACCAAACCCAATTTAATGTGACCAAAAAAGAATTGTCGGCACAAAATAAAGAACTTTTATTTTATGGTTTGGATACCGATGCTAAGGTTTATCTTAATGATACTTTGGTTTTGGAGGCGAACAATATGTTCCGAACTTGGCGCGTTCCGGTTCAGGAATTTCTTCTTCAAGGGAAGAATACTTTGAGAGTTGAATTTGAATCTTCGGCAGTAAAAGCCAAAAAAGCCGCTGCATTGGCTCCTTTTGTTTTACCTGGTGATGAAAAAGTGTATGTAAGAAAAGCACCGTATCAATTTGGTTGGGATTGGGGACCCCGATTTGTAACAGCAGGAATTTGGAAAGATGTAAAACTGCGTTTTTGGAATGAGGCTCAATTGGAATCGGTTTCCTATTCGCAGGAAAAACTAACCGATAAAATTGCCAATTTAAAAATCAAAACAACGATTATATGTGAGCGATCTGGCGTTTATTCGTTACAAATTAATCGCAAAAAACAAACGGTAACACTTAAAAAAGGAATTCAAATTATTGAAATACCATACCAAATTTCGAATCCTAAAAAATGGTGGCCTAACGGACTCGGAGCGCCAAATTTATATCCTTTTACGATTCAACTTCGAAAGAAAGAAACCGTGTTGGATGAAAAGAAATTGCAAATAGGGCTTCGAACCATTGAATTGGTTCAAGATAAAGATTCAGTTGGGAAGAGTTTTTATTTTAGAGTGAATGGCAAAAATGTATTTATGAAAGGAGCCAATTACATTCCGCCTGAATCGTTTTTAACCAAAATGACACCAAAAAAATATGAAAATCTAATTGATACCGCCGTTAAATCAAACATGAATATGCTGCGCGTGTGGGGTGGTGGAGTGTATGAAAATGATGTTTTTTATTCGTTATGCGACCAAAAAGGAATTTTAGTTTGGCAAGATTTTATGTTTGCTTGTGCGTTGTTTCCGGGTGATGAAGCCTTTGTTTCTAATGTGAAGCAAGAAGTCAAAGACCAAGTGGTTCGTTTGCAAAATCATCCGTGTATTGCGCTGTGGTGTGGAAATAACGAAGTGGACGAAGGTTGGAAGAATTGGGGATGGCAGAAACAATACCGCTATTCTGAAAAAGATTCTACCACCATTTGGAACAACTATAAGCGCCTATTTGAAAAGGAAATTCCGTCAGTTTTAGATTCTTTAGTTTCAAAAGAAAACAACAGATATTGGCCTTCTTCGCCTTCTATTGGCTGGGGAAGAAAAGAAAGTCTTATGCAAGGCGATTCCCATTATTGGGGCGTTTGGTGGGGTATGGAGCCTTTAGAGAATTACACGAAAAAAGTGGGTCGCTTTATGAGCGAATACGGTTTTCAAGGAATGCCCGATTACAAAACTTTTGAAACCTTTGCTAAGCCTTCCGAAATGAGTACTACTTCGGAGGCCGTAAAAGCGCATCAAAAACACCCAACAGGTTATGAAACGATTCAAACCTATATGGAGCGCGATTATAAAGTTCCGACCGCTTTTGAGGATTATATCTATGTTTCTCAATTATTGCAAGCTAGAGGTATGAAAATGGCTATTGAGGCCCATCGATCGGCGATGCCGTATTGTATGGGAAGTTTGTATTGGCAACTTAATGATTGTTGGCCGGTTACTTCTTGGAGCAGCCTAGATTATTTCGGCCGTTGGAAAGCGGCGCAATACCAGGTAAAACGCTCTTTTGCACCCAAAATAATTGTGTTTAAAGCAAATACCAATTCTGAAACTTCTGAACTAAATTCCATTAAACTTCAAATTTGTTTTGATGGCCTTACGGCAGAAAACGGAATTGTAAACCTACGATTATTAGATTTTGACGGAACCGAATTATGGAAAACAACCAAGTCGATTTTGGTGCAACCCAACTCGGTAACGACTGCAGTTGCGCTTGTATCTTCTGAAATTCCTGATATTAAACTTTGGAATCGTTGCTTACTTCAAGCCGACTATGTCAATGCAAAAGGGGAGAAGACCACTGGAACTTATTATTTTGTTTCTCCAAAAGAACTACTCCTTAAAAAACCGACAATCACTTATAAATTCATTGACAAAAATCACATCGAACTTACTTCAAACACCTTGGCAAAAGACGTTTGTATTCAAGGAAACGGAATGGAATTGGAAGACAATTATTTTGATTTAGTGCCCAATGTAAAACACATTGTTGCTTTTAAAGGCAAGAAAGGGGTTTTGAAGATTATGTGTTTGAATGGGATGTAATCTAAAATTTTTCTTTAAGTAATGGTTTTTATTTGTTAATGAATAGAAAATGAATCGATTAGTTATCAGTAATGAAAATAAATATTTTTTTGTTTAAAATCTATTTGGAAAACTAAAAAAGGTTAGTATATTTGCAACCGCTAACGGCAAAACTGGAGAAATGGCAGAGTGGTCGAATGCGGCAGTCTTGAAAACTGTTGACTGTAACAGGTCCGGGGGTTCGAATCCCTCTTTCTCCGCGAAAAACGTGTTTCAAAAGAAACATAAAATTTCAAAAACCCTTTAAACATCAGTGTTTGAAGGGTTTTTTAGTTTTTGATAATATGTCAAAATACACATAAAAACGCATAATTTAGTTACCCTATTGGTTACCCTATTGGGTTTTAGGGCAAAATAGGGTAACTAAATCCTCGATTTCCTTAGTAAATATAAGGGCTAACGCGATTTTTAACTTTTGTTTGGACCATTAATTTTAATACGAAAACTATGGTAAAAACAATGATTTACATCAAAAAAGACAAGGTAAAAAACAGCGGAGAATGCCCTATTTACATTAAAATCCTTTTTAAGCAAAAATCTGTAACTATTAGCACTGGTAAATACATATCGGAAGAGCGCTGGATAGAGACCGATAATTTAAGACGTAAGCTTAGAGTTGAAAGGGAAAAAGTACTTAAAGAGTACTTGGATTTGTATGTTTTAAAAATTGAAAAAGTATACAATCAAATTGTAAAATATGAAGAGGATATCCGTATATCTGAGTTCAAGTTAATGATTTTAGGTAAGCATAAAGATGATGTTATACCTACTCTATTAGAATTAATTGATAAGCACAATGACTATTTTGCAAAATTGGTTGCTGTTGGCGAACGCTCAAAAGCTTCCTTACAGAAGTACATGCGAGTAAAAGACTTAATTCAAACATTCAATTCCAAAAAAAATGGGTTCAAAGATATCCAGATTGATAAAGTGAACAGCCGCTATATTTATAACCTTGAATCCTTTTTAAAGTTCGAAAGTGAATATAAAGGCAAATTAGGGATTAAAAATAATTCAACGGTAAAGTATTTCAAAAACCTAAAAACGATCTGTAATTACGCTGTAAAGATGGAATTAATAGAGAAAAACCCATTCAATCTATACGGAGGTAAAATAAAAGAAGTAGAAGCCTGCTTTTTGACTGAAGAAGAATTGGAACGAATTGAAAACAAAGATTTCAAGATTGATCGATTGGAGCGAGTAAAAGATTTGTTTTTGTTTAGTTGCTACACTGGCTATGCTCCAGTGGATGTATTAAAACTTACACGAAAAAATATTATTCAAGATGCTAATAAAAACTTATGGATAAAAACCAACCGTCAAAAGACTGATTCAAGATCAAACGTGCCACTTTTACCACAAGCAATTCGTATAATTAATAAATACCAATTTGAATCGGAGACCTTATTGCCTAAAATTTCCAATCAAAAGATGAATGCTTATTTAAAAGAAATTGCTGAAATAGTTGGCTTGGATAAGAACCTTACTTGGTATGTTTCCAGACATACTTTCGCTACAACCGTTACCTTAGGAAATGGAATTAAAATTGAGAATGTATCAGCAATGCTAGGACATAAAACCATAAGGCAAACCCAGCATTATGCCAAAATTCTAGATTCGAGTGTTTCGGAAGACATGCAAAAATTAATGGAAAAATTTCGTGATAAATAGAATTTCATATTAACTAAATTCTGGAAAAAATTGCTAAAAACAGGGCTATAGTGGAAAATTACATGCTATTTTCCACTATAAACTAATTTATTAGAAATGAAAAAACATATATCAAAATATTTAAAGCAAAATTTAAGCAATTTACTTATTCCAAAAAATTACTATATCGGGTTTCTAACAATTCTATATAATTCTTCTTCATCATTTCAGATAAAAATGATTTGCCAATCCAATCAATTGCATGCTGTTTGTTCTTTAAAAATCTTTTGAAAACTCCTTTTATTTGCTTTTCATTTAATTCTAATCGAGTTCCAAATTTTATAAAATCTTCTAATTTTAGTTTATTTTTTTTAGATTCAATTGTTAATGCTAATTCCTCTTTATCATCAGGATTAACAATTGCAACATTTAATAAGTCATAAGCAGGTGCCAATAACCAACCTGATGTTGTTAATATCATCGAAAAGTTTTTTAGATGCATATCATTATTACCAGTTAAATAACAGAATAAGGTTAATTCAAATAAAAACAATTTATCCAAAATCGGATTTTCGGAATAGCTATGAAGCGCTTTTCCTACTTTTTCCATCGAACTTTTATACTTATCAAAAGCTTCTGTAATTTGAAACATATCTATCATATGAATTTTAGTTCCATCTGCCGCCCTATCAATACGTTTGGTAATATATGAAAGTTCTCCTGATGCTAAACGAACTAAACTACTTTGCACTACTTTAATTCCAAAAGATTCTGCAATTCTCATTGTTACATGTTCATTCTCTGGCATTTCAACAAAATCACTATTGGGTGGTTTAAAAATATAATTACCCCCTAACGCTCCAACAATAGTTAATCTTTCGTCGGTTTTTTCAAATTTATCTTTTACAATAGACATGGATAGTTTTGGTTGCACACCTGGAACAGCAACACTTCTTTCCACTACATTTTTTGCCAAATCGGTCATTTGATTTAAAGCGTATGGAAGTAATGGAGGATTTTTCAATCCAAAGAAATCTAGACTACATTTTTCATGAAAATCTGCACCAGTTTCAACTACTTTGTAACAGTATAAACATTTATTCATCATTTTCATTTTTAATTGGAACAACACTCACAGCTCCAATACAATTTTGACAACAAGACAATAGCAATCCCATTCTATCATTGGGGTTAAGTTTCCAATTTTTAACTACTATATCTAATAACCAGCCTTCGGGAATTAATCCATCAAAAAAAGGGAATAACCTATTATTAATAAATTCTTTTGAAGTTACCGGCATTGTGAATGTAATAAAATCTTTCGGATGATTTTTAATGTAGGATTCTAAATACTTAAACACATACTCCCCATCATTAGTTTCTGTTAAAACTCCAGCCAAAATTGATTTATAAAAAATATTTGCTTGTCTCATTTCGTCTTTTCTAATATTTTTACTGGCACTAATTCATGACCAAACATTTTTAAAACCAAGTTCACTTTATCAAGGTTCATATTTGTCTTTCCTTGCTCTATCTTTCTTATCACAGTGAGTGCAACGCCAATTCGTTCTGCAAACTCTTCTTGAGTCAGGTTCACTTCTTTTCTTCGTTCTTTAACAAAATCTGATAACGCTTTCATTATATGTAATTAGATATAAATTTGCGCAAATATACAATATTATATGTAATTAGATATAATTTATTGATTTTATTTATATTTATATGTATAAACATATAGTGTTTGAAAAATATGACTCAATATTGATAAATGCTGTGATTTAAATGTTTTATTACCGCAAAAATGCGGTGATTAATTCAAATGATAATTCAGAAATCACTTTAGTTTAAATACTTCACAGCATCTCAAAAAATCGATTCAAAACCAAGGGGCTACGGGTACGACTTCTTCTTTCTCCGCGAAAAGCATGTTTCAAAAGAAATATAAAATTTCAAAAACCCTTTAAAAATCAGTGTTTGAAGGGTTTTTTAGTTTTTGACACTATGTCAAAAAACACATAAAAACGCATAATTTAGTTTCTCTATTGGGTTTTAGGGCAAAATAGGGTAACTAAATCTTCAATTTCCTTTGTATATATAAGGGCTAACGCGATTTGTAATTTTAAATAAACTAAGGAATCACTCTATTGAAGGATTGTCAAATATATTCTATCTATACAAAAAAATTTAATTTTAATTTTCTAATTATGCTTTTATGTTTTATCTAAACTATTTTTATATAAATTTGTATAGTGAACACTCACTAACTTATAATTATGACAGGAATTACTTCAAAAAGGCAACAAGAAATTATAGAATCCGCGGGAAAACTTTTGATTGAAAAAGGAATCAAAGGATTAACTACAAAGAATTTAGCACAAGAAATGGCATTTTCAGAGAGTGCACTTTATAGACACTTTAAAAATAAAGAAGATATAATTTTATTATTATTGGAATATTTAGGAAACAATATTAAAGAGAGATTGAATCTTATAGTAAATAATAATGAAACTTCAATAGAGAAATTAAATAAGTTATTCCAAAGTCAATTTCATTTTTTTAGTGAAAACCCTCACTTTGTTGTAGCAATATTATCTGAAGGTTTATTAGATGAATCGGAAAAAATAAATCAATCCATTATGAAAATTATTCATTTTAAAATGCAATTGATATCTAGCATTATTGATGTTGGCAAAAAAAATAATGAGTTTATAGATGATGTTAATACACAAGATATCGTTCACATTCTTATGGGAAGCTTCAGAATGATGATATTAAAATGGAAATTCTCAAAATTTGAAATCGATTTGTTAGATAAAGGAAATAATATTATGAATTCAACCATAAAAATAATATCGAAATGAGAAAATTACTATCCATTATTATAGTTATCAGCCTATTTTCTTGTAAAAACTCAATAGAAATTAAACCCACAATTCGAGATGTTCAAGAATTAGTTTTTGCATCGGGACAATTAGAATGGGATGATTCTTATAGTCTGACAGCTCAAACTGAAGGTGTTTTGCAAAATGCAAATTTTGATATAGGCAATATAGTTATCAAAGGGGATACTATTGCAAATATAGACAATAAAAACAGTCAAATAAATGCAGAAACATCAAGAGAACAATTATTAATATCAAATAATAATGTTTCAATAAATGCACCTGCATTATTACAATTAGAACAAAATATTCAATTCGCTGAAAGCAAATATCTTCAAGATAAAAAGCAAGCAGAACGCTATGAACGATTGAATCAGCAAAATATAGGTTCAAAAGTTGAATATGAAAATGTGCAATTGGCATGTAAAAATTCATTATCAAATTTAAATTCCTTAAAAAATCAATACCGTGTTATTTTACTTCAAGCCAAACAACAGCAAATAGCTGCATTAGGTCAATTAAAAAATAATCAGGTAATTAGGAGTTACAATTCAATAATTGTAACTGAAGGAGGGACGGTTATTAAAAAACTAAAAAATA
This sequence comes from Flavobacterium sp., assembly GCF_046073885.1. Classification (GTDB taxonomy): domain Bacteria; phylum Bacteroidota; class Bacteroidia; order Flavobacteriales; family Flavobacteriaceae; genus Flavobacterium. The sequence continues at coordinate 66,454 of NZ_JBJTND010000021.1, forward strand.
GTGGTGATTATGTGAAAAAAGGAGAAATCATTGCAGTCATTGCAAATCAGACAAAAGTTGAAGCTGTATTAAACGTTGATGAAAAAAGCATAGGAAAGGTAAAGTTGGGACAAGTCGTATACATCAAACTTAATACTGATAAAAATAATTTGATTTGTGGTAAAGTTTCTGAAATACTTTCTGCGTTTGATGAAGGAACACAATCATTTATCTGTAAAGTTAAATTTGACAAACTAATTAAAAACTCATTTTTCGGAACACAATTGGAAGCTAATATTTTGGTAGGGGAAAAGAAAAATGCTTTACTGATCCCAAGAAATTATGTTGGTTTTGGAAACAAAGTTAATATAAAAGGGAAAGAGATGGATATAATCATAAAACCAGGAATTGTCTCAACAGAATATGTAGAAGTATTAGAAGGAGTAACTAAAGAAGATGTTCTTTTACCATTAAAGCCATAATAATGAATATTAATTCAACAATTGCTAAAACCTATATTTTTTCAAATAAAAAACTAACTGCAATTTCTGTTTTAGGAGTTGTATTAGGTATGTCAATTTATATTTTTATGAATTGTATGATGGTTGGTTTTGACAAAAGTTCTAATAATTCTATTTTTAAATCTACACCTCACATTAAGGTTTATCAAGGCGAAGAAATCAGCAAGCCTTTGATTGAAAAATCGAATGAATTACCCTTGATAATAAATCCGAAAATTGTTCCTGTTAACAATGCAATTCATAATCCAAATTTGGTTGTAAAATCCATTTTAAGACAGAGAGGAGTTACTCTTGTATCTCCTCAAGTCAGCTCTAGTGTCTTTTATAATAATGGAAAATCACAAATTTCAGGAATTTCAGTAGGCATAATACCTGATCAAGCGGATCATATGTACGATATTAAATCGTTTATGGTTGAAGGAAATTTTGATTTATTAAAATCTATACAAAACGGAATTGTTATAGGAAGTGGAATTTCAGAAAAAATGAATTTAGGAATCAACGATAATTTGAATTTAACTTCTTCTAAAGGAATAAATATTAACTTTAAAGTGATTGGTATTTATAAAACTAATAATTCATTAGTAGATAAAACAATGTCTTATGTTAATATTGCAACTGCTCAACAACTTTTAAATCAAGGGAGTAATTATATCACGGAAATTAATGTAAACGTTTTTGATCCAGAACAAGCTGAAAATATAGCTCAAAAAATTGAATATTTAACAGGTTATAAATCAGAAGGGTGGAAGCAGGCTAATGAGACAATTATGGCTACGAGTAAAATGCGTAAAATAGTCATTACGTTTGTTTCATTGACTATTTTATTAGTGGCAGGTTTTGGAATTTATAATATCTTAAACATGACAGTGTCTCAGAAAATAAACGATATAGCAATTCTTAAAGCTATGGGTTTTAAAGGGAAAGATGTAATTAAAATTTTTGTAACTCAAGCTGTTTCTATTGGAATTATGGGAGTAATTGGTGGAATTATTTTAGCCATAATATTAATAACCTTTTTGAAAAAAGTTTATATAGGTGGAGATACAGGTTATTTTCCAATTGATTATGAATTTAATAAAATTGCTCAAGGTATATTAATTGGCTTAGTAATTACTTTTTTTGCAGGTTATATACCTGCTAAAAAAGCTGCAAATGTTGACCCTGTAGAAATTTTAAGAAAATAGAAATGAATATTTTAGAAACAAAAAATATAAATAAGTTGTTTTACGAGCCAACTAAATTTCAAGTATTGAAAGATATTACTATTGATGTGAAAAAAGGAGAATTTCTTTCAATGGTTGGAAAATCGGGTAGTGGTAAGTCTACACTTTTATATGTACTATCAACTATGGATACTGATTATAAAGGTGATTTGTATATTGATAATAAGTTAATGACTGGTTTATCAACCGATAAATTAGCAGATATTAGAAATGAAAAAATTGGGTTTGTTTTTCAATTTCACTACTTACTTCCAGAATTTTCATGTTTAAAAAATGTAATGATTCCTGCATTAAAATTAAATAAATATTCAGAAAAAGAAATTGAGCATCAAGCTTATAAAAAATTAGAAATATTGGGATTACAAGACCAAGCATTAAAACCAGCAAGTAAACTTTCAGGTGGACAGCAACAAAGAGTTGCTATTGCTAGAGCTTTAATTAATGATCCGATATTAATTATGGGTGATGAACCAACAGGAAATCTTGATAGTAAAAATACTTCAATTGTTTTTGATATTTTTCAAGAATTAACTCAAAATTTTGGACAAACAATTATTGCGGTAACACACGATGATGATTTTGCTCGTAAAAGTGATAGAATTATTGAATTGAAAGACGGTGAAATCATTCGTTAATTTAGTCTACGATGCTCTACGTATTCACAATGTCAAGAGAAAAGTGTTCAAATAATTGAACACTTTTTTTAATTTTTTTCCAATGTAACACTTGTTACTGTTAAAGACTTTGTAGTGATCTATTTTTGCTTCATAATTCAGATAAATAATTATGAAAAAAACAAAATTGTTCCTATTAACCGCAACTTTCATTTGTTCCTACTTTGGTTTTAGTCAAGATACCTTGTCTATTTCAAAAAGTGAATTGTTGCAAAAAGTATCCGAGAAAAATTTACAAATTAAAATTGCGGAGAAAACTTTTCAGTCTGCCAAAGCAGATTACAATCAATCGCTCGCTTTGTTTATGCCAAACATAGCAGTTTCCCATACCGGAATTTCAACGACTAATCCTTTAATGGCTTTTGGTTCAAAATTGAATCAGGAAATTTTAACCGCTTCCGATTTTAATCCTGCATTATTAAACGATCCTGTAAAAACTCAAAATTTTGCTACCAAATTTGAAATCCAACAACCCTTAATTAATATTGATGGGATTTATGGAAGACAGGCCGCCAAATCTAAAATGGAAGCTTACCAATTGCAAACAGATAGAACAAAAGAATATCTTGAATTGGAAGTATCTAAATCTTATATGCAATTGCAATTGGCTTATAGAGCCGTAAAAGTTTTAGAAAAAGCAAATGCAACTGGAAAAGCCAATTTAAAATTAGTTCAAAACTATTTTCAACAAGGATTATTGCAAAAAACAGATTTGTTAAATGTACAGGTTCGAGTTAATGAAATTACTAATCAACTGCAGTATGCAAAAAGTAATATTCAAAATGCATCCGATTATTTAGCTTTCCTTTTAAATGAAGAAACTAAAGGCAAAACATATAAGCCTTCAGAGGAATTAGAAACTTCTATTTCCGTAGAAACGATAGCTGTTTCTTTATCAGAAAACAGAAAAGACATTCAAGCAATGAATAAATCAACTACTGCTTATCAAAAAATGTATATGTCAAGTAAGATGAACTTTCTGCCTCGATTAAATGCTTTTGGAAGTTATGAATTATATGACAAGAATTTCTTAGGTACTTCTGCTAAAGGATATTTAGTTGGAGCACAATTATCTTGGAATGTTTTTGACGGTTATAAATCAATTGGAAAAATGAATAAAGCGAAAGCTGATTTTCAAAAAGCTGAAGTGGAAACTGAGCAATATAAAAAACAAAGTCAACTTGAATTAAATAAAACTAATCGTCAGTTAATTGATGCTGAAAATAAAGTAACTCTATCGCAATTAGCTTTTGAACAAGCCAAGGAAGGATACAGAATTCGCCAAAATCGTTTCACTCAAGGTTTAGAAAAAACAACCGATTTGTTACAATCAGAAACTCAAATGATTCAAAAAGAATTAGAACATTTACAAGCCGTATTCGAATATAATTTTACAAAAAACTATTTACAATTTTTAACAAAATAAAACATAATATTAAGTAATAAGATAAGTCAATATATCATGAAAAAAACAATAACTATTCTAACAATATCTACCTTTTTATTTCTTTCATGTGGAAAAGAAAAAAAAGAAACAGCAACTAATAATGAACCAGCAATTGCTGTAAAAGTAAACGGAATTTCTGCAGATACTAATGGAGAATTTGTAACCGCAAGTGGGAAAATAGAAGCTGAAAATAGTGCCAATGTTTCAACTAGAATGATGGGCTATGTTACCAAAGTAAATGTGAAAGTGGGACAAAAAGTAAGTGCTGGGCAATTATTAGTAAGTATTAATAATAGTGATTTACAAGCAAAAAAAGCACAAGTAGATGCTTCAATTTTACAAGCAACTGCAGGTTATAATAATGCTAAAAAAGACTACGAAAGATTTACTATATTATTCAATCAGCAAAGTGCTTCCCAAAAAGAACTTGATGACATGACTTCGCGCTATGAAATGGCTAAAGCTGGTTTGGAAGGAGCTAGACAGATGCGTAATGAAGTTATGGCTCAGTTTTCCTATTCTAATATTACGGCGCCATTTTCGGGTGAAGTGACAAATACTTTTGTAAAAGAAGGTGATATGGCAAATCCTGGAATGCCTTTAGTAAGTATTGAAGGAGCATCCCATTTACAGGTAACAGCTATGGTTTCAGAAAGTGATATTTCGTTTATAAAAAATGGAATGAGTGTAAAAGTTCTTGTTAAATCGTTAAATCAAGAAGTTGCTGGAAAAGTTTCTGAAGTAAGTGGCTCAGCTAAAAATACAGGAGGACAATATTTAGTGAAAATCAATTTGACCAACCCAACTAAAGAAGTGCTTTCAGGAATGTTTGCTAATGTTCAATTTCCAATTGCTAACAGACCAAAATCTACTTCAATTGCAATAGATAAAGTTCTTGTTCCCGAAAGTGCCTTAGTAAGACAAGGTCAACTAATAGGAGTTTATACCATTGCAAACGGGAATACTGCCTTGTTGAGATGGTTGCGAATAGGTAAATCATTTGGCAATCAAGTAGAAGTATTGTCGGGTTTGTCTGCTAATGAACAATACATTATTTCGGCAGATGGTAAATTATATAACGGAGCAAAAATTAGTATTCAGTAACGAATTTATTCTGAAACTTTAAACAATTTAAGATTATGCAAGAAGGTATATCAGGTAAAATAGCACACTTTTTCATCAACTCTAAATTGACCATTTTATTAATGGTTGGATTGATGATTATTGGTGTATACAGTTCATTTTTAATTCCAAGAGAAGAAGAACCACAAATTAATGTTCCAATGGCCGACGTAATGATTGGCTATCCAGGAGCAAGTCCTAGTGAAGTAGAAAGTCGTGTAGTTAAACCATTAGAAAAAATACTCTCAAATATTAAAGGAGTAGAACATGTTCATAGTATGGCCATGAATGGTCAAGCTATGCTTATTGTACAATTTTATGTGGGTCAAGATGTTGAACGCTCGTATGTGAAATTATACGACGAATTGGCAAAACACGAAAACATGTTTCCACAAGGGGTTTACAAACCAATGGTAAAAACCCGTTCTATTGATGATGTTCCAATGTTGGGATTAACCATTTGGAGTGAGAAATTAAATGATTTTGAAATACGTCAAATAGCTGAAGAAGTAACTTCAGAAGTTGAAAAGGTAAAAGATGTAGCTATTACCCGAGAAATTGGAGGAAGGAACCGCCAAGTAAAAGTGGTTTTAGATAAAGATAAAATGGCCGAAAACGGTGTGGATGCTCTTGGAATTATGCAAATGATTCAAGCCAATAATGGAAGTTCACAATCAGGGAGTTTTGTAAATAATGATAAAGAATACTTAGTTACAACAGGACAGTTTTTAAAATCTGCTGAAGACATTGAGAATTTAGTAGTTGGAGTCAATGCTAACTTACCAGTTTATTTGAAACAAGTTGCTAAAGTAGAAGACGGTCCTTCCACACCAAGTAGTTATGTTTCTTTTGGATATGGTAAAGCCAATGAGAAATTCAAAACCGCAAAATCAGAATATCCAGCGGTAACAATTTCTATCGGTAAAGTAAAAGGTGCCGATGCAATGAAAATATCTGAGAAGATATTGGAACGCGTGGAGCATTTAAAGAAAACAATAATTACAGATGATGTTCATGTTGAGGTTACCCGTAATTATGGCGAAACAGCTTCTGATAAAGTGGGGGAATTATTACTTCACTTAGGAATTGCAATTATTGCCGTTACCTTTTTAGTGATTTTAGCTATGGGATGGCGCGGAGGATTGGTTGTATTCTTTTCAGTTCCGTTAACCTTTGCTTTGACTTTATTTGCTTACTATTTATTAGGATATACTTTAAATCGAATTACCCTTTTCGCTTTGGTTTTCGTTGTTGGAATTGTGGTAGACGATAGTATTATTATTGCCGAAAATATGCACCGCCATTTCAAAATGAAGCGATTGCCATTCAAGCAAGCAGCAATTTACGCTATAAACGAAGTAGGAAATCCAACTATTTTGGCAACCTTTACAGTTATTGCTGCAATCCTTCCAATGGCATTTGTGTCAGGAATGATGGGCCCTTATATGAGTCCTATGCCAATTGGAGCCTCCATTGCTATGTTACTTTCGTTATTTGTGGCATTAACAGTAACCCCTTATTTAGGATACCATTTATTACAAGAAAAAGAAGATCAAAAACACAAAGAAGAACAAGGATTAGAAACCAATTGGGTTTATAAGATCTACAATAAACTGGAACGTCCATTATTAGAAAGCAGTAAAAAACGACGAATTTTAGTTGGACTTACTGTAGTTTTATTAATTGGATCGGTAATGATGTTTTTCACCAAGTCGGTAATTGTAAAAATGTTGCCATTTGATAATAAAAATGAATTCCAAGTTGTAGTTGACATGCCCGAAGGTACAACTCTTGAAAGAACTGCAGCCGTAACTCAAGAAATTGCGCAATACCTTTCTACCGTTCCTGAAGTGGTGAATTATCAAAATTATATTGGAACTTCCGCACCAATTACCTTTAACGGATTGGTTCGTCATTATGACATGCGAGGTGGTAGTAATATGGCCGATATCCAAGTGAATTTATTGCATAAAGAAGAACGCGATATGCAGAGCCACGGAATTGCCAAAGAAGTACGACCTCAAATTCAAAAGATTGCTAAAAAATATGGTGCCAATGTAAAAATCATTGAAGTTCCGCCAGGGCCTCCGGTATTGTCAACTTTGGTTGCCGAAATTTATGGGCCAGATTATAAAGACCAAATTAAAGTAGCCAATCAAGTTAAAACAATTTTAGAAACTACATCGGATATCGTAGATGTAGATTGGATGACAGAACACAACCAAACAGAATACAAACTAGAAGTTGATAAAGAAAAAGCAATGCTTAACGGAATTGCTCCACAACAAGTGGTTGGAAATTTAACTTATTTGTTAAAAGAATATCCAATTTCAAATCTGTATGATGAAAATTCTAATGATAATGTTGGTATAGTTCTTTCCCTTGACGATAAAGATAAAACGAGCTTGCAAGACATTCAAAATTTGAAAATAAAAGGAAGTCGTGGTAATGTTGTTCCTGTTAGTGATTTGGTTAAAGTAGTTAAAGACACTTTGCAAAAAACGATTTATAGAAAAGACCAAAAAAGGGTGGTTTATGTAACGGCTGATATGGCCGGAGCACTAGAAAGTCCTGTGTATGCTATTTTAGGAATGAATGAAAAACTTCAAAAAATGCATTTACCAAAAGGATATAAAGTAAACGAATTATACATGGATCAACCAACCGATGAAAGTGATTTTACCGTAAAATGGGATGGTGAATGGCAAATTACTCTAGAAGTTTTTAGAGATTTAGGATTGGCATTTATGATTGTAATTGTAATTATTTACATGCTGATTGTGGGTTGGTTTCAAAACTTTAAAACTCCAATGGTCATGATGATGGCAATTCCACTTTCGTTAATCGGAATTGTATTAGGACACTGGTTGTTAGGAGCTTTTTTTACTGCTACTTCATTCATTGGAATGATTGCGTTAGCCGGAGTCATGGTTAGGAACTCCGTATTGCTCATCGATTTTATTGAAATTCGATTGAACGATGGCATACCATTAAAACAAGCCATTATTGAAGCAGGAGCCGTTCGAACTACACCAATTTTACTTACTACAGGAGCTGTAGTAATTGGAGCATCCATAATATTATTTGATCCAATATTTCAGGGATTGGCAATTTCATTAGTATTTGGAGCTATTGTTTCCACTGTACTTACATTGTTAGTAGTGCCGATAATTTATTATGTTACCGAAAGAAAAAAGTGGGAAAATAACAACGATAATTCCCTAGATTCAGAATCTAAAAACTAAAAAAAATGAAACTATTATTAATAACAGCAATAGCCGAATTTGGCAAAGAAGTAAAACAAATACTAAAAAATGCTCAAGTACAAAACTATTCTTTTCAAGAGGTAGTTGGATATAGAAATGCCACACAAGATGCTTTAAACAGTAATTGGTTTGGAACAGAAATGAATGAAAACGAATCCATTATGTTTTATGCATTTGTAGATAAAGAAAATGTAGATTCAGTTTGCGATGCCGTTACAGAATTTAATTCAAAACAACAATCGCAATCTCATATCCATACAGTAATTTTAAATATTGAAAAATCAAATTAATCATGAAAAACAGAATCGTTAGAGCAGTTGCAGGAATTTTTATTTTAATAAGTTTAATCTTAGCTATTTATGTAAATCAAAATTGGCTTTGGTTTACGGCTTTTGTTGGTGCAAATTTATTCCAATCTTCAATAACCAAATGGTGTTTGATGGAAGATATTTTAACTAAATTTGGCATTAAAGACTAAATAATAGTATGAAAGATTTTTGGAACGAACGGTATGCCAACAAAGAGTATGCTTATGGTGTAAAGCCAAATGAATTTTATAAATCCGGATTGAATTTAGTGCCCAAAGGCAAACTACTTTTTGCTGCCGAAGGAGAAGGAAGAAATGCCGTTTATGCTGCCCAACAAGGATATGAAGTTTATGCACTAGACAATAGCATTGAGGCAAAAAACAAAGCCGAAAAATTGGCGGCTGATAACAATGTAAAAATAGATTATTTGGTTTCTGAATTGGAAAATTTAGATTACACAATTAATTCATTTGATGCTTTAGTTTTAGTTTTTGCACACTTTCCAGCATCAATTCGCAAACAATACCATGAAAAATTACTTTCATTTTTAAAGCCAAATGGGTTAGTAATTTTTGAAGCGTTTGCTAAAGAGCAATTAAATTATAATTCTGGAGGTCCAAAGCAAATAGAAATGTTATTCTCAGAGGAAGAAATTCATGATGAATTTCGAAATATTTATTTCATTAAATTGGAAACGGTTGAAACCAATTTAGACGAAGGCCCTTATCATCAAGGAAACGGAAAAGTAGTTCATTTTATTGGGAAAAAATTTTAAAGCCACGGGTTCAACTTCCTCTTTCTCCGCAACCAAAACCCGAAACTAATGTTTCGGGTTTTTTTATGGGTATTATTAGCCCATATATTTAATCTTTTTTTAAATTATTGTTTGAGAAATTAAGGATTTGATCAATATTATAAAAAATAAATTCATTGCTTTTCTTCAAAATTGATATTTACATATTTTCTTAAAAACTTGTAAGTTACTTCTTAAAATAGTTTTACTATCTTGCGAAACTTTTAATCGGCCCTTAAATCATGAAAAAAAATCAAGTAAAATATTGTTTATCAATTAGATAACTTATCAATTTGTAAAAAGCAAGATTCTCAATTTATGCAATAATTGAAAAGGAGTAAGTAAATGATATAAAGAATTTTGAACAATATCCCAAAATCCACTTAATAATTTTTTTAAAATTTAAATACACACAAATCACACAACCCAAATCCAAATAAATTCTCAAAGAATGAAATTAATATTGAAATTTTTTACCTTCTTTTTTTTACTTAGTTGTTACTCTACATACTCACAAGTTAGTGTTACTGCAACAACTGCAACCTTAGGACCAACTTCTTATACAACACTAAAAGCTGCTTTTGATGCCGTGAATGCGGGAACACACAAAGGTGTAATTACAATTGCTATTTCAGGTAATACAACCGAAACAGCAGCTGCAGTTTTAAATGCTAGTGGAAGCGGAAGTTCAAGTTACACCGCCATCAATATCTATCCAACTACTACAGGCTTATCGATATCTGGAAATCTTGCAACTCCATTAATAGATTTAAATGGTGCTGATAACGTAACCATTGATGGTCGTGTTAATGCAATGGGATCAACAACTGATTTATCAATTAGCAATTTGAGTTCATCTGCAACTGCCGGTACAAGTACATTGCGTTTCCTTAATGATGCCACAACCAATACAGTTAAATATTGCACAATTAGTGGAGCTTCTACAAGCGCGAGTAATGGAATACTATTTTTTAGTTCAACTACTTTAACAACTGGTAATGACAACAATACCATTGATCATAATAATATTACTAATGCTGGAGGGAACCGACCTGCAAATGCTATTTTATCATTAGGTACATCATTAAAGGAGAATAATGGAATTGTTTTTTCCAATAATAATATTTTTGATTTTTTTAATACAACGTTGGCTTCCAATGGAATCTTTCTTTCAACAAATACTTCAGCATGTTCTATAACAGACAATAGTTTTTATGAAACTACAACTTTCAACACTACTGCAAGTAGTTATAAATGTGCAATAAATATTTCATCCACTGGTGGTGGTTTTGATGTAATTGGGAATTATATAGGAGGAAATACCAATTCCTGTGGTGGAACATTGACTAAAACAGGGAATGACAATATATTCTATGGTATTTATCTATCAGTAAGTGCTACAACTGCTAGCAGCGTTCAAAATAATACAATTAAAAACATTGATTGGACAAATTCCTTATTTTCAAGTTGGTATGGTATAAATATTATTAGTGGTACTGTCAATATTGGAACCGTAACCGGAAATACCATTTCTAATATTAATTACACTAATGGAACAAGTAATGGAAATTTCTATGGAAATTATATTAATACCAATAGTATCACTGATATTCAAAATAATACTATTACTGCTATCACCACAGCGAATTCATTGTCAACGAATAGTACTAATTTTTATGGTATTTTTAAAACTGGAACTGGAGCAACCAATATCAGTAATAATAGTATAGGAAGCCCAACGTTAGCGAATAGTATTTTGGCAAGTTCTACATCAACTTCTATTGTTCAATATGTTTTTGGAATTAATAATTCTGGAACAGAAGCAATAACAATTTCTGGGAATATAATCGCTAATCTTACAAATGGTACTGCAAATACCACAACAAGTTCATCAGGTGGCTGCATAAACGGAATTAAGTCAACAGCAGGTACAAATACAATAACAGGAAACACTGTTCGAAATATTAATATAGCCAATCTAAATACGGCTGTTGATTCTACAGCCTCAGTAATAGGAATTAATTTTACTTCATCTGTTGCTGCAACTCAAACAATTTCTCAAAATACCGTATATAATATAGCTAACACCAACTCGGTTTTTTCTGGTCCGGTAATTGGAATTTATTGTAGTGGACCTTCATTTGCAGGTGTCGCTAATAGAAATTTAATACACAGTTTAAATACAGTTTCCAATTCAAGCAAAATATGGGGAATTTATATAGTTGATGGGCAAATGCTTTTTTCAAACAATATAATCCGACTTGGATTAGATGAAAATGGAAACAGTTTGACTCAATCGTGTGAAATTGCAGGATTTTATTTAAATTCTTCATCTTCAACTAATTTTTCAAAACTACAGCATAACACAATATACATAGGTGGTACCAATGTTGTTACAACTACAACTAACTACACCTATGGTGTATTCAAAGCAAATAATGCTCCAGATACAATTTTCAATAATATCATTGTTAATCAGAGGCAAAGTACTTCGGCAGTTTTACGTCATTATTCTGTTAATTATGCAACTATTCCTGGCTACAGTGATAACAACATCTATTGGTATCAAGCGAGTCATGGTCAAATTGACAAAACATATGCCAACATACAAACTTTTAGAGCATATCAACAATCTAAATATAGCGATATGCAATCCATTATTGCAAATCCTGGATTTGTAGCACCTTCATTAAGCGCAAGTAGTATGAATCTTTCTATTGATCCTACATTTGCAGGGACACCTGTTGAGGGAGCGGGACAAGCATCGTTAGTAACTGATGATTTTTCGGGGTCAATTCGAAGCTCTAACACTCCTGTAGATATTGGTGCATTCTCGGGAAATTATATTGGTTTAACATCTTCGAATGATGGTTTTTCTCCTTACATTAAATATACAGCAATAGGAACTATTGCACCTCAAAATACATTTGTATTAAACAACTTTGCAACAATAACCGATCAAATTAGTGGTGTGAATACTACTTCAGGTACTAGTCCGAGATTGTATTACAAAGCAAGTACGCATACTTCAGCATTTGGTGCAAATAATAGTTCTTTTAATGGCTGGAAGTGGGTTGAAGCAGATAATACTACCTCACCATATCAATTTACTATAGATTTCACCTTACTCTTTGGAGGGGTTCCTAATACAGGTACAATACAGTATTTTACTGTAGCACAAGATCTTGCAAGCACTCCAAATGTAGTTTCTTGGCCTATAGCTGGCAGTGTTTTATCAAATGTTGCAACAATTACCACTGCACCAACAACACCAAGTTCATTTTCAATTTTATCACCACCAGTTGCTGCAGCAGCAACAAACTTTACAAGTCAGTCGTTTTCGGTAAATTGGGTTGCTGTATCAGGTGCAACAGGCTATCTACTAGACCTATCCACGGCGAGTGATTTTTCTAGTTTTGTTAGTGGATATAATAATTTAGATGTTGGTAATTTAACAACTTACAGTGCTACAGGGCTAACTTTGAATACAATATATTATTACCGATTACGAGCGTATAATACTTCGGGAAACAGTGTGTATTCCAATACAATTCAAACCAAAACAGTTGATGCCGCTCCAACCGTTCAAGCAACAAACATCATCGTGGTAAATAATGCTTGTGGCGGTTCTTCATTTAAATTTACAAGAGGAAATGGATCAAAAGTAGCAGTTTTTATTAGAAATATAAGCACTGGAAACCCAACATTAACTAATGGAAGCGGTATGATTTATTCGGTTTCGTTCACTGGGCAAAATATTTATGGAAATACTTCTAATACATACAACTCTTGGAGATGTATTTATGTAGGTTCTGGAAACAGAGCAACCGTTACTGATTTAACATTAAACACAACCTACAGAGTGGCGGTAGTTGAGTTTAATGGTGCTTCAGGTTATGAATCCTATCTAAACGATTTTACAGGGACTAATATTACCAATTTTATAGCTACCTCTGGTACTCCTTTAACAGGCACAAAAACGGTTATGGCTACTGGTGGTGATTATGCAACATTAACAGAAGCAATGATTAATTTGAATAATTGTGGAATTGGTACCGGAGGAGTGACTTTTGAATTAGGAGACAACTCGTATCCATCAGAGTATTTTCCAATTGTTGTTTTTCAACCTTCAGGCACAGCTGTTACAAATCCAATTAAAATTGAACCAGCAGCAAACCGAACACCGGTAATATCAGGAAACGCATCAACTGGACTTTTAACATTATATGGAACAGACTATATAACTATTGATGGAAAAAATACAAATGGTAGTTCATTAACATTTGAAAACACCAATACTTCAACTACTGCGCACACTGTTTGGATATCCAATATTGCAAGTTACATAACACTTACAAATCTTTCGGTTTTAGGTGCGGTAACTCATGACGGTGGTGCTTACTCTCGTGATGCGGTAATAGCACTATCAGCAACTACAAATAATGAGACAAGAAATTCAAATATTACAATTACAAATTCTCGAATAGGTCAAGCAACAGGTGTAAATAAACCTTCCACTTTAGTAAAATCTACATTTTATACTTCAGGTACTGACCAAGTATTAATTGATAACTGTGAATTTTTTAATTGGTATTCAGATATTGGACGTAGTGAATTTTTAAATGCAAATGCAGCCATTCAATTAGGATATTATAATGGAGGTTCTAATAATACGAACTGGACAATTACAAACAATAGTTTTTATTTTAACGAAGAACAGGTCTACACTCAAGGAAGAGTGCATGCAGTTAGTATATGGGGAACAGGTTCTAATTTCAATATATCAAATAATTATTTTGGTGGTCGTCAAGCACAATGTGGTGGCGCTAAAATGAAGGTTAGTGGCTCGCCATTTTTAATGGGATTTTTATACGTACATGGGCATCAATCGTATGGAGGAATTAGTAGTGCTGTATTGAATACCTGTTCAAATAATACTATGGCAAATATCGATTTTTCAACTTCAAATGTTAATGCAACTTCTGATTATGGCGATGGTTCTAGATTCTTTTTTACAGGTATACATAGTGGTTTATGGACTATTGAGAATAACACTATTGGTTCAATGTCCTCAAACAATAATATTACTATTAGTGATGTAAACAGTGCAGAATATAAATTATTTGATGTGTATAATCCTAACCTTTCATTAGTTAGGGTAACTAATATTAAAAATAATCAAGTTGGCGGAATCAATATTGGGTCTCCAAATTTTCAATTTCATTTTTTAACAGGTGAAATTACTAACTCGGGTGCTTATAGTACTTTAATTGATAATGTTGAGTTAAATACTTTTGGTTCCAATTTAACCAATTCTATTTATGCAAATTCGGTTACAAACACGAGTTCATATATTATTGGAATAAAAACAATTATGTATAATTCGGGTATATCACAAGTTTATAGAAATAATGTTCAAAATATTTTTATGAATGCGGGTAGTACGATTGGTCTAACAAACTATTCAGGTGCTGTAACATTCAAAGAAAATAATGTATTAAATATAGAAACTCAAAATGGAGCAGCCACTGGTATTTATGTGAGTGAAAATACGGGTATTGCTACTAGAAATTTCATTCAAAACATTAAAGGAACAACAACTGTTACTGGAATGCAGCTTACAAGTTTCAGTGCAACGCAAACAATAGACAATAATATTGTTTCAATAGGGCAGGGAGTTTCCAATGCTACGATTTATGGTATTTATTCCTATTACGGGCAAAATATCTATTTCAATACTATTGCAATTAACGGCCAAGCCACTTCGGGATCAAATAATTCTCATGCTTTTTATAGAAATTTGAATTGGGCAGGGACAAGCAATGTTAGAAATAATATTTTTAGTAATTTTAGAAATAACAATGGTGCTACAGGTAAGAATTATGTAGCTTATATTGGCGTTACAACAAGTTTGACTTTACGTGATAATAATTATTATTTTAATGGTTCTGGTGGGGTTTTAGGTTATTCACCCTCTGCAGATAAAACTTCCTTACCTTTATTTACAGGAAGTGATATAAACTCTTTGATTGCATCGCCTACTTTAGTAAATGCAACGGGTACGAATGTCACAGATTATAAATCTTCAGTAATTTTACCCGGTACTGCTATTTCTGGTTTCACTACTGATTTTGAATATAATCTTAGGGCTGCAACTAGTCCGCAAATGGGTGCCTTTAATTTTGCAGGTACTAATTTATGGACAGGTACTACAAATTCGTTATGGAATGTTGCGACCAATTGGAATCCACAATTAGTTCCAATTTCAACTAGTATTGTTCAAATTCCTAATACCACAAATAAGCCCATAAGCACCAATTCGATTACATTAGCTGGAATTACCATAGATACAGGTGCTACGCTATCCATTCAGCCTACACATAGTTTAAAAATAAATGGAAATATTACCAATAACGGACAAATCATATTTAAAAGTGATGCAACCGGTAATGGGATGTTTGACACCTTTACAGGAACTATTACAGGATCTGGAACGGTCCAAACAGAACGTTTTATACCAGCTCGACGTGCATTCCGTTTCTTGAGTCCAAGTGTTACTACTACTTCTACTATTAATCAAAATTGGCAAGAAAATTTTGGTACTACAGCTGGTTTAGGTACACATATAACTGGATCTGGCGGAGCAACTAATGGTTTTGATGCAACTGGGACTAACAATCCTTCGCTGTTTACTTTTAATAATCCTTCTGGTGTTTGGGAAGTAGTTTCTAATACAAACAGTAACACACTAACTGCTGGAACTGCTTATCGCTTGATGGTTCGCGGAGATCGAACTATCAACTTATCTTCCAACACACCTACACCAACCACAACAATCTTAAGAGCAACAGGTAGTTTAAAAACCGGTAATTTCACACCAACACTTAATCAAACAGCTGATGGCTATAGTTTTGTAGGAAATCCGTACCAAGCACCAATTGATATCAAAGCTGTTTTGTCGGCTAGCTCGAATATGAATCCAGATGTTACCTACTATTGGGATCCTACCTTAAACACTAGGGGAGGATTTGTTACTCGTGATTTAAGTTTAAACAGTAATAGTGTTGCTTCAAATTTCAATCAGTACCTTCAACCTGGTCAAGCAGTTTTTGTTAAAAAATCCAATACCAATTTAACGGCTAGCATGACAATTACAGAAACTAATAAAGCTGTTTCTAATGGCTCGTCTGGGGTATTTAAAATTAACTCTGCCACTAATGATTATGGTTTATTGAGAGTAAATTTACAATCCAACATCAATAATCAATGGCAAACAATTGATGGAACTCTTGCTGTTTTTAATGACAACTATAGCTGGGAAGTTACACAAGAGGATGCAACTAAAATGGGTAATTTGGATGAGGAAGTAAGCTTTATTCAAAATAATACATCGTTATCTATTGCTAAACAGAATAATCCTTCACTTACAGATGAATTAGCAATAAAATTAAATAAAGCTAACCTAGCTAATTATCAATGGCAATTTGAATTAAATAATTACACCGGAGAAACACCCTATTTATTGGATACTCAAAGTAATACTTATACTCAAATTGAAAACAACACTATTGTTCCTTTTTCAACAGATGCTACAATAACTAATCGATACAAAATTGTATTTCAAAATAATATTTTAAATTCTTCTAATTTCTTAGATAATCATATTGTAGTGTATCCAAATCCAGGTAAATTGGGATCTAGTTTTTACATAAAGGGCTTCAACGAAACACCACAAGTTACTTTATATACTATTTTAGGTCAAATTATTCCTATCCAAATTATAAATAATGGTTCTTCTATTACTGTAAAGCCAAATGAAAGTTTGACACGAGGTGTTTATTTGGTAAACATCGTACAAGACAATAAAAACACTCAAATAAAATGGATTGTTGAATAGTAAAAAAATAATGATGAACACACCAAATACAAAATACCGTTTACTCTTCGGCTTACTTTTCTTAGTGCAATCAACACAAGCTCAAACCGATCCTTTTTTTAATGATAATGTTACAGATGTTCCTGCGGCACCAATTAATTATTGGATTTTTCCAATGTTTATTGTTGGTGTTTTGTTGATGTTTATTAATTTGAACAAACGTAAAAGTTCATTCTAAAATCAACGTAACTAGATTTATTACTTTATGTTAATGGTTTTATTCTTTCCTTAATCAAAACCCGAAACAAACGTTTCGGGTTTTTTTATTGGTTTTCACTTAGTTTTAAATAAAAATAAATTTGGTTTATAATATAAACTAGTTTACATTTGTGTTATGTTTAACTAAATAATCAAATACTATGGAAAATTCCAATCAACAAAATCTAGAGTTAATCGCCCAAACGATTAAAACGGCGCAAAGACGTTTTTACGATGATAGTCCTTATTATATATTATGGGGCAGTGCAGTTTTTTTAGCAAGCGTGCTGCAGTACTTTTTAATTTTAGCTCAATCGGAATACAATCCAATAGGTTGGGCCGTATTGATTCCGGCGGCGCTGATTATTCAATTTATTTATACTAGAAATCAGAAAAAGAAAATTCAAATTAAAACCCACGTAGAATCTTTATTGAATACCATGTGGACCGCTTTCGGAATTACGTTAATGATTGTTTTGTTCTTTTCTAACAAACTCGGACTTAACACGTATCCAGTTATTTTATGTTTGTATGCTATAAGTACCTTTATTTCGGGGAGTGCTTTTAAAATAAAAGCGTTTGTTTTGGGTTCTATTTTGTGTTGGATATTTGCAATAGTTTGTTTTTTTGTTGATTTTCAAACTCAATTATTGTTATTGTCTGCAGGAGTTTTAGTTGCTTTCTTAATTCCAGGAATTGTTCTTCGTGCAAATGAAAAAGCGGAAGAAAATTAATAAATTCGCAAATGTTTAAAAATTTAGACCCCTTATTGCATTCTCAGTTGCGTTTGGCTATTATGTCTTTACTGGTTACGGTTGAGGAAACTGAATTTTCATACCTCAAGGAGAAAACTCAGGCTTCTGCAGGAAATATAAGCGTGCAATTGGAAAAATTAAAAGAAGCCGATTATATTAAAATCGAAAAAACATTTAAGGGCAAATATCCCCTAACAAAATGTTCCATTACCAAAAAAGGAATTAATGCTTTTGAAGAATACATCAATTCATTACAGCAATATATTCAACCTAACAAATAACAAAACCCGAAACAATTGTTTCGGGTTTTTTGTTTACTATATTAAAACCATTTACGGGTAAACAATCCAATGAGGGCTTGTGGTGAGAATGCCAGTACAAATCGAATCTTTTCGGAATATTTAGTTTGTGTAAGCTCCAATCCGTTGGAAGATTGTATTGGGAAATACAACTCAAAATAATCGGTAACCAAATTCAATCGGATGCCACTATCGTATTTAAAATGGGGATCTTGTTCTTTACTCTTCAATATTCCAAAATCACCATATACTTCAATCCAATTCCAAATATTGAAACTACCATTTACTGTGGTAATCCAAGAATTAGCATAGGGTTGGTTTAACTTTGATTTGAATCCGCCTTCTGCCTGAATGAACTCTTGGCTGTAAATTCCGGTGCTTTCGTTTCGCCCCAAATAGCTGTAATCAAATAAATAATCAGTTGGTCGATCTAAAGCAAAACTAAAGTAATTGGAATCGGTTTTGTTGTACATAAAAATCCCTGCATACAGGCGCAAGTTTACTTGACGGTTGTTGTTAAATAACTTACGGTAGCTAATGCTTGTTGAAGCTTTTCCAAAGTAGGATGCCAATTGTAAATCGGTTGTGTAAGCAAAATGTTTGGCCACTTCGTTTCTTACATTGCTGTACCGTACATTAAAAATGGAATAGTTTTCTTCCAACGAACTTTTTACAAAATTACTCGGCTCTCGATATAGATACACCTGTCTTATCAATACATTTTGATAGTGATTCAATCGATAATCGGAATCTCTTAATTTGAACAATACATACGGATTGATTTTCTTGTAAAAAGCATCGGGCGCATAATGGTAATTTTCACCACTTAAGCCATACCGGATTTGATATAAATTGCTTTCGCGATTGAACTGATTGAGAGCAAATGTAAACCTCCCCGAAAATGATTTTGCCGTGGTTGAATAGGAGGGAGTGACATCAAAATTAAAGGGACGATCCAAAAGTGTCTTGTTGTGAAAGCAGATTCCCGCAATGAAACCATCATATAAATTGTATTCTAACGAGGGCAAGTACAACACTTGATTGAATTTAGGATCCTCCAAATCTTTCATGAAAGTAAATTTGATTGGCTTGTTCAATAAGCTGAAGTCTTTAAGGTTTTTCCAATTGTTTCTTCGGTTGAATTCTGGAACAATATTTTGAAAATTAATCACAAGTTTATCAGCTTGCTCTCTTTTAAAGGTATAAATACTATCTTCTTTTACTTTCGAAATCCATTCTTTAAAAACAATTTGCTTGTTTTTTATTCCGTAAACCGGAATCGGAACCCAGGCATTGGATTTGTTTTTTATTTGAAATGAGACACTATCCGATGTTTTTTTAACAGATGTGAATTTGTAATCAATTGTTTTTCGAGTCTTAATTAGCGTGTCAAAAAACCAATCGATGTCTTTTGAAGTAGACGCTTTTAAAATGGATTGTAATTTTTCGCTATCCGAAGAATTTTTATAAGAATATTCTAAATAAGTAGCAATTGCTTTCTCCAAATTTTCAGCACCTATATAGTCGGCTAAATACTTAAAACTAAGTCCAGCTTTATACTTGGAAGCTATTTTCTCATTGAATTTTATTAAAGTATTTTTCGGATCACCTAGCGGTTGATCTAAATTTTTACGAGCCATAAGCATATAAAAATAACTGTATTGCTCATTAAAATCTAACGAAACCAAATTGTAGCCATGTAAAATTTTGAACTTATAAATGCTCCCCATCATTTTTGCGTTGGGATAATTTTCCTCGGAATATTTCATCAAATAGTAGATTTGAATGGCATCAAAAATCCAATTGTCTTTTCTTGGGTCAATTTTTAAAGTAGTTTTTAAATAATTATTTAAATACGTTTTTAAAAACTTCATTTCATAAATGTAATCTTCTGTAAACGGATTGATAAATGAGGGCAACTGATTCAATCCATAAAAAGGATTTTGCTCATAATCTGATTCCGAAACGGTGATTTTCGACTTTGGGTATTTTCCCAAATTTTCTTCGGTATAGGCAATTACTTTATCAATTAGCAATGCTTTGTTAATTTCATCCAGTTTGCCTTCAAGGTTAGTAGTAACGTCTAGATCTTTGTTTTTAAAACTTAAAAAAGTGTTCTTTTTTTGTATAAATAAATGCACACTAAATTGATTCTTACCAACAAAGTGATAGTTGTTGTTTTCTTTTTTTTCAAGGATTAAATCCGATATAACACTGTACCCTTTGGAATCTGTGATTATCAAATCTACATCAGTTAAGGCATTTGGTGCATCATCTATATTTAAATTGTTATAGGTAACAAAACCTGAATCAGTATACAAAGCTGGGGTTAAAAACCAATTTTTTAAAGTCAGATCTCCATCCGAATTATAGCCGTATCCGGTGAATTTATCATCGGGAAGTTTTAGTTGGTAGGATAGGGTGAAACGCGCTTTTTCTCCGGGAGCCAATTTGTTTTTCAATTCAATCCGAATAAGATCCGGAAAGCCATCCGGTCGATTCCAATTAAGCGCAACATTTGAATCGTCTGCAATCAAGTTGATAGTGGTGCTTCCCCGTTCTTTTTCGGAAGCAAAAAGAAAACTTCGCACAAACTCATCCGAAAATCGGGCGCCAAGAGGTGTTGCATTACTTGAATAGGCATTATTCCAATCATTTAAAACAATCGAACTTAACGTGTCTTTTGATTGATTGAAATAGGTTAGTTCCTGATTGATGTATAACGAATGATTATCATAATTAATGGCAACTACTAATTTAGATTGGTGTTGGGCGGAAGCACAAAAAGCGCAAAGCAGCACGATGTAGTTGATTAATTTCACTATTTTTTTGGTTTGAAGAGCGTGTTAAAAACTACTTTGGTGTATTCAATAGCGCCATCTTTATTTAAATGTCCGCAGGTCGAAAAATACTTATCATCGGTAACTGCATTCTCAAATCTAAGAATTTCTGGGTACACTTTCTGTATATGATTGAAATAGTCGCGATTTATGGTTTCCATACACATTGGTGTGGTGAGAGCAATTAAATGAATGTTATTTTTCTTACAAATTGCTTTTATGGTTTCGTATCCTTTATTTCTTTTAGGATAATACTTAGTTAAATCGGCGGGCACTAATTTATCTGGCCCATTGAGCAACGGATGAAATCCATCGTTTTCTAAAGCATTTGTCTTTTTATGAATTGCCGAATAGTACATTTCTCTAAAACCAATTCGGGCATCATAATGCATGTAGCGGTAAAATGGAATGTAAAGCAATTGGTTGTATTCCGGAAGCTCGCGATAGTAATCTCTAATAGTTTTTGAAGTGTGTAAATAAGGCATAAACAACGAACGAATAGCCTCCGAATGGTCGTTGGTATTGATGTTTAAATCTACTTGCAAAATCAGGTGTTTTATTTTGTAATTCCGCTCAACCATCATTTGCAACATCAAGGCCGATTCATCCAGTCGTGATCTCGTAATTCCAAAATTAAAGGTTTTATATCCTGCTTTATTGAAAATTTCGGGAACAAAATGGTTGTTTACTCTTGAAGAACCCAAAAAAACAACATCATAATTTTTGTCTTTGGAATTGTATAAGTAATCTATTTTACTTCGCGAATCCGATTGCAAATAAACTGCTGTGTACAAAACATCCAGTAACACTAAAGTTACTAGGAGTAAGGCACATCCTTTTGCTAAAAAAAGTAAAAACTTCTTCATTAAAATTGGAAATAAATAAATTCTTTATAATCAGAAAAAACGCCAAGCGCAGCAATAGCAGCCAAACACAAGCTTAATTTCACCCAACTCCATTTGCCCGAAATAGGTTCCAGTTTATGGCGGTTATTCCATTCGATAATTACAAAAACAAGCACAAGTGCAAGCAACTCATTACTGTAACGCTCTATACGGAAATATTCGGAATTGAATTTATGATTTTCAAACATTCGTTTGATGTATAAAATAGCATCGGTAATGGTTTTTGATCTAAAAAAGATCCATGCGATACAGGTTAACGAAAAGGTGGTGAGAATGCTTAATAAAGTTCGAATAGAATCAAAGTTGAAACCTAAAGTAAAATCGTCTACGTTTTTCCGATTTTGATTCAAAAGCAATAACGGTAAAAAGTACAAAGCATTAATCAATCCCCAAGCAACATAGGTGAAATTGGCTCCATGCCAAAAACCGCTTACGAGAAAAATGATAAAGGTATTGCGCACCTGAAATAACTTACTGCCTTTGCTTCCGCCAAGGGGAATGTATAAATAATCGCGAAACCACGAAGAAAGGGATATGTGCCATTTACGCCAAAATTCTGCTATATCTCTTGAAAAATAGGGATAATTGAAATTGCGCAACAAGTCGATTCCAAATAACTTGGAGGTTCCTAAAGCAATATCGGAATAACCAGAAAAATCACCATAAATTTGGAAGGCAAAGTAAATCGCTCCCAAAATTAACGACCAGGAATTCATCGAATTGTAATGGTTGAAAATCTCATTGGCATAAATAGAACACGAATCGGCTATCACTACTTTTTTTACTAATCCCCAAACAATTTGGTATATGCCTTCTTTGGCTTTTTGGAATTCAAACTTTCGTTTG
Source organism: Flavobacterium sp. (assembly GCF_046073885.1). Taxonomy (GTDB): domain Bacteria; phylum Bacteroidota; class Bacteroidia; order Flavobacteriales; family Flavobacteriaceae; genus Flavobacterium. The sequence continues at coordinate 89,569 of NZ_JBJTND010000021.1, forward strand.
ACTTTTAATTGTGGTAACAAATGCGTTGCTCGCTCAATAGGACCAGCAACTAAAAGCGGAAAATAACTCACAAATAAAGAATAATCTACAAAGTTCTTTTCGGCTTTAATGCGGTTGTAATAGATATCAATGATGTAAGATAATCCGTGGAATGTGTAAAAGGAAATTCCTACCGGGAGTATTAGTTTTAGTAAAATCGGACTTGCGGTAAATCCAAATGAATGCACAAGTTCGGCAAATGAAGAAGCAAAGAAATTGTAATATTTAAATACGCCTAGAAACCCTAAATTGATGGTTATACAAAGCCAAAGCCACCTCTTTCTTTGGGATGCTGTTTCGCTTTTTTCAATTTTCATTGCCGAAACATAATCCAGTAAGGTTGAAAAAACAAGTAGGAATAAGAACCTCCAATCCCAACAAGAGTAGAAATAATAACTCGCTAAAATCAAAATGTAATTTTGATTTATTTTTGATTTCCCTCCAACGAACCAATATAAAATAAATACTATTGGAAGAAAAATAGCGAAATGAAGCGAGTTAAAAAACATAAATTAGAAGTTCGGACTTAAATTGTATTTTTTATAAAAGTTATCAAGTGTTTCTACTACTTCTTCTGCAGAATCAACCACTTTTATTAAATTTAAATCTTCTGGATTGGCATTTTTTTGCTTGTCAATAAGTACATTTTTTATCCAATCCAATAACCCCGACCAAAATTCGGTTCCAACCAAAATAATAGGAAACTTACCAATTTTTTTAGTTTGAATTAAGGTTACCGCTTCAAATAATTCATCCAAAGTTCCAAATCCTCCAGGCATAACCACAAACCCTTGCGAATATTTCACAAACATTACTTTTCTCACGAAGAAATAATCAAAGTTTAGGTTTTTATCTTTATCAATATACGGATTGAAATGTTGTTCAAAAGGCAATTCAATGTTTAATCCTACCGAAGTTCCTTCGCCGCGGTGGGCTCCTTTATTTCCCGCCTCCATAATTCCAGGTCCTCCACCAGTAATTACTCCGTATCCGGCTTTACTGATTTTATAGGCGATTTCTTCAGCTAATTGGTAATACTTTTCTTCAGGTTTGGTTCGAGCCGATCCAAAAATAGTAACACAAGGCCCGATTCTTGACATGGTTTCGTAGCCATTAACAAACTCCGACATGATTTTGAATATCGCCCAAGAATCATTACTTCTTACTTCATTCCACGTTTTTTGTTTGAATTTTTCTTGAATTCTGTGGTCTTCATTTTCGTATTCACTTGCACTCATATGTTCTCTATTTTAGATTCGATTCTGCTAATTTAACTCTTTTTTCAAAAATTGAGCTGTGTAACTTTTTTTGTTTTTTATTATTTCTTCAGGAGTTCCAGAACACAATACTTCACCGCCTCCTTTTCCGCCTTCTAAACCAATGTCAATTATGTAATCTGCCAATTTTATTACATCCAAATTATGTTCGATAATCAATACCGTATTACCTTTGTCAACCAATTTGGTAATTACCTCCATCAACACGCGGATGTCTTCAAAATGCAAACCTGTAGTAGGCTCATCCATAATGTAAAAGGTGTTGCCGGTATCTTTTTTAGATAATTCGGTTGCTAATTTTATGCGTTGCGCCTCACCGCCCGAAAGGGTAGTACTTTGTTGTCCCAAAGTAATGTAGCCCAATCCAACATCTTGAATGGTTTTTAATTTTCGATGAATTTTCGGTATCATTTCAAAGAAATCGACCGCTTCATCAATGGTCATGTTCAATACATCGGAAATTGATTTTCCTTTGTATCTAATTTCTAAAGTTTCTCTGTTGAAACGCTTGCCTTGGCAGGTTTCACATTCTACATATACATCAGGTAAAAAGCTCATTTCAATTGTTCGCACTCCCGATCCTTCGCAAGTTTCACATCTTCCACCACTTACATTAAAGCTGAATCTTCCCGCTTTGTATCCGCGAATCATCGCCTCAGGAGTCATGGTAAACAAACTTCGAATCTCCGAAAATACTTCGGTATACGTTGCCGGATTCGAGCGAGGTGTTCTACCAATCGGACTTTGATCGATGTCAATCACCTTATCAATATGCTCTAATCCTTCAATTTTTTTATACGGCTGTGGTTTTTTTACGCCATTAAAAATGTGTGCATTTAAAATAGGGTAGAGCGTTTCATTAATTAAGGTTGATTTACCACTACCGGAAACTCCCGTTACACATATTAATTTGCCAAGCGGAAATTCAACCGAAACATTTTTAAGGTTGTTTCCTGAAGCACCTTGGAGCTTGATGAATTTTCCGTTGCCACTTCTTCGTTTTTTGGGAACTTCAATTTTAAGTTCGCCGTTTATATATTGCGCTGTTAAAGTATGTTCCTTCAATAATTCTTCAGGAGTTCCTTTACTGATGATTTCACCACCAAATTTTCCGGCTTTCGGACCGATATCAATCACATAATCGGCACATTCAATCATGTCTTTATCATGCTCTACCACCAAAACGGTATTACCAATATCGCGAAGGTTTTTCAAAGAATTAATCAATCGCTCGTTGTCTCTTTGGTGCAAACCAATACTTGGCTCATCCAATATATAAAGTACGCCAACTAGTTGAGAGCCTATTTGAGTTGCCAATCGGATGCGTTGTGCTTCTCCACCAGATAATGATTTTGAACTTCTATTTAACGATAAATAATTCAATCCTACATCCAATAAAAACTGAATGCGGTCATTGATTTCTTTTAAGATTTCAACTGCGATTGTTTTTTGTTTATCCGATAATTCATTTGGTAACGATTGAAACCAAGTTGCCAATTCGGATATATCCATAGCAGAAAGTTCTGCAATATTCTGATTATTTAGTTTGAAGAAAAGCGATTCTTTTTTCAATCGAGAACCATGGCATTCTGGACAATGCATCTCATCCATATATTCTTTGGCCCAACGTTTTATGGAACTCGAATTACTATCGTCAAATTGACTTTTTATGAATTTGGAAATTCCTTCAAAATCAATTTTATATTCTTTGGTAACTCCGGCCGTTTTAGAAACCACCGAAAATTTCTCGTTTCCGCCATTCAAAATCATTTCAATCGCTTCTTCGGATAGGGTTTCAATGGGATCGGTTAGTTTGAATTTGTATTTTTCTCCAATAATCTCCAATTGCTTGAACATCCAGGAACTCTTGTATTCACCAAGTGGAGCTAATGCTCCTTTTTGAATTGATAGCTTCGGATTTGGAATTATTTTTTTTCTGTTGATTTCATTTACAATTCCCAATCCGTTGCAATGTTCACAAGCTCCTTTTGGGGAATTGAATGAAAATAAATTGGGTTCCGGATTTTGATAGGAAATTCCGGTTGTTGGACACATTAAAGTTCGACTGAAAAAGCGCACTTCGTTACTTTCATGCTCCATAACCATCATCACATCTTCTCCATGATACATGGCTGTTTTGATGCTTTCGGCAAGTCTTTTTTGAGTATCGGCAGTAGCTTCTACTTGCATTCGATCGATTACGATTTCAATATCGTGGGTTTTGTAACGATCCAATTTCATGCCTGGCGTAATATCTACAATTTTACCATTCACTCTTACTTTTACAAAACCTTGTTTGGCAATTTGTTGAAATAACTCGGCATAGTGTCCTTTACGGGCTCTAATGATAGGAGTAAGGACATTAATTCGTTTACCATTAAAAGTTTCTGTGATTAAATTCTGAATTTGCTCATCCGAATAGGAAACCATTTTCTCACCAGTATTGTAACTGTAGGCTTCACCTGCTCGTGCATACAGCAAACGTAGAAAATCATATATTTCGGTAATGGTACCAACAGTAGATCGTGGTGATTTACTGGTTGTTTTTTGTTCGATAGCAATTACAGGAGACAATCCGTCAATTTTATCCACATCAGGGCGTTCCAATCCGCCAAGGAATTGCCGCGCATATGCTGAAAATGTTTCGATGTAACGGCGTTGCCCCTCGGCATAAATGGTATCAAAAGCAAGCGATGATTTCCCAGATCCTGAAAGCCCAGTAATAACAACTAGTTTTTCTCTCGGAATGAAAATATCGATGTTTTTTAAATTGTGTACTCGTGCACCAATTACTTCAATAGTATTTTCGTTTTCTAGCATAAGATTTGTAAAAACGCAAAAGTACGATTTTAGGATAAAATTCAGTTAGTCAGTTTAGAAGAAATTGTTAAATCTAGTTCTAAAAATTAAGCCGACTTAAATAAATTAAGCCGGCTCTCTTATGGTTTTTAGGTTGGTTTGTATTAGTTATTAAGCATTACTGGCATTACAAGCATGGTAACGGTTTCTCCTTCGTCTAATCCGTCTACTGGAGTTAAAATTCCAGCACGATTTGGCATAGACATCTCCAATTGAATTTCATCCGATTGTAAATTCGAAAGCATTTCTAATAAGAAACGTGAGTTGAAACCGATTTGCATGTCATCACCTTGGTAATCACAAGTCAGTCTTTCTTCTGCTTTGTTTGAGTAATCAATATCTTCTGCAGATATATTTAATTCAGCACCAGCAATTTTCAAACGAATTTGGTGTGTAGTTTTATTTGAGAAAATAGCCACACGTCGCACAGAACTGAAGAATTGGTTTCTATCAATTAATAGTTTGTTTGGATTTTCTTTCGGAATTACCGCTTCATAATTTGGATATTTTCCATCAATTAATCGGCAAATCAATAAGTAGTTTTCAAAAGAGAACGTTGCATTGGCATCGTTGTAATCAATTTTAACTTCTGCATCCGAAGTGCTTAATATACTTTTTAAGATGTTAAGCGGTTTTTTTGGCATAATGAAATCTGCCACTTGAGAAGCTTTTACATCAGTACGTGTATACTTCACTAATTTGTGAGCATCAGTAGCTACGAAGATTAATCCTTCTGGTGAAAATTGGAAGAATACCCCCGACATAACCGGACGTAAATCATCATTTCCAGCAGCGAAAATAGTTTTGCTAATAGCAGTTGCCAACACTTCTGCTGGAACCATTGTAGAAGATGGGTCTTCTAATTGTACTGATTTTGGGAATTCTTCTCCCGGAGCATACGCAATCGCATATTTACCCGAATTCGAGCTAATTTCTATAGTGCTATTTTCTTCAACTGTAAAAGTTAAAGGTTGCTCTGGAAACGTTTTAAGTATATCTAAAAGTAATTTAGCAGGAACTGCTACGCTACCATTATCTGTAGATTCGATTTCTAAAGTAGCAGACATAGTCGTTTCAAGATCGGAAGCCGAAACGGTTAAGGTCTTCTTATTTAATTCAAATAAAAAGTTGTCTAAAATAGGCAGCGTGTTGCTGCTATTAATAACGCTACCTAAAACTTGTAATTGTTTTAATAAATACGAGCTGGATACAATAAACTTCATCTTATATTATTTTTTACAAATATATCTTAAAGAAATAGATCTTGAAAAGAAATTTATTAACATTTATTCCAATATTGTTAGGAATTTTTTTCGATAGGAATCTGTATTTTTTTTGAGTCAGATATTGAAGGAATTATGATAAATTCCGAATTTCAATTGGTTTTCTTTCAAATAATTGAATGATTATTCCTTGATTTGTTATAAATCCGTAAAAAAAATAGTTTTTAGCATAGGTTATTTTTTTATATTTTTGATTCGCTAAAATTACACCTATGAATTTCGATAGAAAAGACTTCTCAAACGAACAATTATTGGATTTATATTCTAGATTGTTAAAGCCCAGATTGATAGAGGAAAAAATGCTGATCCTATTACGTCAAGGTAAAGTGTCTAAATGGTTTTCTGGAATTGGTCAAGAGGCAATTTCTGTTGGAATTACTGCTGCTTTAGATTCTGATGAGTATATTTTGCCAATGCATAGAAACTTAGGGGTGTTTACCGGTAGAAATATTCCGTTGCACCGCTTGTTCTCACAATGGCAAGGCAAGAAAAACGGATTTACCAAAGGGCGCGATCGCAGCTTTCATTTTGGTACTCAAGAATATAAAATTATCGGAATGATATCGCATTTAGGTCCCCAACTTGGCGTGGCTGATGGGATTGCTTTAGCAAATAAATTAAAAAGAAACGGCAAAGTAACCGCGGTTTTCACCGGTGAAGGAGCTACAAGCGAAGGCGATTTTCATGAAGCATTGAATATTGCTTCGGTTTGGGATTTGCCTGTTTTGTTTGTGATTGAAAATAATGGTTACGGATTGTCTACACCAACAAACGAACAATACCGATGTGAGAATTTGGCAGACAAAGGAGTGGGCTACGGAATGGAAAGTCATATTCTTGACGGAAATAATATTTTAGAAGTATATGCTAAGATTAGTGAGTTGAAAGCTTCATTAGCACAAAACCCTAGACCGGTATTATTGGAATTTAAAACGTTTAGAATGCGTGGCCACGAAGAGGCAAGCGGAACTAAATATGTTCCTCAAGAATTAATGGATGCTTGGGCTGTTAAAGATCCGGTTTCAAATTATAGAAATTATTTGATTGCAACCGAAGTTCTAACCGAAGAATTGGATGCCGAAATAACTACAAAAATAAAAACTGAAATTGATGAAAATTGGGCCATTACACAAAGTCAACCAGATATTGAAGCTGATTTAAGTGAAGAATTAAATGATGTGTATCAAGAGTATGATTTTGAAGAAGTTAATTCAAATAATGAAGTAGAAAACATCCGTGTTGTTGATGCTATTTCACAAGCTTTAATACAATCGATGGAACGCCATGATAATTTGGTTATTATGGGTCAGGATATAGCCGAATATGGTGGAGCATTTAAAATCACCGAAGGCTTTGTAGAACAATTCGGAAAAGAACGCGTACGCAATACACCTATTTGCGAAAGCGCCGTAGTTTCTGCTGCTATGGGATTGTCTATTAACGGACACAAAGCCATTGTAGAAATGCAGTTTGCCGATTTCGTATCTACAGGTTTTAACCCAATTGTAAATTTATTAGCGAAGCAACATTACCGTTGGAATGAAAAAGCCGACGTGGTTGTACGAATGCCTTGCGGTGGCGGAACTCAAGCAGGTCCGTTTCATTCGCAAACCAATGAAGCATGGTTTACCAAAACTCCTGGTTTAAAAGTGGTTTATCCGGCATTTCCATATGATGCTAAGGGATTGTTGAATACGGCAATTAACGACCCAAATCCGGTTATGTTTTTTGAGCACAAACAATTGTACCGTTCGGTATATCAGGACGTCCCAAAAGATTATTACACAATTCCGTTTGGTAAAGCGAGTTTGATAAGAGAAGGGAAGTCGGTTACTATCGTTTCCTATGGAGCTGGAGTGCATTGGGCATTAGAAATTTTGAATTCCAACCCAGATATTAAAGCTGATTTAATTGATTTACGAACACTTCAGCCATTAGACTTAGAGGCAATTTATAATTCGGTTAAGAAAACAGGTAAATGCATCATTTTGCAAGAAGACACATTGTTTGGAGGTATTGCAAGCGATATTTCTGCTTTGGTTATGGAAAATTGTTTTGAATACTTGGATGCTCCTGTTCGTAGAGTGGGAAGTATTGAGAGTCCGATTCCGTTTGTGAAATCTTTAGAAGATCAGTATTTGCCCAAACTTCGATTTGAAAAAGAATTAAAACAACTTTTAGAATACTAATTTCAGTAGGGGTATAAAATACAAAAGCCAACCTGGAGCAGTTGGCTATTGAGGTGAGGTGTAACTTCCTTTCGGAATCCTCGATGCAAATATACTTTGAATTTATGAATTACGAATAAGTATTTTTAAATTATTTAAAAATTAGCTCGTAATCCTTCTGTAACTTCTTAATCTTAAGGCTAATCCTCTTTCTGTCCCATCATCATCAAATAGGATTTTAAAAACGGATCGATATTACCGTTCATAACCCCATCAACATCGCTGGTTTCATATCCAGACCGAACGTCTTTCACTAATTTGTAGGGTTGCATCACATAATTTCTAATTTGAGAGCCCCATTCAATTTTCATTTTTCCAGCTTCAATATCGGCGCGTTGTTCCAGTTGTTTTTTCAATTCGATTTCATACAACTGCGAGCGAAGCATTTGCATAGCGCGTTGTCTATTGTCTTGCTGGGATCTCGTTTCTGAACACTGAATTTGAATTCCGGTCGGCTTGTGAAACAACTGCACTTTAGTTTCTACTTTGTTTACATTTTGACCACCAGCTCCACTTGATCGTGAAGTAATGATTTCAATATCTGCCGGATTGATGTCAATTTCAATTGTGTCGTCAACCAAAGGATATACATAAATCGAAGCAAAAGAGGTGTGTCGTTTTGCATTACTGTCAAAAGGAGAAATTCGAACCAAACGGTGAACTCCGTTTTCGCCTTTCAAATAGCCAAAAGCAAAATCACCTTCTATTTCTAGCGTAACCGTTTTAATTCCGGCTACATCACCTTCTTGAAAGTTCAGTTCTTTGATCTTATAGTTTTGTTTTTCGGCCCACATCATGTACATACGCATCAACATTGAGGCCCAGTCACAACTTTCAGTTCCGCCGGCGCCGGCAGTAATTTGTAAAACGGCACTCATGCTGTCTCCTTCTGCAGAAAGCATGTTTCTAAATTCTAAATCTTCGATGAAATTATTGGTGATTTCATATTGAGCATCCAATTCGGCTTCGGTAACTTCTCCTTCTTTGTAGAATTCATAAGTCACTTGAAGTTCTTCAGAAAGGGCATTACCTTTTTCAAAATCTTCAACCCATTTCTTTTTGGATCTTAGATTTTTAATAAGTAATTCAGCTTCCTTTGCGTTGTTCCAAAAATTGGGTGCAAAAGTCTTTTCTTCCTCGTTGGATATTTCTATAAGTTTGGCATCAATGTCAAAGATACCTCCTCAACGCACCAAGGCGTTCTACAATACCTTTTATTTGTTCGGTATTTGTCATAAATTGCGTAGTTTTGTAATTGCAAATATAAGGCTTCAAACTTTGATATGGAAATAAATTTAATCAGTGATACGGTTACCAAACCAAGCAACGAAATGTTGCAATATATGTTCAATGCAAAAGTTGGTGACGATGTATACAAGCAAGATCCAACAGTAAATGAATTGGAAGCTGCAGTAGCGCAATTATTTGGTATGGAAGCTGCGCTGTTTTTCCCGAGTGGAACGATGGCAAATCAAACGGCCATTAAATTACATACCAATCCGGGTGAACAAGTAATTTGCGATAAATATTCCCATATTTATCATTATGAAGGCGGCGGAGCTTCTTTTAATAGTGGTGTTTCGTGTTGTTTGGTTGATGGTCATAGAGGAATGATCACTGCCGATTTAGTTAAGAATGCCATTAACGATCCCGAGTTTTATCATGCGCCTTTAACTTCGTTAGTGAGTATTGAAAATACTACCAATAAAGGCGGCGGAGCTTGTTACGATATTGAAGAATTGCAGAAGATAAAACAAGTTTGTGTGGATCATAATTTGAAATACCATTTGGACGGTGCTCGATTATGGAATGCGATAGTGGCTAAAAAACAACACCCAAAACAATTTGGGGAATTATTCGATACCATTTCTGTGTGTTTGTCTAAAGGATTGGGAGCGCCAATAGGTTCTGTGTTGTTGGGTTCAAAAGCCGATATAAAAAGAGCTTTGCGTATCCGAAAGATATTTGGAGGTGGAATGCGTCAATCGGGATATTTGGCTGCAGCGGGTATGTTTGCAATCCAAAATAATCTTAACCGATTGGAAGAAGATCATCGAAGAGCTAAAGAATTAGGGGAGTTGTTGCAAACTTTAAATTGGGTTGAGAAAGTTGAGCCTGTTGAAACAAATATTCTTATTTTCTCGGTTCGCCCAACATTAGAAGAAAAATGGATCATTGAAAAACTCCAACAAAAAAATATATTTATAAGTTCTATGGGACATGGAAAATTGAGAATCGTTACCCATCTAGATTATAAAGAAGTCATGCATAATTATGTGCTTGATACCTTATCTAAATTGCAATTTTAATTTCTAAGATGCTGAACTTAATTAACACCATTCCATTACCAACCTTTGTTGCTACTGCAGATGATGTGATTGTTCATGCCAATGAATTGGGGTTGAAGTTTTTTAATACTAATTTAGATTCTCTAAAAAATCAATCTATTGCTGTTGTATTTTCGGATATTTCAAAAGATCGTATTCAAGCTGCACAACTAAGTGAGAACGGCATTTTGTATCATGTGTATTATATCAAGGATAATACGAAAGTCTCCGAATTAGAAGAATTAGTGTGTTCGGTTTCCCATGATTTACAAGAGCCTTTGAATGTCATAAGCGGGTATTCCAATTTATTGAAAGAAGAATATCAAACTAAATTAGATGCCGAAGGTAACTTGTTTGTTGATTTTATATCAAAATCCGCAGAGCGAATGCAAGGACTTGTAAAGAGTTTGCTGAATTTTTCCAAACCAATCACAAAAGATACATTTGGTGCAACCGATATGAATCAAGTGCTGCAAGAAGCGCAAGAGGATTTGGCTTTTGCCATCAAGCAAAGCGGCGCTAAAATTCACTTTGAAAAATTACCAACTGTTTTCGGTTCTTCAATGTATTTGAGATTGTTATTCCAAAATTTGATTGGAAACGCAATAAAATTCAGAAACAAAGAAGAGCAATCTATTATTGAAATATCCGCTGAAGAAAGAAATTCCGAGTGGCTCCTTAAAATTAAAGATAACGGAATCGGAATTCCATCTGAAAATTTGGATTCCATTTTTTTTCTTTTCAAAAAAGGAAGCCATAATCAGCAATTTGAAGGCAACGGAATTGGATTAGCCCATTGTAAAAAAATAGTAGAAATGCACGGAGGTACCATTTGGGCAGAATCGGAACTAGGAAAAGGAACTGTAATTTATTTTACCATTTCCAAAAACAAGTAATATGGAAGCTAAGACAACTTGCGTTGTGTTGATTGAAGACGATCAAGCAATGAATTATTTCCACCAAAGGTTGTTTGAAAAGCAAAATTTTGCTGATTCTGTTTTGTCTTTTACCAATGCAGCAGCTGCCTTAAATGAAATTCAGAAATTAAAAAACATAAAGAAGCTTTCTATTTTTTTAGATTTAAATATGCCTCAAATGAACGGCTGGCAATTTATTGAAGCGTTGGCTAGTTTAAAGTTAGAGCAGGATCTTCAATTGCAGTTGTTTGTGCTTAGTTCTTCTGTAAACCCGAATGACTTATTGAAAGCCAAGCAAATTCCGGAAATAACCGACTATCTAACTAAACCGCTTTCTATTGAAATGCTGAATACAATTAACACTAAACATTCGTAGCTAGAAACTATTTCGAAGCTTTGAAATCAAATAAAATGAATAAAAAAAACATTCCCCCTGTAGCGAAAATAATTCCTCATAAATTAGTTAAGCACAAACACACACGTGTGGATAATTATTATTGGCTTAACGATAGAGAAAATCCCGAGGTTATTGATTACTTAAATAAAGAAAACGAATATTACCATTCGGTTACTGCAGAAACCAAAGGCTTTCAAGCAGAATTATTTGAAGAGATGAAATCTCGAATCAAAGAAGATGATCAATCGGTGCCGTATTTATACAATGGGTATTATTACATCACCCGATTTGAAAAAGGGCAGGATTATCCAATTTATTCAAGAAAAAAAGAAACGCTGGAAGCTAACGAAGAATTGCTTTTTGATTGCAATGAATTGGCAAATGGGCAATCCTATTTTCATTTGGGTGGATTATCGGTTTGTCCCGATAATACCTTAGTGCTTTTTAGTGTGGATGTTGTGGGCAGAAGAATTTATACCATTCAAGTGAAAAATCTTCAAACTGGTGAATTGCTTTCAGATACCATAAAGAATGTTACCGGAACTGCAGTTTGGGCTAATGACAATAAAACTATTTTTTATTCGAGACAAGATGAGGTTACTTTACGTTCGGATAAGATATTCAAACATAAATTAGGCACCAGCCAAGAGGAGGATGTTTTGGTTTATTTTGAAAAAGACGAAACGTTTAATGTTGAAATCGCTAAATCAAAATCAAATAAATACATCGCCATTGAATCGGGGAGTACCTTAACCACCGAATATCAGATTTTGGATGCATCTACTCCGGATGGGAAATTTAAGTTGTTTCAAAAGAGAGTGCGTGGTGTGGAATACAGCATCAATCATTACGGGGATAGTTTTTATATTTTAACAAATAAAGACAAAGCGGAGAATTTTAAGTTAATGAAAACTCCGGAAACTGCAACTTCCAAAGAAAATTGGGTTGAGGTGATTCCGCATCGAGAAGATGTATTATTGGAAGATATTGAGTTGTTTAAAAACTTTTTGGTGCTTGAAGAACGCGCTAATGGTTTGAATACAATTAAAATCATTCCTTGGAATGGTGATGAAGCGTATTATCTGCCTTTTGATAGTGAAACTTATACGGCAAGTGCAAGTACCAACGTAGATTTTGATACCGATATTTTGCGGTATTCCTATCAATCCTTGGCTACACCTTCTTCAGTTATTGATTTCAATATGAAAACCAAGGAAAAAACCGTACTTAAGGAGCAGCAAGTGCTAGGCGGAAAATTTGATAAAAACAACTATAAAGAAGAACGCGTTTGGGCAACCGCTAGAGATGGAGTGAAGGTGCCTGTTTCGTTAGTTTACAAAAAAGATTTAGTTAAAAACGGAACCAATCCGTTGTTGCAATATGCCTATGGATCATACGGTTATTCTATAGATTGTTCGTTTTCTTCAACACGATTATCGCTATTAGACAGAGGATTTATTTTTGCAATAGCACACATCCGTGGGGGCGAAGACTTGGGCAGAAATTGGTATGAAACCGGAAAATTATTGCAAAAGAAAAATACCTTCACCGATTTTATTGATTGTTCGAAATTTTTAATTGAGGAAAAATACACTTCTTCAGAGCATCTTTATGCTGAGGGTGGATCTGCAGGTGGATTGCTAATGGGGGCTGTTGCAAATATGGCGCCTAGTTTGTACAATGGAATCATTGCTCAAGTGGCATTTGTAGATGTGGTGACTACCATGTTGGATGAATCGATTCCGTTAACTACTGGAGAATATGATGAATGGGGTAATCCCAATAAAAAAGAATTTTACGATTATATGTTGTCGTATTCACCTTATGATAATGTGACGGCACAAGAGTATCCCAATATGTATGTTTCAACCGGGTTGCATGATTCGCAAGTACAATATTGGGAGCCAGCAAAGTGGGTTGCAAAATTAAGGGCAACGAAAACCGATTCGAAATTGTTATTCCTAGATACCAATATGGATGCGGGTCATGGTGGTGCTTCAGGGAGATTTGAAGCGCTTAAAGAATTGGCCAAAGAATTCAGTTTTTTATTGGATTTAGAAAAAATTAAAAAATAATTTATTAGATTTGCAAGGTTACGGTTCAGCTAGTAAGTAGTGGTTCTGTCAAATTTTTTTTATTTTATGAAAGAAGAAATAAAAGCCTACAATAATGTTCTGGAATTAATAGGAAGCACCCCTCTTATTAAACTTAACCGAATTACCGCTGACTTTCCTGGTAATTTTTATGCTAAAGTGGAAGCTTTTAATCCGGGTCATTCATCTAAAGACAGAATTGCATTATACATCATTGAACAAGCCGAAAAAAAAGGAATCCTTTCTCCAGGCGATACAATTATTGAGACTACTTCGGGTAACACCGGATTTAGTTTGGCGATGGTAAGTATCATTAAAGGGTATAATTGCATACTTGCCGTTACTTCTAAATCTTCCAAAGATAAAATAGACATGCTCCGCAGTCTTGGAGCTAAAGTATATGTTTGCCCTGCTCATGTTTCTGCCGATGACGAACGATCGTATTACAATGTTGCAAAACGTTTGCACGAGGAAACAAAAGGATCGGTATATATTAATCAGTATTTTAATCAGCTAAATATTGATGCGCATTATCATTCTACAGGTCCAGAAATTTGGGAACAAACAGCCGGAAAAATTACACATTTAGTGGCTTGCAGCGGAACGGGTGGAACCATTTCTGGAGTTGCTAAATTTTTGAAAGAGAAAAATCCAAATATTAAGATTTTAGGTGTAGATGCTTTTGGTTCGGTTTTGAAAAAATACCACGAAACCAAAGAATTTGATACCAACGAAATATACCCGTATCGCATTGAGGGAATTGGAAAAAATTTGATTCCAACCGCAACCGATTTTGATTCGATTGATACTTTTATGAAAGTAACCGATGAGGAAAGTGCGCATACCGCAAGAGAAATTGTAAAACAAGAAGGATTGTTTGTGGGTTATACCTCGGGGGCTGCTTTACAAGCGGTAAAGCAATTTGCTGCAGCAGGAGAGTTTACTGCAGACAGTAATGTGGTAGTTATTTTCCCAGATCACGGATCAAGATACATGAGTAAAGTATTCAGTGACGACTGGATGAATGAGCAAGGTTTTTTTGACAGTGTCAATACCGAAGAAGCTCAAAAAATAGAATACATCAAATAACAAAGCATATAAAAAAATCCAATGAAAATTGGAGTTTTTTATATTTATTTCTTTCTGATGATGTCTTCTAAAACTGCTTTATTGGAATAGTTAATTACTCTTAGTGTAATAGTATCTTTTCGCATTGTTTGCCCTTCAATGATGTAAAGTTTTCCTTTTTGATACGGAATATTACTTTTATCAAAATCAACATCTCCGTAGGTTAGGGTATTTTTAATATCGATGGTATCAATCCAATCTTCGGCAAGTTTGCGAGAGGCTTCAATGCTGTAGTTAAAAGGCTTGTTTCTTAAGTCATTTAAAACTCGAGCATTCGGAAAATAGTTGCAACGGGTATCTTTTCCAGATAAAACAGCAGCCACAAAAAAGCAACCAATAACTAATCCGATTAAATAGTATGCAAAACGCTGATAAAATTTCATTGTAAATTTAATTTCTGCAAAGGTAATGCAATCCTCCTAATATTTGTTAAGGCTAACTATTAAAAAACAATTAAATTAATATCGCTGTCATTTAAATTAAACCAATCGCCAATGGCTTTGTTGGTTAAAATTCCGTGGTACAAATACACTCCGTTTTTTAAACCATTATTGCATCGAATAGAACTCTCAATTCCGCCATCCTCAGCTATTTGAAGCAAGTAGGGGGTGATGATATTACTGATTGACAACGAAGCGGTTTTTGAATAACGCGAAGGAATATTCGGAACGCAATAATGGATTACATTATTTTTAATGAAAGTTGGTTTTTCATGAGTTGTGATTTCTGATGTTTCAAAACAACCTCCGGTATCAATACTCACATCCACAATAACGGCGCCCTTTTTCATGTATTCTACCATGGTTTCGGTTACTACAACCGGACATCTTTCTTTGCCTCTCATAGCGCCAATTGCTACATCGCATCGGCGTAGGGCTTTAAGTAAGGCTTTTGGTTGTATCGTTGAGGTGAAAATGCGTTCGTTGAGGTGGTTTTGTAACCTGCGTAATTTTGTAATGGAATTGTCAAATACTTTTACGCTTGCACCCAGTCCTAGGGCCGATTTAGCAGCAAATTCACCAACGGTTCCGGCGCCAATAATGACCACTTCGGTAGGGGGAACTCCAGTGATATTCCCGAATAACAAACCTTTTCCAAATTGTTGGTTGATCATTAATTCAGCTGCAATTAATATAGAAGCAGTTCCTGCAATTTCACTCAATGACTTTACAGCAGGGTAGGATCCGTCTTCGTCTTTTATATATTCAAAGGCTAATGCGGTAATTTTCTTTTGCGTAAGCGCTTCAAAATATTCTTTTTTTCTAGTTTTTAATTGGATAGCAGAAATCAGAATTGAATTGGCTTGCATCATTTCGATTTCGGCCATGGTTGGTGGTTCCACCTTTAAAAGCATCGGACACGAAAAAACCTTTTTGGTATCTTGGGTAATTTCTGCTCCGGCATCGCTGTATTCTTGATCGCTGTAGCTTGAGCTTTCTCCGGCTCCTGCTTCCATTAAGATGCGATGACCGTATGAAGTTAAGGAATGAACTGCATCAGGGGTTAAGCAAATTCTTCGCTCTTGGTAGCTCGTTTCTTTTGGAATTCCAATAAACAATTCGCTTTTTTGACGAATAATTTCTAGTTTTTCTTCCTGAGGAATCAATTGTTGCTTTGTAAATGGTGTAATGGCCATGTTTTCCAAATAATTAAAGGACCAAGTTACGAAAAAAATAATTACTCCAAAGTCAATCTTCGTTTTCCGTCGGGAAGTAGCTCAATGGTAAGTGTGGAATGTTGAGGCGGAATTAAATTCGGGATTTTTTCAGACCATTCAATAAAACACCAATTTCCAGAATAGAGGTATTCATCAATTCCCATATCCATGGCTTCCATTTCATTTTTTAATCGATACACATCAAAATGATAAATGTATTGATTTTCAGAAATTTGATATTCATTAACTAAAGAAAAGGTTGGACTACTCGTTACCTCGTTAACACCAAGATTTTTTGCTAAATATTTAATTAAAGTCGTTTTCCCGACACCCATTTCTCCATTAAAAAGAAGCACTTTATTGGGGTTGGCGGCAATAATTTGATTCGCAATTGCATCGATTTCTTCTAAGGAATAAATAAGTTCCATGGTTTGAAAAAATATTATCTAGGGTTAAAAACTAATAAAGGAACAATCACTTCTTCTAAAGAAATCCCTCCATGCTGGTAGGTATTTTTGTAATAACTCACATAATGATTGTAGTTATTTACATACGCCAGGAAATAATCATTCTTTGCAAAAATATACGAACTGCTCATGTTTATTGCCGGTAATCCAATTTTTTTTGGATCTTTCACCGCATAAACCTCTTTGTCTTCATAGGTTAAGCTTCTTCCAGTTTTATATCGTAAATTCAAACTCGTGTTTTTGTCTCCAATTACTTTCGATGGATTTTTCACATTTATCGTTCCGTGATCGGTGGTGATGATTAATTTGAATCCTAATTTTTGGGCTTGTTGGATAATATCCAATAATGGGGAATTCTTAAACCAGCTCAGCGTTAATGAACGATACGCCTTATCATCGGAAGCCAATTCTTTAACCACATCCATTTCGGTTTTGGCATGCGAAAGCATGTCGACAAAATTGTAAACAATCGTAACTAAATTATTGTCTTTTAAGGTTCTAAAATTATCGGCTAGTTTTTTACCGCCCGCCAAATTGGTGATTTTAAAGTAATCTTCTTTGAGGTTCAATCCCAATCGTTTTAAATGCGCCGACAAAAACTCACCTTCATATAAATTTTTTCCGCCTTCATCTACATCATTTTTCCAATATTGCGGAAACTGTTTTTCCATTTCAAGTGGCGTTAAACCCGAGAAAATGGCATTTCTAGCATACTGAGTAGCGGTGGGTAAAATGGCGTAATACGGCACCTCTTTTTCTAATTTGTAGTAATTATTGATGGTGCTTTCCATTACTTTCCATTGATCGTAACGCAAATTATCAATTACTACAAACAAAACTGGTTTGTCTTTTTTAACCAATTCGGGAACGACTAATTCTCTAAAAAGGGTATGTGATTGCACTGGTTTATCTGCTTTTGGCGAAGCAAACCAGTCTTCGTAATTGCGTTCTATGAATTTACCAAATTGCGAATTGGCTTCCACTTTTTGAGATTCTAATATCGAAATCAAGTTGGAATCTTCAATGTTTTCTAATTCCAATTCCCAGAAAATCAATTTTTTGTATAATTCAATCCAATCTTGGTAGGTGTTTACCATGGCTAATTCCATAGCTATTTTTCGGAATTCCTTTTGGTAATCCAAAGTGGTTTTTTCTGTAACCAAACGCGAATGGTCTAAGTTTTTCTTCAAACTCAATAATATCTGATTTGGATTCACTGGTTTAATCAAGTAATCGGCAATTTTAGAACCAATGGCTTCTTCCATTATGTATTCTTCCTCACTCTTGGTAATCATGATTACCGGAGTAGAAGATTTCTTTTCTTTTATCTCAGCCAAGGTCTCCAATCCGCTCATTCCGGGCATGTTTTCATCTAAGAAAACTACATCAAAATTATTTTCGGCAAAAACATCAACGGCATCTCTACCGTTATTGCAGGTAGTGACTTCGTAGTTTTTTTGTTCTAAAAAAAGAATGTGTGGCTTTAATAAATCAATTTCATCATCCACCCAAAGTATTTTGATTTTATCCATAATGTCTCAAATTGAGTTGCAATTTACTTTATTTACAACGATCGTTGTGCTAAAATTATTGTAAATTATTTTAGGAATAAAATTAATTTCTGTTCCACTCGAAATTTTCTTAGATTTGAAGAATAAAATAGTGAAAAATATTCTAAAATTTCAAAATACACCCAACATGAAAACCAGTTATAAAATTGTTTTAGGGGCTTTAATTGCAGCTAATTTAGTTGGCTGTGCAAAAAAAGAAGCACCTTTTGTAGATCCGTTAATTACCAACAGAGACACCACGGTAAGTCCGTCTGAAGATTTCTTTCATTTTGCAAATGGCGGTTGGTTCAAGCAGCATCCCATTCCGGCATCAGAACGAAGCAACGGAATCTTCCGAATGATTCAGGATACGATTAACAACCAAATCAAATCCATTTGCGAAAAATCGGCACAAGAAACCGATGCAGCTAAAGGAAGTAATGTGCAAAAAATTGGTGATTTTTATGCTTCGGCAATGGATACCGTAGCGATTAACAAAGCAGGAATTACCCCTTTAAAAAGTGAATTTGCTAGTATTGATGCCATTTCTGATGTGCCTAGTTTGTTGAAAACTATGGCGCACATGCACACCATTGGTTCGGGAGCGGGATTTACCTTTTATGTTTCGCAAGACGACAAAATAAGTTCTAAAAATGCGTTGCAATTTATGCAAGGTGGCACAGGGCTAGGACAACGCGATTACTATTTCAATACCGACGCTGAAACGGTAAACATAAGAAATGAATACGTAAAACACATTCAGGCGATGATGCAATTGCTAGGTGTTCCTGCTACTGAGGCGGGTAAAAATGCAACAACCATTATGCGATTAGAGACTGATTTGGCGAAAGCTTCAAGAAAATTGGAGGAATTGCGCGATCCAGTAAAAAATTACAACAAAATGAGCGTTGCCCAATTCAAAACGCTAACACCTAATATTGATTGGAGTACCACTTTAAAAGATTTGGGAATTGCCAAAGCCGATTCGGTTATTGTGGGTCAACCCGAATTTTACAAAGCGCTGAGTGGGTATGTAAAAAGTTATGCTATTGCCGATTGGAAAACGTATTTAAAATGGGATTTGGTAAATACGTATGCAGCCTATTTAAATAAAGAAATTGAAGATCAAAATTTCAAATTTTACTCAACCGTAATGGGTGGTGTGAAAAAACAAAAACCAAGATGGAAACGATCGGTGGAGCAAACAGATGGTTCGCTTGGCGAATTGATAGGGCAGGTGTATGTAAAAGAATATTTGCCAGAAGGCTCAAAAGAAAAACTACTAGAAATAGGCAATAACATTCGTGATGTTTATGCCGAGCACATTAAAAAACTCGATTGGATGAGCGCCGCTACCAAGGTAAAAGCACTTAACAAATTGAGCAAAATTGTTATGAAAGTAGGGTATCCAGATAAATGGAAAGACATGAGCAGCATGGTGATTGATAGAACATCGTATTGCAAAAATGTCATGGCTGCCAATCTTTGGCAATACCAATACATGACCAATAAATACGGAAAACCGGTAGATCGAACCGAATGGAGCATGTATCCGCAAACGTACAATGCGTATTACAATCCAAGTAACAATGAAATTTGTGTTCCGGCTTGTAATATTTTGGTGCCAGGATATGAAGGCAGAATGCCCGATGATGCCATTCTTTACGGAATAATTGGCGGTTCTACTTTTGGACACGAAATCACCCACGGCTTTGACGATCAAGGGAGTCAGTATGACGAAAAAGGAAACCTAAACAATTGGTGGACTGCCGAAGATTTGAAGAAATTTCAAACCAAAACCGGATTGATTGTATCGCAATTCAACAAGTACAAAGTGGGCGATAAAAACATCAATGGCTCGGCCACACAAGGTGAAAACATTGCCGATTTGGGCGGGGTTGTAATGGGGTATGAGGCGTTCAAGAAAACCAAACAATACACTACCAAAGAAGTGATTAGCAAGCTCACTCCAGACCAACGTTATTTCTTGGCTTATGGTTATGCTTGGATGGTGAATACCAATAAAGAAGCGCTTTCACAACAAATCATGACCGATGTGCACGCTCCGGCGCAATACCGAATCAACGGACCGTTAAGCAACATCCCCGAATTTTATAAAGCATTCAATATCAAACCAGGTAGCCCAATGTACCAACCCGATTCCCTGCGAGTGGTGATCTGGTAATAGGTAGTTTATTAAAAAAAGGGTTTGCAGTTTTGCAAACCTTTTTTTTTGGAGCGAAACAAAGGGCATTTTAGAAATGGTAATTCCTGCCATTCGTTGCAATCTGCCATTGCGCGGAACTAAGCAATCTCCTACAACTATTTAGGTTCGCAATGCCAGGATTTCCACTTTTGTCAGGGCTAGATAGGTTATGTCTTTTGTGAAAAGAGAATTTCAAAAGAATGCCTTTTAAAATAATAACGAATCAATTTCTTACATAAACAAGATAATGTATATATTTGATGAATAAAGCGATACAAAGTAGCCCATATAGAACCAAATTAAGTTTATACACGCTATTTTGTAACTATATATACAAGTTGGCAGCAATTTTAAACCACCATCTATGAAAAAGACACTTCTATTTATTACATTTTTTATCACATATTTAAATTATTCACAAATAATCAAATTTGAAAATCCAGCTTTTGAAAAAATAGTTTTGACTAAATATCCTGAAATTGACATTAATAAAAATGGAAATATTGACTATGACGAATCTCAAACTATCACAAAATTAGACTTAATGGAACTCAACATCGAGAATGCTAATGATGTGAAAAGCTTTAAAAATCTTACTTATTTATCATTGACTATAAATGATATTGTTGATTTCAAATTAGATGGTCTTCAATCGTTAAAAGAACTTTATATTGCTAGAAACAAACTAAAAAATATTCAAATTTCAAATTTGCCATCTTTAGAAAGATTTGCCTGCGGTTTTAATCAACTGGAAAAAGTAAAAATTTCAAATTGTCCGAATATTGTATCATTAAACACGATGGACAATAAAATTCAAGAATTAAATTTGAAACCTTTCAAAAATTTAAAATACCTAACTGTTGACAACAATAAATTGAAGAAATTAGATTTATCAAATAATCCAGATTTAATTCAAATTGTAATAAACAAAAATAAAATTGAAGTCATTGATATTACTAAAAATCAAAACCTAAAAATGAACATTTTATACCTTGATGAAAAAGTAAAAATTATCGGAACTGAAAATCAATTAAGAAATTACAAAGTTGCACCGACAATAACTACAGAAGAACCGCCTCGAACTAAATAAAAAACTGCTGTAACACACGTTTCTCGGAATTACTTCATCCGTTCGCTGCGCTCGGGTGCGAATTTTGTAGTAAATTCACGTTCACGTTTCGAAAGAAATATTATCTTTAACAAAAATAACAAAACCTATGAAAAACCTACTCGTATATTATTTAGTCATTTTAGTTCCTTTTTTCGGTTTGCTTTACGTAATGAAAAACGAGTTAATCGATGAAGATTGGTGCATTGCTTTGTTGGTGTTTTACGCCTTTATTTACAGAACACTAACCGATTATTTCCGACTAAAAAGCAAAAATGTAATTACAAGCAAGCAGTTTTTTTCATTGTTAATTCCAGGTAGCCGTATCAAGTATTTTAAAGAATTGTATTTCGCTTAGTTGCTAAATCCAACTCTGGTTTATTATGGATACTCTAAAAGAAATTCAAGATTTTATTGCAACATTGTCCGAGCCAAAACGAAGCGAAATAAACGAGTTGCATGATGTAATTATGCAACAAAATCCGGGCTGTACACTTTGGTTTTTGGATGGTAAAGATAGCTCGGGTAAAGTAATTGCAAATCCCAATATTGGTTATGGAACTCAAATGATGCCGTATGCTGGGGGTAAATCGAGGGAGTTTTATCAACTAGGTATCAGTCCCAATCAAACAGGAATTTCGATTTACATAATGGGCTTAAATGATAAAAATTACTTGAATGAAAATTATGCCGCTACCATAGGTAAAGCCAGTGTAACGGGGTATTGTATCAAATTTAAAAGTCTTAAAGATTTAAATAAAGACGTGTTGATTCAAGTTATAAAAAAAGGATTTGAAGCTAATTAGTTTTTCGGGCGCTCCACAAATTCCAGTAAATCTATATTGACTTTTGAAGTAAAGACACCATAATTCACAACCACTTTATTTTTTTCTATTTTTTCTAAAACGCCAACAGCTTTGCCATCGTGCATGCGTACACGATCCCCAACTTTAAGCACCATTTTTGGTTTTTCGGGTACCAGGGCCGCCTTGATTTTCTTCTCTTTCTTTTCTTGTCGAATTTCTTCTACCTTAACAGTAACTTCTTCCACAATTTTCTTCTGGATTACCTCTTGAACTTTCTTTTCTTTGGCAGAAATTTTTCTTCGCTTGCTGTTTTCAATTTCAATCATTTTTAAGAATTCACCAATAAGCACTTTCTTGTCTTTGTTGTTGAAATAGGTGTCGGCAATATCATCAATCTTTTGTCCAATGTAAATTAGGCGTTGATTGGCATCATACAATTCTTGGTAGCGCTCTAATTTCTCCTTGATCTTCAGGTTAATTTGCTCCATTTTTTTGCTTTCTTCACGAACTTTGGTTTCTTCTTCTTTCAAGTTATTAGAAGTTTTTTCCATTTTGGAGCGCTCTTTTTGGAGCGTAGCAATCGTCTTGTCAAAGCGTACTTTTCCACCTTCAATTTTCTTTTTTGCACGGTTAATTAACCCAAATGGGATTCCGTTTTTTTGTGCCACCTCAAAGGTGAACGAACTACCGGCTTGTCCTAAAATTAATTTATACAAAGGTTCCAACGATTTCTCGTCAAACAACATGTTGGCATTGCTGGCATGAGGCAATTCGTTGGCTAATATTTTAAGGTTTGAATAATGCGTGGTGATGATACCAAATGCTTCCCTATGATAGAATTCTTCAAGAAAAGTTTCTGCCAATGCACCACCCAATTCGGGATCAGAACCGGTCCCAAATTCATCAATGAGGAATAAGGTTTTGGCATTGCATTTCTTTAAGAAATAATTCATGTTTTTCAATCGGTAGCTGTAGGTGCTTAAATGATTTTCAATCGATTGGTTGTCACCAATATCCGTTAGAATACGGTCAAAAAGAAAGGTTTCACTGCGTTCGTGTACCGGAATCAACATCCCCGATTGCAGCATTAATTGCAACAATCCTACCGTTTTTAGCGAGATGGTTTTCCCACCGGCATTGGGCCCCGAAATCACAATAATACGGTTGTCTTGATTTAATTCGACCGTCTGCGGAAAAGTCACTTCTTTCTTTTCCATATTATTCAAATACAGAATAGGATGGAAGGCTTCTCTAAAGAACAAACGTTTCTCTTCAATGATGTTGGGTAATAACGCATTTATTTTGTTGGCATATTTGGCTTTGGCCGCAATGACATCAATGTCGCTTAAAAAGTCTTGGTATTGCAAAAGCAAATCCACAAAGGGTCTGATTTCATAGGAAAGCTTCTTTAATATCTTGGTGATTTCTTCGCGCTCTTCGTATTCTAAATTGCTTAATTCTCTTGAATATTTTAAGGTAGCTTCGGGTTCGATGTAAGCAATGCTTCCGGTTTTGGAACTACCCAAAATGGAGCCTTTCACTTTTCGGCGGTACATGGCCAATACAGCCAAAACCCTCCGATTTTCAACAATACTTTCTTTAATATCATCCAAATAGCCCAAAGAATTGTATTGCGATAAAGCGGTGCCAAAACTTTGATTTACCTTACCGCGAACGGTGCTCATTTCTCTGCGAATGTGAATTAATTCGGGTGAGGCATTGTCTTTGATGATGCCGTATTTATCTACAACTTCATCAATTTTTTGAATGATGATTTTCGTAAATTCAATTTGACTTGCTTTCTCGTTCAGTTTTGGATAATACTCATTGAATTTTTTAAAAAATAACAATAAAACATTCACCGTTTCCGAAAGGGTGGCTAGTTTTCTAAAGCTTCCCACTTCAAGAAAGCTGTCTTCAATAGCCAAGAAATTAATATCGTTGGTGCTGTTTTCAAATCCATGGTTGGGGATGGCATTGTTGTTGGCAAACGACGAAAGGTATTCTGAGGTTTGCAACAACGCCTGCATAAGCACCTCTTTATCCTGAATTGGAGTAATTTGCAACGCTTTTTCCTTGCCGATTTCGGTGTTACAACGATCCGAAATAGTTTGCAAAATGGTATTAAATTCGAGGTCTTGAAGTGTTTTTTGAGTTATTGAAATCATGGATGAGTTTACGAATTTTCAAATTTACAAAGTTTAAAGGGAATTAGGTCAGAAATTCCTAATTTTGAAGAAAAAATTATAAAATGTTTATCCAAGAAAATTCCTGGCAAAAGCTATTGGCAACCGAGTTTGAGAAACCGTATTTCTTGGAATTAATGCAGAAAGTAGAACAGGAATATGCTACGCAGACTTGTTTTCCCCAAAAAGAACTGATTTTTAATGCTTTCGAAAAATGCCAATTTCAGGATTTGAAAGTGGTTATAATTGGGCAAGACCCTTATCATGGTGAGGTAAACGGAAAATGTGAAGCCAACGGATTGTGTTTTTCGCTTGACGATGGGATTCCCATTCCGCCGTCATTAAAGAATATTTTCACCGAAATTAATTCGGAATTTGATCGCATCTTTTTTCCGACTTCCGGGAATTTAGAGCGTTGGGCAAAACAAGGAATTTTATTGTTGAACTCTGGTTTGACTGTTCGTAAAGACCAAGCCAACAGCCACAAACATTTAAAATGGAATGTATTTACCGATGCGGTGATTCAGAAAATTTCGGAAGAAAAAGAACATATTGTTTTTTTGCTTTGGGGTGGATTTGCTCAAAAAAAAGGAAGTAAAATCGACCGATCCAAGCATTTGGTTTTGGAGTCGGGGCACCCTTCGCCATTAAGTGCCAACCGAGGTTTTTGGTTTGGAAACCAACATTTTAAAGACACCAATATTTATTTAAAAAGCAACGGAATTCCCGAAATCGAATGGTGATTAGTCTAAGGTTAAAGCACTCAAAATAGCTTCTTTCATAAAAGGTCCACCTGGATATTTAGCAGTATAATCTAAGTTAAGCCAAGCATTTCCGCGTTCGTCAATGTGGTAATGAATGGGTTTATTTGCACTTTCTTTTGGAAAAAGCACTTTTTTTATTAAGTAATTTATGTTTTCCATATCGGCTCTTTTGCCTATTAATATTTCAGGATAAATGTGTCCGTCGGTATGAATTAATCGAGGTGTTCCGCCAATTGATTTTACAGCTGCTGCCATTAAAATGGAGTGGTCGTCACAATCTCCAGATAAATATTGAGCCGATTCACTTGCTGTTGCAATGTATTCTTCCCCTTTGGGATCATGTACATAGGTCCAATTGGAATTGATTTCTTTGAACACAGCAAAACACTGAATTATCGTTAAGTATTCTTCATAGCCTTTGGCTTCCATTACATTTTTTTTGATTGCTCGAATAGCAAAATCGCGCACTTTTGGATTTTCATATTCAATTGCATTTAAGGTTTTGTTTTTGTTTGGAAAAGGCAATAATTTATCTACAATAATATCTTGCGGATAGGGATTCTCTGCCATGGCATACAACATAGATTGGTATTCTATAAAAACCGTTTGAAAATTGTATTTACCAAATAGTGTTCCGTAAAACAAAGCGATTAAATAAAGAAAAACACTAATTAAAGTAATGCGGCGCATGGCTTGTAAAACCAATTGAATTATGATTAAAATCACTACAAAAAGTAACACCCGATCCAAATGGAGGTACCAGTTAAATTGAATGAGATTTTGATGCGTAATGATAAAAATAGGAATGGCAATTAAAACGTTTAAAACAAAAATAATGATGATGTCCCACGGTTTTTGAATCGTGAATTTTTCAGCAAGATCATTGTAATAGTATTTTAAATTATGCTTCATAACCAAAAGCTAGAGTGCTATTACCAAATTTATAAAAGGAGCTTTTTTATCAATAATATTTAGTTCGAGTAATTGATTTTGAATGGTTTCTAATTGCGCTTCATTAAAAGGACTTTGAGACCATTGGGTCAACTTTAACCACTGCTGAATGTCCTCTATTTTTTGATTGAATTGATTTGCTAAAACAACATCAATATTCGGAATGCTTTTAAAACTTTGAGTTTGCTTGTTGATGACTTCTAAAAGTTTTTTTATTTCTTCAGGATTTTCTTGAAGGATTTCCTCACGCACAGCAATTACAAAACTAGGCCAAGGAGTAGGGCAATCGGCAACTCTTCTGAAAATGCCTTTATCAACTAGTGGTTTGGTCATGAAATGTTCCCACATGAAGTAATCTGCGGTTCCATTTGTTAAAGCGGTTACCGCGCCATCAATGGTATTTACCACTTCAAAAGTTAAGCTTTTTTTATCCCAACCTTGATTGTCGGCATTTACATAAGCCATTAATTCGGAACCCGATCCAAACCGAGAAATCGCAACTTTGGTATTTTCCAAATCGGCAAGCGTTTTGTACTTGGAATTTGCAGCAACATGAATTCCCCAAATTAAAGGACTTTCCACATAAATTTGAACCAGTTTGCTGTTGTTGCCATTTACGATGTCTTTAATAATTCCTTCCGTTAGAATCACAGCAATATCTGTAGATCCATCGCGTAGCATTTGACATAATTTTCCGGTTCCTTCCGGAATGGCAGTCCATTCTAAATCGATACCAACCTCTTCAAAATTTTTATTCTCAATTGCTAGTTGCCAAGGAAGATTAAAATGTTCGGGAACTCCTGCTATTTTTAGGGATTTCATTTTTTTAAGTTTCTTTTATAATCTTCAAAAAAATATTGCCACCATTTCCAAATTACTCCATCATTGTTAGGATATTCTTCTAAAAGTTGAAATCCAGCTTTACTAAGTATGTGGTTTGAAGCACCATTTTCTTTATGGGTATAGGCATTCATTTCTTTGATATTCATATGGTTGAAACCATAATCTAACCATGCTTTGGTAGCTTCAGTAGCATAACCTTTGTTCCAAAATTCTTCTTTCAATCGATAGCCATAATCGTAAAAATTGGTATGGCCATTTTCAAAATGATCGTTAATGTATTTCAATCCAGTCCAACCAATGAATTCGCCTGTTTCTTTTAATAGGGTTGCAAATCTTCCAATTCCGTTTTCATTGTATTGCTTTTGCAAATATTTGATAGTTTGTATCGATTCGTCCAGTTCAAGAGTGGGTTTCTGCCAAAGATATTTATGTACATTTGGATTGTTGTCCATGTTGTACAATGCCTCAGCATCAGATAATTCAAAGGGACGGTATAAAAGGCGCTCCGATTCTAATTTGATATTCATAAATAGTACTATTCAGCCAATTTATTTAAGGTGTATTCAATTAAGGCATCAACCGCTTTATAAGGATCTTCACTGAAAGTTCCTGTAGCCCGATTGGCAATAATGGCATTCATTGACAAACATTGATGCCCAAGAAGTTTTCCTAATCCATAAATGGCACCGGTTTCCATTTCAAGGTTGGTCATTTTAATGCCCTTGTATTCAAATTGATCCATTTTACTATTCAGTTCAGGATCTTGAATAGGCATGCGTAAAACACGACCTTGCGGACCGTAAAATCCACCGGCAGTTCCGGTAAATCCTTTATAAATGGAATCGCTGTCCAATCGTTTGGCTAGGATTTCACTTCCTTGAATCACATAAGGACGTCCTTTTCTTAAATCCCAATTGGTTTGTTTGATAAAAGCATCTTCCATGTCGGTTTCCGAAATTTCGTCAATGCAATAGGAGCGAAGCATGTTGTCTAAACCCAAACCGTATTGACTCAATACAATGCTATCACATGGAATTTCTGCCTGTAAGGACCCCGAAGTTCCAATTCGGATAATATTTAAAGAAGTTAGTTTTTCTTTGATGGTTCTGGTTTCTAAATCAATGTTCACTAGAGCGTCCAATTCATTCATTACAATGTCAATATTATCAGGGCCAATTCCTGTTGAAATCACCGTGATTCGTTTGCCTTTGTAAATTCCGGTTTGGGTTTTGAATTCTCTTTTTTGAAGGGAAAATTCTATTCTCGAAAAGTGTTTGGTAATTTTTTCTACACGATTTTGATCACCAACAAAAATAATATCTGTTGCAATGTGTTCTGGTTTTAGATTGAGGTGGTATACACTTCCATCAGGGTTCAATATTAATTCGGATGATGCAATCATGTTGTTTTATTTAAAGTTGGTAATTTATCCACCAACTCGTTTTGTTTTAAATCCTTTAGCTTGTAGGATTTGCATTATTTTGTCTCGGTAATTCCCCTGAATGATGATGGCTCCCTCTTTAAAACTTCCGCCCACACTGAGTTTGGTTTTTATTTCTTTAGCCAAAATTTTGAAATCTTCTTCATCGCCTTCGTAGCCTTCAATTATGGTAGTGGGTTTGCCATTTCGTTTTTCGAATTTGCAAATCATCGGCTCCTTTTGAATCAGTAACTCATGAGCAACTTCCTCCGTTTTTTCGGGTTCAGAAGAAACTTCATGATCTGGAAATAACTTTTTTAATTGATCTTGTAAGTCCATTTCTGTTATTTCTTTATTAATCCCAATTCTACCAAACGCTCATTTAAATAATCGCCTGCGGTTATGTCTTCAAATTGCTTTGGGTTGTTTTCATCAATACATTCCGGCAAGCAATTAAGTTTCATATCACTCACTGGGTGCATAAAAAACGGAATGGAATACCTAGAAGTTCCCCACAATTCTCTCGGTGGATTAACCACTTGGTGAATTGTTGATTTTAATTTATTGTTGGTGTGTCTTGAAAGCATGTCTCCCACATTGATCATCAATTCATCGGGCTGGGCAATAGCATCAAGCCATTCGCCAGCATGATTTTGAACCTGTAATCCTTTTCCTTGGGCACCCATTAATAGCGTAATTAAGTTGATATCGCCATGTGCAGCGGCTCTAACAGCGCCATCTTTAGGCTCGTCAGTAATTGGAGGGTAGTGGATTGGTCGTAAAATGCTATTTCCTTCTTCAATATATTGATCAAAGTAAAATTCATCTAAACCAATATGAATTGCTAATGCTCTTAATACATAAATTCCGGTTTTTTCTAATTGCTTGTAGGCCTCTTTACCGGTTGAATTAAAATTAGGTAACTCGGAAACGGTAACATTTTCGGGATACTCATCTGCATATTTTGAATCAGCATTTACATATTGGCCGAAGTGCCAAAACTCTTTTAAATCGCCTGCAGATCTTCCTTTGGCATGTTCTTTTCCAAAAGAAATGTAACCTCTTTGTCCGCCAATGCCTGGAATCTCGTATTTCGCTTTGGTTTCCAAAGGCAGGTTGAAGAAGTTTCGAACTTCAGAATATAAATCTTCTACCAATTGATCATTTAAAAAATGTCCTTTTAATGCTACGAAGCCAATATCTTCGTAAGCTCTTCCGATTTCATTTACAAATTTTTGTTTACGTGCCGGATCATCCGACAGGAAATCACGTAAGTCAACGCTTGGAATTTGTTGCATGCTTAGTCAAATTTAATATTTTTCACGAGGATTCTAAAACGTATCCTAGCTACAAATATAGCAAATTTTAGAAATTTATTTGGCAATGATTCATTGAAAGTGATTTAAATACTATTTCTGCGTTGTGTATTATTTTGAAACCAATTACTTTTGCAAAAACAACATACAACAAAATGAATACAATCACAACTACTAATTTTCATTTCCCTAATCAAAAATCGGTTTACCGCGGTAAAGTCCGTGAAGTTTATAATATCAACGATGATCTTTTGGTTATGGTTGCCACCGATAGACTTTCAGCTTTTGATGTGGTAATGCCAAAAGGAATTCCTTATAAAGGTCAGATTTTAAATCAAATTGCTACCAAATTCATGCAATTAACTCAGGATATTGTTCCGAATTGGTTGGTTGCAACTCCAGATCCTAATGTGGCAATCGGGCATTTATGCGAGCCTTTTAAAGTGGAAATGGTTATTCGTGGTTATCTTTCAGGACATGCTGCTAGAGAATATGCTTTAGGAAAAAGAGTACTTTGTGGAGTTGAAATGCCAGAAGGATTGAAAGAAAATGATAAATTCCCAACACCAATAATTACGCCGACTACCAAAGCAGATATGGGAGTTCACGATGAAGATATTTCTCGTGAAGCGATTTTGTCAAGTGGAATTGTATCGGAAGAAGATTATTTAGTTTTAGAAAAATATACGCGCGCATTGTACCAACGCGGAACTGAAATTGCAGCTTCTCGCGGTTTGATTTTGGTGGATACTAAATATGAATTTGGAAAAACAAAAGACGGGGTTATTGTTTTAATTGACGAAATCCACACACCTGATTCTTCGCGTTATTTTTATGCCGATGGATACCAAGAA
Source organism: Flavobacterium sp. (assembly GCF_046073885.1). Classification (GTDB taxonomy): domain Bacteria; phylum Bacteroidota; class Bacteroidia; order Flavobacteriales; family Flavobacteriaceae; genus Flavobacterium. Next base: position 120,245 of record NZ_JBJTND010000021.1, read on the forward strand.
AGACAAGATGCAGGAGAGGAACAAAAGCAATTGTCAAAAGAATTTGTAAGACGTTGGTTAATTGAAAATAATTTCCAAGGAAAAGAAGGTCAAACCATTCCGAATATGACCGACGAGTACATCGATTCTGTTTCGCAACGCTACATAGAGTTGTTTGAGAATATTATTGGCGAGCAATTTGAAAAAGCTGATATTTCAAATATTCAAGATCGAATTGAAAAAAATGTATTGGCCTATTTGAATAACAAATAAAAAAAAGTCCCAAATTTTTGGGACTTTTTTTTGATAATCTAATTCTATTTGAAATAGGAAAAATCGTGGTTGTTTTCAATCTTCAACAACGATTCATATATCAACTCAATTACATGTTCAACATCTTCACGTTGCACCATTTCTACAGTGGTGTGCATGTAGCGCAGCGCTAACGAAATCAATGCAGAGGCAACTCCGCCGTTACTGTATGCAAAAGCATCCGTATCGGTACCAGTTACTCTAGAAGTGGCATGTCTTTGAAACGGAATTTTCTTTTCTTGTGCGGTACTTACTATAAGCTCTCTAAGAATGTTTTGAGTTGCAGGTGCATACGCAATAACCGGCCCTTTACCTATCTGTAAGTCGCCTTCAATTTTCTTTTCAATCATTGGGGTGGTGGTGTCGTGGCAAACATCAGTCACAATAGCAACATGTGGTTTTATTGTTTGGGTAATCATTTCAGCACCTCGAAGTCCGATTTCTTCTTGCACCGAATTTACAATATACAATCCAAATGGAAGTTTCTTGTTGTTTTCTTTTAGTAAACGAGCTACTTCAGCAATGATAAAGCCTCCCATACGGTTGTCAATAGCTCTGCAAACAAATTTATTTTCGTTTAAAATCATAAATTCATCCGGATACGTAATCACGCAGCCTACATGAATCCCTAATTTTTCAACTTCTTCTTTAGTAGCACAACCGCAATCAATAAATATATTATGTAACGTTGCTGATTCTTCTTTTCCGCGATTTCGGGTGTGAATTGCAGGCCATCCAAATACACCTTTTACAATTCCGTTTTTAGTATGAATGTTTACCCTTTTAGAAGGAGCAATTTGGTGATCTGATCCGCCATTTCGAATTACATAAATCAATCCATTATCGGTAATGTAGTTCACATACCAAGAAATTTCATCCGAATGTCCTTCTATTACAACGCGGTATTCTGCCCCTGGATTAATTACTCCAACAGCACTTCCGTAGGTGTCGGTGATGAAAGTATCTACATAAGGTTTTAAATAATCCATCCATATTTTCTGTCCACCAGCTTCATATCCTGTTGGTGATGGGTTGTTTAAGTATTTTTCTAAAAATTGAATAGAAGATTCGGTAAGTATTGATTTTTTCGACATAAAAATATTTTTTTTGCTAAAATATAAATTTGGCATTACACTTGTTAGTGTTATTATATATTTTTACCCTAAATTTTTCAGCCATGTTAAAATCAAAATTTCTCTTACTATTTTTTATTTTATCGATCCCGGTATTTGCTCAAGTAAATGATGAACTTTTGTTAGAAAAAGATCCTCAAATAAAAGAATTGGATTCGGTTAAGATGGATACTATTATGCTTAATGATGTTTCTTTTTCTAAAGTTAGAATGAGTGCTGCAGAAAGAAAAGAATTTCTCATTCTTCAAAACCGTGTTTTAAAAGTATATCCTTATGCAAAAATTGCTGCAGAACGAATTGCTTTATTAGATAAAAATAGGGGTAATTTACAATCTAATAGAGATAAGAGAAGGTATTTTAGACTGGTTGAAGATTATTTAGACAATGAGTTTAAAGACAAATTAAAAAAACTATCTCATAAGCAGGGTCAAATATTGGTAAAGCTTATTTACCGCCAAACCGGAGTTTCTACCTACAACCTTATTAAAGATTATAAAAGCGGTTGGAAAGCCTTTTGGTCAAATAATGCAGCACACCTATTTAAAATCAACCTAAAAGAAATTTACGATCCATTTAATAGTAATGAGGATTATTTAATTGAAACGATTTTATATCGCGCATTTTCTACAGGCAGACTTCAAGAACAACGTGCTGCAAATCCAATCGAAATAGATCAATTAAACGAGCATTGGGAAAAACTTGCACAAAAAATTAATAAGAAATAATTTTTTTCAGGAGCGAATCCTTGTGCTTTTTTGCAAAGATAGTTCCTGCTTTCGTCTATAGTCTTGCTTGAATCAAGCAAGAGCTACCGTCTCAATCAGGGCTAGGAGAGAGAGATTTCGAAACTATTTTTTGTTTTTTTAAGAAAAAAGTTAGGATAACAACCTTCATAGAATCAAGGGGTTAAAAAGTAGAAAAGCAAGAGTTGCATAAAAAA
>NZ_JBJTND010000022.1:0-3298 GCF_046073885.1 Flavobacterium sp.
ACCTATTTAGATTCTATCAAGAAAACATTTGTTAAAGACGATTTAGCAGCTTGTGTAGATAGTTTGTGGTTAAAGGAATTAACCAATTTAGACATTTATAATAACCTTACAGAAGATATTCAAACTATTAATATTGACGAAAAAGTTGATTATGAATTGCCTACAGAGTTGTTAAAAACACGATTACAAGAAATGGATGAGAAGTCACCATTTCATATCGAATACAACCAAGGTTTAGAAAACATAATCAAGTCGTTTTTGAAAAATAGAAAACGGGCTTTTGAACGGTTAATGGCTATTTCAGAATATTATTTTCCTTTATTTGAAGAAGCATTTGATAAACAAAATGTTCCTCTTGAAATCAAATATTTAGCCGTTGTTGAGTCGGCATTAAACCCAAAAGCGGTTTCTAGAGTGGGCGCAACGGGACTTTGGCAGTTCATGTACCAAACGGGAAAACAATATGGATTGAAAATCGATTCGTATGTAGATGAACGTAGTGATCCCTTAAAAGCGAGTGAGGCTGCTGCTCAATACATGAAAAACATGTATGCTATTTTTGGCGATTGGGATTTGGTTTTAGCATCGTATAATTCAGGACCGGGCAATGTGGCTAAAGCTATTCGTCGTTCGGGAGGGCAACAAAATTATTGGAACATTCGTAAAAATTTACCACAAGAAACGCAAGGATATGTACCCGCCTTTTTAGCAACGATGTATATTTATGAATACCATAAAGAACACGGAATTAAACCTGAAAGAGCTCCTATCAAGCATTTTGCTACTGATACGGTAATGATTAAAAGGCAGATGTCTTTCAAACAAATTTCAGATTTGATTGATATTCCAGTGGCTCAATTACAAATTTTGAATCCTTCCTACAAATTAAATGTGGTGCCGTCTTACAGAGATCAAAGCCATTATTTGAGATTGCCTCAAGATAAGATGGCGGTTTTTACTTCTAATGAATCGAAGATTTATGCCTATGTGGATAGAGAAGCTAACTTAAGAGAAAAGCCTTTCCAAATCGTTCGTCCAATTGTTCCTCAAGACTCTGTAAATACGTTTCAAAGATTGGCACAAGCCAAAGTGCGTTATTATCGTGTCAAGCGTGGAGATAATCTGAGTACAATTGCTAAGAAATATGACGTTGCAGTTGAAGATCTTAAGAAATGGAATAACATTAAAGGAAATGAAGTTGCTTACGGAAAAAATCTAAAAATCAATGGTACGGATGTAGAACAAAAATCGACTGCCGTAGCGAAAGTTGAAGTAGATAAAAAAGCAGTTCAAAAAGACAGCGTGGTAACAACAACCTCGTCTTATGTGGTTCAAAAAGGAGATAACTTAAGTACTATTGCTAAAAAATTCAATATCACGGTAGCTGATATTCAAGAATGGAACAAGTTAACCAACACTAATGTTCAGTTAGGTGCTTCACTTCAAGTGGCCAAAACTCCAACGGTTAAAGAAGAAGTTGCCGTTGCTCCTGAAAGAAAAGATATTCAATATGTTGTTCAAAAAGGAGATAATTTGGGTAACATTGCTAAGAAATTCGGAGCGTCATTAGACGATTTGAAACAATGGAATAATTTAGCATCCAATTCAATTGCTTTAGGGAGTACATTAATTGTTGCCAAAAATGAGATTGCAATTGTAACCAATAAAGCGACAGTAGCTAGTTTTAAAAAGAAAGATGATTATACAACGCCTGCTAAAAAAGAAGCAGAATACTATGTGAAAAAAGGAGATTCCTTGTATAGCATCTCCAAAAAATATCCAGGTGTGACTATTTCTGATTTAAAGAAATGGAACAACATCAAAGAAGAAGAATTGAAACCGGGAATGAAATTAAAAATTAACGGATAATTCAATGAATCAATTTAAATTTGGGTTTTATTTCATAATGTAAGAATCATGAATAAAACCCATTTTTTATGCCTACTCCTTTCAGCTACACTGTTTTCTTGTTTCAAGAAAGAAGCCGACTTACCTCGTAAAACAACGGGTAAAATCAACACAATTTCGGTAATTATTGACGATCAATTGTGGAATGGAGAAATTGGCGATAGCATCCGAAATAAATTTGCATCTCCAGTAATTGGACTACCTGAAGAAGAACCTCTTTTTACTATCAACCAATATCCTGTTAAATTACTGGAAGGTTTTGCTACTGATAGTCGTGCGATTTTGGTAATCAAAAAAGACGACGACAATAAATTTGAAATCAATAAAAATCAATACGCCTCTCCTCAAAATGTATTTCATATTTCGGGTAAAACAGCCACTGAAATATTGCAATTGTTGGAAGAACATACCCCAGAAATAATCTACCGTATTGAACAAGGAGAAATTGCAGAAAGTCAGCGAATAAATAGAAAGAAGCTTCTCCCAATCGCATCTATTAAGAAACAATTTCGACTTATTATTCAAGTTCCTTCCGATTTTGAACAGGTAGCACAAAAAACCAATTTCGTTTGGTTAAAGAAAAATAGTATTAGTGGAAGTAGTAGTTTGTTACTTTATCAGGTGCCATTGCAAACGATTAGGGAAGAGAATGTTGCGGTTGCTATTCTTAAGATGAGAGATTCCATTGGGAAATACATTAAAGGGACAGAACCCAATACCTATATGATTAGCGAGACAGGGTACACCCCTTATTTTTTTAAATCAAAGTTGGATAATCGATTGACGTATGAAACAAGAGGCACTTGGCAACTCCAAAACGATTATATGTCCGGACCTTTTATCAATTATGCCATTGTAGATACCGCTAATAATAGATTGCTAGTTTTGGAAGGATTTTGTTATTCGCCTTCCAAAGAAAAAAGAGACGTCATGCACGAATTAGAAGCAATTATCCATTCGGTTCATTTACTTAAAAACAATACATTTACCCCACATAAAAATAAAATTCATGGCACTAGAATGGAAGATTAAATCTTTTGAATCACTTTCTGTACACGAGTTGTACGATATTCTGCGTTTGCGAAGCGAAATCTTTGTTGTTGAACAAAACTGTGTCTATCTTGATTTGGACGGCAAAGACCAAAAAGGATTGCATCTTTTTGGAACATTTGAAGGGAAGATTGTAGCCCACGCACGACTTTTTAAACCTGGAATTTCGTTTGTACATGCTTCTATTGGTAGAGTTGTAGTACATTCTAAATACCGAGATAGAAAATGGGGTCACGAATTAATGCAACAGGCAATAGCTGGAGTTTTCAATCATTTTGGAGCAACCGAAATTACCATAGGGGCTCAACTGTATTTGAAAAAATTCTATGAGAGTCATGGG
>NZ_JBJTND010000023.1:0-31403 GCF_046073885.1 Flavobacterium sp.
ATGAACCAAAAATTGAAAACAAAATTAACAAGAACGGTTCGACCCTTTATTTAAATTCGGGCGATTGGGTTGAAAACCTTACTGCATTAGAATACAACAACCGCCGATGGAAGCTTTACCGATACGAAGAACATACCGAGCGCGAAGAAGAAGATTTATTTGAAATGGAAGATTTTATCACTCAGCAGCTTATTGCATCCATAATATATTCTAAAGAAAAATGATTGCAACTGATTTGTTTAGTCAGAAATTGTATAATAAATTTGCACTATTATATAAACGACTTGGCATTATTTTTGTGAACTTTGTCAACCTAATTAAAAAATAAAACAATGAAAAAAATCATTTTATCAGCTTTTATGCTAATCGGATTAGCATTTAGCACGCAAGCTCAAGACATTTCGAAAAATGCATTAGGTCTACGTCTAGGTAACAACGATGGTTTTGGTGGTGAAGTTTCATACCAAAGAGGATTATCCAAAAACAATCGTTTAGAATTCGATTTAGGATGGAGAAACAGCAATCATGTGGATGCTTTAAAAGTAGTTGGTTTGTACCAATGGGTTTGGGATATTGACCAAGGATTCAATTGGTATGCTGGTGCTGGTGCCGGACTTGGTAGATGGAGTTACGATCAGGCAGGTACTAGTTCAAATGGAACTTTCGTTCTTGCTGCTGGAGATATCGGAATTGAATACAACTTTCAAGAAGCGCCAATTCAGTTATCTTTAGACTTCAGACCAGAATTCTATTTAAATAACAATGGTAATAATCAATTTAGAGAGAATAGTTTCGGCCCGGATATCGCGCTAGGTGTTCGTTACAGATTTTAATCTGAATACTTTATAAACAAAAAGTCCTCTTAAATAAGAGGACTTTTTTATTTAATAACAATTGGTTTTTTAGAATTGACTTTTACTAAGGTATAAGGATAAACTGTTTCTTCATCTGCCATTCTGGTTTCAATGTTTTTTTGGGTATCTTGAACGTAGATTTCAATTTGGGTTGGTGTTTCAATCACTTTTTCAATCTTCAATTTATTGATGGTTTCTTTTGTTGGTCCAGCATTCAGAATAACAAAACTGCTATTGGCAACATCCTCTTCCTTAATTTTTTTACCTAATGTTTCATCTCCAAGAAGCATTTGTATTTCTTTGGATTCGGTTAGGATTTCGTAAAATTTAATATTGGCACCACCGTCATTATTAACCGAAAGCACTTCATACAATGGCTTATTCACTGTTTTAGTGGAAGAACAAGAATACAGCAACACAATTACTAAAGCTAATAGATATTTTCTCATTTTGCTTTAGTTTTTAGGAGCGCTTGATGATATAATTCTTCATAAAGCGGCAATATGTTTTTAATATCAAATTGTTTTGCTGTGTTTAAGGCATTTGTTTTAAACTCTTTCAAAATAGTATCGTCCGATAAAATTCTTAAAGCATTTTCTGCCATGCTATCAATATCGCCAACATTACTCAGATAACCCGAAATACCATCAAAATTAACTTCGGGCAAACCTCCTGAATTACTCGAAATAACCGGTACACTCCACGCCATAGCTTCTAATGCTGCTAATCCAAAACTTTCTGTTTCTGAAGGAAGTAAAAACAAATCCGAATAAGACAAAATACTATCTATTTCATTACTATTTCCAAAGAAGATTACTTTATCTAAAATCCCAAGTTTCTCACAAAGTTGCTCCGCTTTTACTTTTTCTGGGCCATCACCAACCATCATTAATCTAGCAGGAAGTGATTGCTGAATTTTATTAAATATCTTAATCACATCAGGAATTCTTTTCACTTTTCTAAAATTACTAATGTGCGTAATGATTCGTTCCTCTGGTTTTGCCATGGTTGATCTTTGGCAAACCGAATTATTTTCTGAAGGATGTTTCACCAATTCAATAAAATTCGGGATTACATGAATCTCTTTTTTGATATCAAATAATTCGTAGGTGGCTTCCTTCAAACTTTTGGAAACCGATGTCACCACATCCGATTTATTGATACTAAAACTTACAGCAGTTTTATAATTTGGATGATTTCCAACCAGGGTAATATCTGTTCCATGAAGAGTTGTTACCATTGGAATGGTTATCCCTTGATCTTTTAGCATTTGCTTCGCCATATAACCTGCATAGGCATGAGGAATGGCATAATGCACGTGCAGCAATTCAATTTTATACAACTTAACCATATCTACCAATTTACTAGACAAGGCCAATTCATAGGGTTGGTAATGAAATAAAGGGTATTCAGGAACATTCACTTCATGATAGTGAACATTCGAATTTAACAAAGCCAAACGAACAGGTTGCCTGTAGGTAATAAAATGAACTTCGTGTCCGCGATTGGCCAATTCAATTCCTAATTCGGTTGCGACAACTCCACTACCTCCAAAAGTCGGATAACAAACAATTGCTATTTTCATGTTGTATTATTGAAATACGAAGTTACTATTATTAAATCAAATTTATTTATCTAGTAGCGCTTCTTGAATCACCTTTTGAATATCTTCTCGAATATTTTCTTTGGATAATGTATTGGCAGCATTAGAATCAGGATACGTTCTATTTGATAAAAATACATAGACCACTTCAGTTTCTGGATCTGCCCAAGCCATAGTTCCTGTAAAGCCTGTGTGACCGAAACTCGATTTAGAAACACATCCGCAGGTAGGCCCTTCTTTACCCAATTGGGGTTTATCAAAACCTAATCCTCTTCTATTTCCCTCCGAACAAAAATAACAGGTATTAAATACATCAAATGTGGAAGGCTTAAAATATTCAATACCTCCATAATTTCCTTTCTGCAAATACATTTGCATCATTTTCGCAATATCCATAGCATTAGAAAAAATACCAGCATGCCCCGCAACTCCGCCTTGCATCGTAGCAGCCATATCATGAACATATCCTTGAACCAAAGTATGTCTGAAATAGGTATCCTCTTCAGTTGGGGCGATGGTACTTACGGTAAATTTTTGCAATGGATTATACAATGTATTGTCCATTCCTAAGGATTTATAAAATTGATCGGAACTCAATACATCCAAGGTTTTACCTGTAATTTTCTCCAAATATTCTTTTAATAAAATGAAAGTAAAATCACTGTATTTATATTCCTTCTTTTCGATGAGTTTACTATCAATAATTTGCTTCATGATACTATCCTGGTAGTCATTTCTTAAATATAAATTTGCCGCAACTTGTTTTGAAAAACCATCTTTTGAGGTGGTACTATAATACTTATCCGAAGGGAATTTATCGGCAGTTAAGGTCGCTTTATAAAAAGGGATCCAAGGTTGTAAACGCCCATAATGAGAAAGCAATTCTTTAAAGGTAATATCTTGCTTATTACTTCCTTTCATTTGCGGAAGCATATCCCCTAACTTCGTTTCTAAATTAACCTTTCCTTTTTCAAATAATTGCATGACATTGGGCAATGTAGCAACCATTTTGGTTACCGATGCCACGTCATACAAATCGGAATTTTGAACTTTCACAAGCGGCTCATAGGTTTGATAGCCGTATGATTTTTGAAAAATAACTTTACCTCTACGAGCTACAAGAACCTGAATTCCTGGAGTCATTTTTCCATCAATGGCTTTTTTTGCGAGGTCATCAATTCGGGATAATACTTTCGGACTAACGCCTACATTTTCTGGAGCGGTAAATCCGAGACGATTTAGTTTTTCAGTATTCAATCCAAATCCGTTTTTAAATTCTTCATTAATAGATACAGGTAATTTTCCTTGTGACTCGATGGCTCCAAATAATAATTCGGCACCAACTATTTGAGAAATATCACTATTTTGATACGACATAACCACACCTTCAATATCATCAAAATTAGAAATTGAAGAAAGCGAATACGGTTTTGCAAATGCATCTAATATTACGGTGTTCTTTTTAGCTATATCCTGCAACCAAGCCATTTCAGTTTCAGAAAAATCATGTTTTTTCCATGCTTTATCCGATTTATGATACCCAACAATTACCGTATTATAATCTTTTAATTTTACTTGTAAAGAATCTAGATTGGAGTCAGAAACTTCAGTGACTTCCGTATATTTTTTAAGTGTAGAAACAAAAGCAGAATTGCTATCATCCCCTAATTTCACATAAGCAATCTTTTGATTTAAATTTTTTATTGGAAGAATATTGTCCTTATTTTTTAATACCGTAGTAGCGTGTTCGTACAACTGATATTGTAGCGCATCTTTAAATGTTGTATTTAAATCGCTAGCTAAATTATGGGTGTCAATTGGCTTGTATTTATTCAAACCTATTTTATATTTATAATGTAAAATTTTCTTAACCGATCTAGCAATTCTATCCTCAGTAATTAATCCATTTTGATAGGCTTCAGTTATTTTCTGAACAGCCACAGGCACATTTTCTGCAAAAAGCAAAATATCATTACCCGCTAAAAAAGCTTCTAAATCAATATCACCTGGCTTCATAAATTTACTCGCTGCTTTCATATTTAGAGCGTCTGTAAAAATCAAACCATCAAACCCTAATTCATTTTGAAGTAAATCGGTAACCACTTTATAAGAAACTGAGGTTGGATAATTTTCTCTAGGCTCTAAACTCGGAACATTTAAATGAGCCACCATTACCGAAACCAATCCTTCATCAAACATTCTTTTATAAGGATACAATTCTACTTTTTCAATTCGATCTTTGGTAAAAGAAACCAACGGTAATGCGTAATGCGAATCTAGTGCCGTGTCTCCGTGACCTGGGAAATGTTTCCCTGTACAGAAAACTCCTTCACTTTGTACTCCTTTCATTAAGGCAATAGCATGGTCGGCAACATTTACTTTATCTTCACCAAAAGAACGGTTTCCTATTATTGGATTTTTAGGATTAGTGTTAATATCTAAAACTGGAGCGAAGTTAAAATGGGCTCCAATTCTTTTAGTTTCTTGAGCCATATTTTTTCCAACCTCTTCAATTAGTTTCAAATCTCTAATAGCTCCTAAAGTAGTATTCCAGGGATATTTATAGGTAGAATCCAAACGCATACTTAACCCCCACTCTGCATCAATCCCTATAAACAAAGGAACTTTTGATTTCGATTGAAAACGATTGGTTAAATTTGCTTGACGCCCAGGTCCACCTTGAAAAAAGATCAAACCACCAATTTTATTTTCAAGAATTAATTTGTCAAGTGAATTTACATGAACCGAATCTTTATTTGAATAGGCAGCTACCATAAAAAGTTGGCCTATTTTTTCTTCAAATGTCATTTGAGCATAAATACTATCCACCCATTTCGTTTCGGGATCTGAATCTTTAAAGAAATTTTTTCTATCGGATTTTAATATGGGAACATATTCTTCATCATCATTTGAAAACTCGGGTTTGGTAATTTTACCCACAGAATTTTTATCTTTAGTCACGCCACAATTGGTAACTATAGAAAAAAGGAATAAAGTAAAAGCAAAATGAATTATTTTTTTCATAAAAGTAAACCAATTAAAAGAACCTGCTGTGCCAACTATCACTAGCAGGAACTTCCCAGCTTTCTTTCATTTCTGCTATGGTATTAACCAGATTATTGAATACAATAGTATTTTCTGAAACTGATCTGTCTTTAGCTAATTTTTTAAAATCCAAAAGAGGTTTATAGGTAATGAATTCCCCTTGTTTGAAGGAAACATTCATTTTGTCTAATAAATCGACACCGTATTTTTGCTCTAAACTCTGAATGAAAGCAACTGACGAATCTATTGAACAACCCGTTGCCTGATGCACTTCTTGATTTATTGCGATGATAATAAAACGACTGTATTTAATAGTAAAAGAAGCTTCCAATGCACTACCGTGAGCCGACCAATTATTTAAAAACTCTTCAAGTAGTTTTTCTATTTCTGAAACTTCTTCATCAGAAAACTTTCTATTAGAGGGATAAATCCATATACGGGATTCTTCGGGTAAATTATCAAATGGTACGTACATTTATTTGGATGTAAATTAGTTATAAGTCTTGCGCATTCGCAATTAATTCGGCAATATCTAAAACTTTAATGTTCGCTTCGTTTTCTTTTGCTTTCACTCCATCGGTCATCATTGTATTACAAAACGGACATCCCGTTGCAATAATTTCCGAATGGGTTTCTAAAGCATCTTCGGTACGCTCTATATTAATTTCTTTATTTCCTTTTTCGGCATCTTTAAACATTTGGGCTCCACCTGCACCACAGCACAAACCGTTTGCTTTAGAACGTTTCATTTCTACCAATTCAATATCCAATTTCTGAATTAAATCTCTTGGTGCTTCATAAACATTATTTGCTCTACCTAAATAACAAGGGTCGTGAAAAGTGATTTTTTTGCCTTTAAATTGACCTCCTTCAATAGCAAGTCTACCCGAATCTAAAAGAGATTTTAAATATTCGGTGTGATGCATCACCTCATAATTTCCACCTAATTGGGGATACTCATTTTTTAAGGTATTAAAACAATGCGGACATGCAGTAATGATTTTCTTGGCTTCATAAGCGTTAAGGACTTCTATATTCATCATGGCTTGCATTTGAAATAGAAATTCATTGCCCGCTCTTTTCGCAGGATCACCGGTACAACTTTCTTCTGTACCCAAAACTGCAAAGGAAACATTGGCATTATTTAAAATCTTAACTAATGCTTTAGTTATTTTTTTTGCTCTATCGTCAAAACTTCCAGCGCAACCTACCCAAAATAATACTTCGGGTTGTTTGCCTTGAGCTAACATTTCGGCCATGGTTGGCACTACTAAATTTTCTGACATTGAATTTGTGTTTTATTACAATATTAGTGTTGACCGTCGTCAAATACTTCTATGGTTACATCTTTAGGAATTAAATCGGTGAATTTACCTCTATAGCGAGTTGCTTTTACCAAATGATTGTCAATCCAATGGTAGTTTCCACCTCTTGGTTTTCCAAATAAAATTCCGTGGTATTTAAATCCGTGTTGTTTTAACCAACGCTCGGTGTAATCTCTATGTTCTTCGGTTCTTGAAGTGAAAAAGAAAATAACATGACCTTCGTCATACCATCTATTCAATGTGATTAATGCATCCGGATAAACTTCTGCGGTTAGCATACTTTCTGGCTCTTCATTTGGAATATCATCGCAAACGGTTCCATCAATATCAATTAAATAATTCTTTACTCCTTCTGGTAAAATCGGACTAATTTGATGTCCATTTTCGGTTACTGCTTGTAAGTTTTTGTTAAGGTTTTCCATTTCCATTTTTTTTATTGGTTCACATTCATAATAACAAATTCCCAAGCCTCACAAATGGGAAAATTATTAGGGTTATAATTAATTAAATTTAAAACTATTCATTATTTCTTGCATTTGCTTGAAATAATCATCAAATTCATCTTTTTTAGCTGAATACGTTATGAAGTAGGCTTTTTCATTTTTCACAAAATCATATTGTAAAAATTTCAAATCAAAACCTCTCATTTTAGCCTCATAAATCATAACTTGGTATTCGATATTATTTTTTTTAATTCTTTCATTAGAAATTAATTTGCCAGCATTTGCAATTTGATTTTCAGTCAATTCTACAAACTTATTTAGGTCGATATTTAAACCTTTCAAATCCTGAATCATCAAATTAATGTTCTCTATAAAATTATCATTAGCATCTTTTTTCTCAGTATATAAAGAAAATTCAGTGCTGTTTTTTCCGGTTTCATCTAAACGTAATGTGGAAGGATAAGAAATAGAATAACCATTTCTTTCAATTGTTTTTAGAGTTGACTGACTAAACGAAACTTGTTGCAAAAGCAAACTTATTAATATCAAATACTTCATACTAGTTGTTATTCTTCTTTCCAGTTTAAACGATCCATTTGGTTGTACTGCCATGGAGCGCCATTATTTTCAATATTTGACATCATTGCATTTAATGATTGTGGGGCAGCACTTTGCTCCATAACTAAGTAGCGACGCATATCTATAATAATTGATAAGGGACTAATATTTACAGGACATTCTTCAACACAAGCGTTACATGAAGTACATGCCCAAAGCTCCTCTGTAGTAATGTAATCATTTAATAATGAAACATTATCAGGTATAAATACCCCTTTGTTTTTATCAATATTTCTACCCACTTCTTCCAATCGGTCACGGGTATCCATCATGATTTTTCTTGGAGATAATTTTTTACCGGTTTGATTTGCTGGACAAGCTGAGGTACATCTTCCACATTCGGTACAAGTGTAGGCATTTAGCAATTGAACCCAATTTAAATCGGTTACATCTGATACTCCAAATTTACTTGGCACCGCATCTGCATCTACTGGAGCTGCTGCAAAAGGATCGGCATTTGGATCCATCATTAATTTTACCTCATTGGTAACACTTTCTAAATTGTCTAATTTTCCTTTCGCATTTAAGTCTGCAAAATAGGTATTAGGGAAAGCCAATAAAATATGTAAATGTTTAGAATAGTAGAGGTAGTTTAAGAAAATTAGAATCCCAATAATATGCAACCACCAAAATGATTTTTCTAGCATAATTACACCACTTTCACTAATTCCGGAAAATATTGGTGCTATAAATTGACTAATTGGATAGGCCCCAACAGAAGTGTAATGAGCAACACCTGCTTGCTGTAAATAAAAATCGGCCGCGTTCATTAATAAAAATAAAGACATCAATACTACTTCAAAATACAAAATAATATTCGCGTCTTTTTTTGGACTTCCAGCTAAATCAGAACTTATGAAACGTTTTAATTGGATGATGTTTCTTCGTGTCCAAAAAACAAGAACAGCAACTAAAACAAAAACCGCAAGAATTTCAAAAGACCCAATTAAAAAATCATAAAAACCACCTAAAAAAGAAAAAACTCTGTGGGTTCCAAAAAGACCATCAATTATGATTTCTAGTAATTCCAAATTAATAATTACAAAACCAACATATACTATAATATGTAATAATCCTGCAATTGGTCTTCGTACCATTTTAGATTGTCCCAAAGCAATCAAGGTCATATTTTTCCATCTTGCAGAAGGATTGTCTGAACGATCAATGTCTTTTCCTAGCTTGATGTTTCTAATTAACTTTTTTACATTGATAGTAAAATAACCAAAACCTGCAATCAATAGTATTGCAAAGAAAATAGGCTCTAAATAACTAATTATGTTCATTACTTAATAGAATTTAATTTTTAATTGAATCAGAAACCGGAGCCTGATAAGGTTTATTTTTCTTTCCAAATACAGAAACATTAATGTAACGCGTTGGATTTAATCGTAAATCCTGCAACAACAATTCTAATTCTTTAGAAGTTTTATTTAAGTTATTATATAAAGCATCATCTTTTAGCATTTTTCCCATAGTCCCTTTACCCGATTGTAGATCGGCCATCATTTTATCTACATTAACCAAAGTTGTCTCTAAATTTTCAATAGTTTGAGCAAGATTTTGTTTTTCTAATGAATCGGATATTTTAGAAAAATTGGAAGTCATTTTATCAATATTATTCATTGAACTGTTGATCTTCGTTTTATTATCTGCCAAAATTGTATTAATTTGACCTGAAGCCTCTTTAAACTGAGCCAAAGTTTCATTTAAATTTGCAATACTTGCCTTTAAATTTTCTTTAGATTTTGCATCCAATACTTGATTTACATTTTCAAGCATGATATTGGCATTGTCTAAAAGCTTACTGATTTTATCCTTTAATGGCACAATTTGTTTAGCAACTTCATCTGTTAATCCTAATTTATTAGATGCTTGTAACGCATCACCAGAAACAGTTACCGCACCATCCTTACCAGGCAAAATAGCAATTTGTTTACCACCAAGTGGACTTGGCGCATACATTTCGGCAATGCTTGATTTTCGTATAATAAAATCTGATTTAATTTGCATTTCCACATTTACCTTTCCGGTTGTATTGTCTATAGATATTTTACTAACTTTTCCAACATTGAGTCCGCTAATTGTTACTGGTGCTGAGACAGCCAATCCTTCTACATTATCATACTGAACACGTAAAGTTTTGTAATCTAGCAATAGATCGGTGCCCTTTAAGTAACTATAACCCCAAAAAAACAAAGCTATTGAAGCAATTACTAATAATGCGGTTTTTATTTCTTTTGTTATATTCAAAATAGTTTAATTTATATATTTTATTTTTTTAATGCTTCTTTTAAATCAACTCTTTTACCATCTTTCAATGCAATGATAAATGCAGAATCATATCCTTTGGCTACTGCTTCTTTTAAAAGTTTTTTTGCTTCATCATAATTTGAAGTATTTCCATACATATATATATTTAGCGAGGAAGAAGGATTACAAGAGATATTTTTTAAACCTTTAAAATTATCAGGTGTTAATTCTACTTTGTTTGGACTTGCCGAAATCTGAACTTTAAACACCAATCCTTTTTCATGTTTAGGTTCATCCGCTTTATCCTCTTTTTTCTTTACCACAGAATCGGATCTCTTTGGCACTTGAGTTTCATTTGATTTTGTATCAATTCGTTGAGAAGGTTTTTCAACTGGACTTTCATTGACATCACCTCCATCAAAGAAATCTTTTTTATAACTCAAAATAGCTTGCGCAATAGCTTCGGCGATTTCTTGTTGTCCTTCTTCAGAATCTAATTTTGCGCCTTCAACCGGGTTTGAAATAAATCCGTTTTCAATTAAAACTCTAGGCATGTAGGCTTTATGAAGTACCATATAAGGCGCTTGTTTCACACCTCCTCCTCTACTCTTTTTACCTAAATCTTGAACAAAACGATCTTGAATTTTTCCAGCTAATGCTATACTATTTTCAATAAACTCTTCCTGCATGATGGTCATACCCAACATGGTTTCGGGTTTATTAGGATCAAATCCTTGGTATTTTTGCTTGTAGTCTTTTTCTAATGTAACTACCGAGTTTTCTCTTTTTGCAGCCTCTAAGTTGGAAGCGTTTTTTGACATACCCATAACATAAGTCTCGGTTCCATCGGCAGCCGTATTTTTATTGGCATTACAATGTATCGAAACAAAAATATTTGCATCCGCTCTGTTGGCAATATTAGCTCGCTCAATCAAATCAATAAAAACATCAGTCTTACGGGTGTAAACTACATCAATACTTGAATTACGCTCTAATATTTTCCCTACTTTTAGAGTAATTCCTAGATTGATGTTTTTTTCTATGTGTCCGTTATAGACAGCACCAAAGTCATGATCCCCATGACCCGCATCTAAGGTTACTTTAAATTTATTTGATTGGGCAAAAACTATTGTTGTGCTAAAAAAGAATAACACAATCAAAGTTTGATTCCAGATATTTAGGTTCTTCATTGTAATAAAAGTTAATTTTAATTAAAACTGCAAAGCGATAAAATTATTATTTACCTATTTTTGACCAAAATTTATATGTAAGTTTGGCTTGTCAAAAATCAAGCCTTATTTTTACAAAAATAGCATTTAAACTTTTGCGTACAAACTTATTTTATATCGTTTTATCAGCATACTTCCTAACAATTGGAAACCATACTTTATTTGGTCAAGAAACTAAAAAAAAGCCAACGAGTTTTCCTGCTAAAAATCAACCTATTACTCCAAAAAAAGATAGTGAATCGCTTCAATCAAAATCGATAAAAAAAGATACTATAAAGCTAGATTCAATAAAAAAAGGGAAGTCTATTCTTGACGGAAAAGTAAAATATAAAGCAAAAAAATACGCCAAATTTGATCAGAAGAAAAAACAAATTACTTTATATGATGAGGCTGAACTAGACTACCTAGATTACAATCTTAAAGCTGGAATTATTGTTTTTGATTATCAAAAGAATGAAGTTTATGCAGGTAGATTAAAAGATTCTGCCGGAAATTATATTCAAATTCCAAATTTCAAACAAGGGACAAATATAATTGAACCCGATTCGATTCGATTTAATTTTAAAACAAAAAAAGCATTAATATGGAATTCTAGAACTACCCAACAAGAATTAAATATTAAGGCTAAAATTGCAAAAAAAGAAAATGACTCCATCTACTTCATGAAGGGAGCTCATATCACCACTGCTAAAGATATTGAAGATCCAGAATATTACTTTTTAGTAAATAAAATGAAATTTGTTCCAGGAAAAAAAGTTGTTCTTGGCACAACCAATTTATGGATTGAAAACATCCCTACTCCAATTGCATTACCTTTTGCATTTTTTCCAATTACAGAAACCAATCATTCTGGAATTATCCCCCCAAGTTATGGACAAAGTAATGACAGAGGATATGCATTACAAAATGGAGGGTATTATTTTGCCTTGAGCGATAAGTATGATTTGGCAATCCTCGGGGATTATTATACTAATGGTAGTTATGCTACTCGATTTGAATCGAATTATGCCAATAAATATAAATTTAACGGAAGAGTAAATATTCGATTTGAAAATCTTATTACTAGTGAACGTGGCTACCCCGATTATGCGAAAAGCAAAATATACAACATTCAATGGTCACACACTAAAGATCCAAAATCAAGTCCAAATTCCAGATTTTCAGCTTCTGTAAATTTAGGAAGTAGTCAGTATTTCCAACAATCTATGAATCTTGCTAATATAGGTTCTACTCTAAACAACACCTTAAGTTCTTCAATTTCGTATTCTAAAACAATCAATACAATTCCGCAAATTAATTTTTCATTATCAACCACACATTCTCAAAATACGCAAACAAAGCAAATAAATATGACATTGCCGTCATTACAAGCTAGCGTTGATAGAATTTACCCATTTGTAGGAAAAAATGGAATTAAGAAAGGTTTTGTGAAAAACATTAATATACAATATAATTTAAGAGGAGAAAATCAAATTATTACTACCGATGAATTCTTCTTTAAAAAAGAAATGTTTAATAATGCTAAAGTTGGATTTCAGCATAGCATTCCATTAAGTACAAATTTTAAAGTTTTCAAATATTTTAGTGCTTCTTCATCGATGAACTACAATGAAGTTTGGACCTTAAATACCATTAAGAAGGAATTTGTTACATCATCCACACCTCCTGCACTACCTACAGGATCTGTTGTAACAAGTAACATTAATGGTTTTGATGCTTTTAGAACGTATTCCTTCTCAAATAGCCTTACAACAACTATTTACGGAACATTTAATTTTGGTAATAACAATAAAATACAATCCATTCGACATGTAATGCATCCCTCTGTGAGTCATACTTACACTCCTAGTTTTGAAAAATACTACGATACCTACGCTATGGATGCCAGCGGAAAAACAGCTCAATATACTCGATTTGATTCGGGTATTTATGGAGCACCTGGTAAAAATTATTCCAACAATATTGGGTTCAGTTTAAGCAATACCTTTGAAGCTAAAGTTCGTGATAAGGACTCAACTAAGACAGAGCCTAAGAAAATAATGTTATTGAATAATTTAAATATCTCTACAAGTTATGATATTTCTGCTGATTCTTTAAGATGGGCACCAATGCGATTGAGTGGAGGTACATTATTATTCAAACAAAAAATGAATATTAATTTTGCAGCAACACTTGATCCTTATGCTATTGGTAAAGACAATGTTACAAGAATCAATACATTTAATATTGAAGAAGGTGGAAGCTTATTTAGAATGACAAGTGCCAACATGACTATTAATTATTCGGTATCAAGTTCAAAAGATGATAAATCTAAAAAGAATCTGCAAGGCGCTAAAAATGGAGGTCGAGATGATGATTTATTTGGAACCAACACCGATTTAAACGACAATAGAGATAGTCAGTTTGCGAAAAAAGGAAATGATGATGGGTTTACTGGTTTTTACAATGCAAAAATACCCTGGGATTTGACTTTTGCTTATTCAATAACTTATTCAAATGTAGCTAACGAAAAGAAGATTGCCAGTAACTCGGTAATGATTTCTGCCAATACCGACTTAACTCCAAAATGGAAAGTAGGAGTTTCTACTGGATATGATTTTGTTAGAAAAGGAGTTACTTTTACTCAAATACGATTGAATAGAGATTTACTCAGTTGGAATATGAGTTTTAATTGGTCGCCATTTGGTCAGTCCTATTGGGGATTTTTCATAGGAATTAAAGCAAGTGTATTAAGCGACATCAAATGGGATAAAAGAAACCAACCAGACCGTATCTTAAAATAAATTATTATGAAAAAAATTATCAATACCGAAAAAGCGCCTGCTCCAATTGGACCATACAATCAAGCCGTTTTAGTTGGTAATACATTATTTACTTCTGGTCAAATAGCATTAGATCCAATTTCAATGGAATTAGTTCTTGATGATATTGAAACGGAAACCAAACAAGTAATGGAAAACATGAAAGCTGTATTAGAAGCAGCTAATATGTCTTTTGAAAATGTAGTGAAATCGACTATATTTATTATGAATATGAGCGATTTTGCTAGAATCAATTCGGTTTACGGAATCTACTTTAATGAACAAACAGCACCTGCAAGAGAAACCGTTCAAGTTGCTGGACTTCCTAAAGGAGTAAATGTAGAAATTTCAATGATTGCTATAAAATAATAGCATTAAGTAAAAGCTGTGCTGTAGCTTCATTTGTAGCTAATGGAACATTGTGCACATCGCATACTCGAATTAACATATTGATATCTGCTTCATGGGGATGACTAGACATTGGATCTTTAAAAAATAGCACCATGTTAGTTTTACCTTCAGCAACTCGAGAAGCAATTTGAGCATCTCCTCCAAGAGGGCCTGAGAGCATTTTTATAACTTTAAATCCTGCTTCTTCTGCTTTACCTCCAGTGGTTCCAGTGGCAATTAAATTAATAGTATCCTTCAATAAAAGTTCTTTATTTTTATTTAAAAACTGAACCATATTGGCTTTTTTCTCATCGTGGGCAATTATTGCTATTTCCATAATTTAATTTTGTTTGAATTATAATAAAAAACCTGATTTATACAATCAGGTTTTTTGTTACTTATTTATAATGTGATAGGCAATTAAACCATCAATTGGACGACGAAGTACATTACCTATTTTGATTTGGTATTTGGATAATACTTCTTCCAATTCTTCTTTTAAATAAAAAGCTATAGAACCAATAAAATGAACTGGAACTTCGGTATAGTTTTCAAATTGCATAATATAATTTTCCACAAATTCTTCCATTTCTGCGTAGATGAATTTTTTGCAAAACTCAGTATCCTTATGCTTGATTAAAAATTTAGCAAAAGTTGCTAAATAGGCATTTGGATTCGGTTCTTTATATAAGTTGTTTTTTATATAATCGGCATCAAGGTTGTATTCTTCCTCAAATTCTAAAGCCAATTCTTTTGGCATTTTATTAAAATAATAACCTCTTATTAGATGTCTTCCAAATCGGTTACCCGAGCAATCATCCATAGCAATATAACCTAAAGATTGAACTTTTTGGTGTAATACTTTTCCGTCAAAATAACTGCAATTTGAACCTGTACCTAGAATGCAAACAATAGCCTTTTCATCTTTTGGAGTTGTAGCATATACAGCTGCAAAAGTATCCTCATGAACCGAAATCAAAGCGTTGGTAAAATATTCTTTAAAAACAATAGTTAGAAAATCTTTCATTCTATCCGTTCCACAACCTGCACCATAAAAGAACAGATGCGATGCTTTTTCTTTATTATGAGAAATATCAAATTTATCCTCTAAACGAGATATAATTTCTTCTTTATCTAATACTTCTGGGTTTAAGCCAAGCGTTTGTGTTGTGAAAAGTACTTTACCATTATCATCAATTGCAATCCAATCTGCTTTGGTAGAGCCGCTATCTACTAATAATTTCATCGAGTTGGTGTTTTTTAATTATAAAAATCCCGCTACAAAATTAATTGAAGCGGGATTTTAATTTATATTACAAGCTAGCGATATGAACTGATAAATCAATTAATTTACTTGAATATCCATATTCATTATCATACCAAGAAACTAGTTTGAAAAACGTTGAATTCAATCCAATTCCTGCAGTTGCATCAACGATTGAAGTTCTTTTATCTGAAATAAAATCTTGGGAAACTACTGCATCTTCAGTATAACCTAAAATACCTTTCATTTCATTTTCTGAAGCTTTTTTCAACACAGCCATAATTTCCTCATACGAAGTTTCTTTAGCTACTTTTACAGTCAAATCGACTACAGATACATCGGCAGTTGGAACACGGAAAGACATTCCGGTTAATTTTCCATTTAAATCTGGAATTACTTTACCCACTGCTTTAGCAGCTCCTGTTGAAGAAGGAATGATATTAATACTTGCTGCACGTCCGCCTCTCCAATCTTTTCTTGAAGGACCGTCTGCAGTCATTTGAGTTGAGGTTGTAGCATGAACAGTTGTCATTAACCCTTCTACTATTCCGAAGTTATCATGAATTACTTTAGCTAAAGGAGCCAAGCAATTGGTTGTACAAGAAGCATTTGAAACTACGGTATCCGATGCTTTAGCTGTCATGTGATTTACCCCCATAACAAACATTGGTGCATCTGCAGATGGAGCCGAAATAATCACTTTTCTAGCGCCACCTTTAATGTGTTCGTTAGCTGTTTCAATTGTGGTAAAAATACCAGTACATTCAGCAACTACATCAACATTTACTTCGTTCCATTTTAAATCTGCAGGATTTCTCTCAGCAGTTACACGGATGTGTCTGTCATTTACATACAGTTTACCATCTCTAACTTCAACGTTACCTGGAAAACGACCATGAACAGAATCATATTTTAATAAATAAGCCAAATGATCAACATCTAACAAATCATTAATTGCAACTACTTCAACATTTTCTCTATTGAAAGATTCTCTAAAAACAATTCTTCCAATTCTTCCGAATCCATTGATTCCTAATTTAACTTTTGACATTTTATTTTACTTTAGGCAAAATTCATTTGCCGGTTATTATTATTTTTAATTTGATTATTATGTAGTCATGATATCAGAAACTCGAAGTAAATCTTTGTCTATTTCTGAAGTACCTTTGATAGCTTGTTCTAATGGAGTTAATGCAACTTTATCATTTAATAAACCAACCATGAAATTGGATTTACCTTCTATAATGGATTCTACAGCTTTAACACCTAACCTACTTGCTAAAACTCTATCAAAACAAGATGGTGAACCTCCACGTTGCATATGTCCTAATACCGAAACTCGAATATCATATTCTGGCAAATGTTCTTCAATATAATCTTTCAATTCAAAAACATTCTTTCCTATTTTATCTCCTTCTGCAATCACAACAATACTTGAAGATTTTCCAGATGCTTTACTTTTTTTTAAAGAATCTAGCAATCTTTCTAATCCTAAATTTTCTTCAGGTATAAGAATTTCTTCAGCTCCTGCTCCAATTCCAGCATTTAATGCAATGTGACCTGCATCTCTACCCATTACTTCAACAAGAAATAAGCGATTGTGCGAACTTGCCGTATCTCTAATTTTATCAATGCAATCAACCACAGTATTTAAGGCTGTATCAAAACCTAAAGTATGGCTGGTCCCAAAAATATCATTATCAATTGTACCTGGAATCCCCATTACTGGAAAACCATATTCACTATTAAAAATTTCAGCACCTGTAAAGCTTCCATCACCACCAATAACCACAAGTGCTTCTACTCCAACAGCTGATAAATTATCAAAAGCTTTTTTACGACCCTCTGGGGTCATGAATTCTTTTGATCGAGCCGATTTTAATACGGTTCCTCCTTTATTGATGATATTATTAACCGATCGAGGACCCATTTCTTTAAAATCTCCTTCTATCATACCTTGGTATCCTCTATAAATACCTACACATTCAATGTTATGAAAAGCGCAGGTACGAACTACAGAACGAATAGCAGCGTTCATTCCTGGTGAATCTCCCCCAGAAGTTAAAACCCCTATTTTTTTAATCGTTTTTGACATAGTTTAATAATTTAGAATGTAAAATTAGAAACAAAACAAATACAAAACATCAAATTTTTAAGTAATTAATAATATCCTCGAAATTCAAACGTTTTCGTTGATAAGTTTTGTTTTTTTTAGTTATATTTTTATCAAATTGACAATTTAATATCAATTCTCTTCTTTCGTTCCTTCTTTATTTATTTGATTTTGTAAAGTAGAATTTTGAGGCTTTGATTTCCCATCTTCCATATTAATATAACTTGGAAGCATTTTATTTGATTCTGAAGTTGAATCTTTTACTTCCTTTTTCTCCCGATCTAGTTTGGATTTTTTAAATATTTTGTTGACCAATTCTTTAAAGGTATCAAAATCTACCTCATAGCTAACACCCGCACCTTGGGTATAACCTATACCTTGACCAATATAATTAATGTCGTTTTCTTTATTAAATACTCTCAGATTTAGAGTCCCGTCTTCATTAACTCGGTATTGCATTTCAAAATTCCCTACAATTGCTGTTTCAGAAACTCCGCCTGTAGGAACCCCTACCTTACCGTTTATGGTAATACGTTCATTTATTTGGGTGGAAATATTTGCTACTACTCTCCCATCTGTAGGTTTTAATGCCGTTTTATCAGCTGGGATGTAGCTCACCTCCATATTCATTTTACTATCTTTATTATTATTAAAAATGTCTCCAAATATTGAAGCAGCTTTTTCATAAATACTATTGGTAACTTGAGATTGACTTAAGCCTTCTTGACTCAAGAACCCCCCTGTTGATAATAAGTATAAAGCCTGGGTCTGTCTGATGTCTTTGTCCCCCAATTTGGTTTCGATTTCCGATTTTATTACTGAACTTACTGTTGGAAAATTTATACTAAAATCAGGTTCTGGATTCATTATAGTCCCTTTTAATCCAATCACTACATCAACAGGGATTTTCTTATTAAATGATGCATTATCAATTAATACTGCAGGATTTGCGGTGATATTTTTAGAAACTGCTTCTAAATTAAGTGTAGCATTATACGGATTTCCCTCCCAGACAATAGATCCATATTTTTTAACAGAAAATTGCTTATCAATTAAACCACCATATTTAAAATTATAAGATCCTTCCCATACTTGAAAATCTCCAAACATTTCAAATTTTCCAAGGGTATTGATACTCATATTTAAGGTTCCTTTACCCTTACCCTTCATTCCATGTTTGGACTCTTTATTTAATATCACTTCAATAGTTGCGTTAGGTTCTATCGCAAATTCAAAGTTCATCTGTAAACCATCATAATCTCTAATAAATTCTGTTTGTTTTGATTTTTCTCCATACTTTTCTCCTTTAGTTAAATAATGAATAAAACCATTTTCACTAACAGAACTCGCATCGTTAATTGGAATTTTAATATCGGTTCCATTACCAGATTGCGCATTAACATTTATTGAAAGCCCACTAGTTGGCCCTTTTATTGTTGCATTTCCGTTTATAAAAGCAGTACCATAATACACCACATCTTCATGATCTTTGGTATTCAGAGCTAATATTCGATCTGAATCGATAGCTAAATCTAACTCCCAATCCCCAAATTGCTTGTGCTTTATAAAGCCCTGAAGGTTTCCTTCTGTATTGTACTTGGAATCTATTATTTGAGTTTTTTCGACAATAAATTTATTTTGAGTAATTTCAACTGCCGAATGATCTTTTATTTTATAATCAACATTTAAATAAGGAATTGATAATCCTGCATCATCTACAAATAACCTCCCTTTATAATCAAAGTCATTTACATTCCCACTAATTCTAGCATTTCCAGAAGCATACCCTCTAATATTTGACAATACCTCTCCTCCTAAGTTACTTAAAATTCCGAGATTGAATTTTTGAAAGTCGAGGTCTAAATTCATCAATGTTTCATTGGCTACAATCTCTAAATCTCCTTTTGCAGTAAATGATTTAAGGTTTTCATTTTCAATTTTAGAATCAATTTCAAATTTTGAAAAATCCTCATTTCCCTTAATGTCAAGATTCATTTTCCCTAAGGCTTGATCATTTATTTTCAATTCATTAATTTCAAGCGAGGCAGTGGGCTGATAAATAGCATTATTTTGTTTAACAAAAACTTCACCATCAACAAAACCATCAAACTTAAATTGCTCTATAGTTGGAGTAATTTTATTTAAATTTACATTATTAAAAACCAACTTCAAGTCTTTATTTTTAGAACTACCCAACAATCCCTGCAATTGCATGGATTGATTTTCATGAGAAACTAAAATATCATCAAAAGAGAACGTTTTTAAATTTTTATCAAATAGAATTTTGTTTTTATTGTTTTCATTTTCATTTACATACCAAAGCAAATCTTTAAACATTATTTCCGATTTATGGAAACCAAAGATATTTTGATTGTTTGAATCAATAGTATGATACAGATTTAATTTGAAATAATCATTTCCTTTTTCACCGCCTTTAAACTCAGTTCTAAAAGACAATGTATCCTTAGATTTAGCATTAATTAGAGAGAAATCTCTCATTTTATATTGCTTTGTGATCAAACTATCCGATTGAATATAAGTACTGTACAAAGGGTTTTTATTATCGACCTCAAATTTCAAATTATCAGCATGAACCGTGTAGGCGTCTATTTTATTTGAAGAAAATTTTAGTTTAAAATCGTTGGTATCTCCATTTATTTGACCATTTAAAATAGCATTTGGTGACAAACTAATATTCGGATTTAGAATTTCTACAATTTCATTGAATTGAGTAAAGTTAAATTTCAAATATTGTCCTTTTTTCAAAACATGTGGTCTGTAATTGGCGTAAAGACTTCCAAGAGAGTTTTCAAACATTTTTTGAATCTGTGAAAACTCAAACTTCCCTTGAACCTTACCATTTAATTCTTTAGAAGAATTTAAAGTAATAAGATGTTCCTCATTTATTATTTTGGAATTCAAATTTAGGTAATCAAAAAAATAAAGATCTTTAGAATTTTGATAAGAAGAATTAGAAACGATAATATCTCCTTTCATTTTATCTAAAGAGTTTCCTGCAATTTTAATTACCACATCTCCTTTAAAAACAGAAACAGAATCTTTAATAAAGTTTAATTTTTTTAGATTAGCATAATCGATTTTTGCATGAAAATCATATTTTTTTTCCTGATTTGAAAAATCAACTAATCCATCAAAATCAAAGAATAAATTTGGATCATTTACGTTTATTTTACCTTTAAATATTGGTTTTTTAATAAACCCGTCAGCAATTATATTTTTGTAATTATAGCCGTTGTAGGTAAAGTTTTGAATGTTACCAGAAATTTTGGTGTCTAAGTATTTTTCAATGAATCCTTTTCCTTCTACTTTAGATTGTAATGTAGCATAACCTAAATCGCTTCTATTTAAAAAACTACCTAAATTAAAATTATCTAAATTAAGTGTTCCATTATAAGAGGCATTATCAATTGTTTTTAAATTGGTTATTTGTAATTTAGAGCTCACTCCTCCTAATTGTGTTTGAATAACCACATTGGCAGCTACACTCGTTTCAGTTACATTAGTCTTCCCTCTTAGGTTAAACTGACCTATTTTTTTTAATGAAGAAGGTAAATTCTTGCCCAACACATTTGGCAATAAGGTGATTAAATTATTGTAATTAGAGCTTACTTTAGTAAAATTTCCATCCATACTAAAATCGCCATTTCCTTTTTTCGTGAAGATATTTTTAAAAGTAACTCTTCCGGCAATAACTGTGTTATTGCTATCTTTTAAATACAACTGCTTGGCAGTAAAATTATTGAGTGGACCAACAATAGTAGTACTTAATTTAAATTGTTGATTTTTACCTAATTCATTATAAAAATGACGCAAATCATTTGAAGATAATGAAGCATTTTTAGTGGAAATAATAAAAACGACCTTATTATTAAAATCCTTAAAATCTTTTCGATCGTATTTAAGCACAACCGATCCTTCAAGAGAAGATTCAGCGGTTTTTAAATATAATTTTTCCAAAAGAATATTCTTTTTGGTGTAGGTAAATTTAGTAGTAATATTATCTACAAATAATCCCCTGTGGTCCATAAAAGACATGGCTTCAACATTGGTATAAACATTTGGACCTTTAATCTTAAAATCGGAAACTACCGCATTTATTTTAGTGAAATCAACGTCAAGCGGAATTTCTCTATTGTAGTCAATTTCTCGAAACCTACAATTGTTCAAAGTCATTTTTTGAGAAGTCATTAAAAACTTACCTGAAGCCGGCTTTCCGTCATCAAAAGCATCAATAAATTTATCCAAATTTGTATCGTAATCCCCTTTGTAGGTTTTGACATTAACAAATAATTGATCTGCGGTAAGATTTCCAAAAATTAAATTTCCTTCAAGCAGTGATTTTGAATCAAGAATACTTGTAATTAATCTATTAGCATAAATTAACGTATCTTTTTTTTCGTCTTTGATTAAAACTTTTTTTAATTGAACATTACCAAAAAGAGTGACTTCAACTTGGTCCACATAAATATTGGTGCCGTATTGTTTATTTAGTTTTTCAGTAAAATACTGGGCAATTTTGGTTTGAACAACCGGTAATGAAAGCGCAATACCTAGAGACAATAAAAGTAACAAAAGCACCATAATTGTGCGAATTGCTATTTTTTTCAAAGAATAATCTCGAGTATTGGTTGTTTTTTCTTTCAAAATTTATTTCGATTTGAACTATCTAATAATAACGAAAATAGACAAAAAATCTTATATTTCATTGATATCTCTAATTCTTTCAAAAAACAAAAAGTAACAATCCTATTAGTGAAAAACCTTTAAAATAGTTACTTTTGTAATCGTTGTAAAAATAATCGTTTTATACCGGTTAATCAAATAATATTCAAAAATTGTGCCTAATGCCCAACAGTGATGTTTACATACTTGCGATTGAAAGTTCCTGCGACGATACTGCGGCAGCTGTTTTAAAAAACAATGTAGTGTTGTCAAATGTAGTAGCAGGTCAAAAAATACATGAAGAATATGGTGGTGTCGTTCCCGAACTAGCATCTAGAGCTCACCAACAAAATATCGTACCTGTCATTGATAGTGCATTAAAAAAAGCAGGTATAAAGCTCAATACCATTAATGCTATTGCTTTTACTCAAGGTCCGGGATTAATGGGTTCGTTACTTGTTGGAACGTCATTTGCAAAATCATTGGCATTGGCTTTGAATATTCCATTAATTGCAGTTAATCACATGCACGCCCATATTTTAGCTCATTTTATTGAAGAAGAAGGATATAACAAACCTGATTTTCCTTTTATCGCTTTGACTATTTCTGGAGGCCATACTCAAATTGTAAAAGTTTCAAGTTTTTTTGAAATGGAAATTATTGGAGAAACAACAGATGATGCTGTTGGAGAAGCCTTTGATAAAACAGCAAAAATTATGGGACTTCCCTATCCTGGCGGACCATTGATTGATAAACTAGCTAAAGAAGGAAATCCAAAAAAATTCGCATTTACAAAACCAAAAGCGCCTGGATTGAATTTTAGTTTCTCCGGACTCAAAACTCAAATCTTGTATTTCATACAGAGAAATATGGCTGAAAACCCCAATTTCATTGAAGAAAATAAAGCAGACATTTGTGCTTCTATTCAGCATACCATCATTGAAATCTTGATGGATAAATTGAAATTGGCTGTAGCCGAAACAGGAATAAATCAAATTGCCATTGGCGGTGGGGTTTCAGCAAACTCCGGAATTAGAGCAACCCTTAAAGAAGCTGAATCAAAATATGGCTGGAAAACATTTATTCCTAAATTTGAATACACCACAGATAATGCGGCAATGATAGGGATAGTAGGCTATCAAAAATATTTAGAAAATAAATTTAACGATGCTGGAGTAGTTTCTAAAGCACGAATTGAATTTTAATATGCAATTATTTTATAATCCGAATATTAACGAACAGGCTTCTTCTTTTATTTTTGATAAAGAAGAAAGCAAACATATAATTAAAGTATTACGAAAGAAAGAAGGCGATATTTTACATGTAACCAATGGTTTAGGGTATTTATTTACAACAGAAATTTCTCTAGCGAGCGATTCTAAATGTACCGTTAAAATTCAATCATTCGAAAAGCAAGAGAAGCCAAAATTTCATTTACACCTTGCAGTTGCACCTACCAAAATGAACGAGCGTTATGAGTGGTTTTTAGAAAAAGCTACCGAAATTGGAATACAGGAGATTACACCAATAATTTGCGATCATTCGGAGCGAAAAATAATTAAAATAGAACGGTTCCAAAAAATTATCGAATCTGCTGTGAAGCAGTCTTTACACAACTATATTCCAAAATTAAATGACCCTATTCCATTCAAAGACTTTATCAAAAAGGACTTTAAAGGCATTAGATTCATTGCTCATTGTGAAGAATTAGATAAAAAAACATTAAAATCTCAAATCCTTCCAAATACCGATACCACTATATTAATTGGCCCTGAGGGTGATTTTTCTGTTAAAGAAATTGAAATGGCTTTGAACAATAAATTTATTCCAATATCTTTGGGTGAAACTAGGTTAAGAACAGAGACCGCCGCTATAATAGCTTGTCATAGCGTGGTTTATGCAAATGAATAAATTATGAAAAAAACACTTACATTTCTGTTTTTTATTTGTTGTTTGTTGTCTTTTAGCCAAAAACAAACTTTGTTTTTAGACGTTAATTATGAGGCTGCTTTAGCGCAATCTAAAAAAGAAAACAAACCCATTGCTTTAATGTTTTATGCCAAATGGTGTTCGCATTGCAACAAAATGAAAAATGAAGTATTTATAGATCCTGAAGTAATTACCTTTTACAGCAGCAACTATATTTGTGTAGCCATTGATGCAGAATCTGCAGTTGGCGGAACGATGAAAAATAAATTTCAAAATAAATTTTTAGTTAAGTCCTACCCTACTTTTGGATTTATTGATTCCAATGAGAATTTATTGACCTGTATGGCAGGTGAATTTAAAAAAGAGGTGTTCATTCAAGAAGGACAAAAAGCATTACTTCCTGAAAACCAATTTAATGTAATCAAAGAGCAATTTAACGCTGATAATTCCAATTCAGAAAAATGTCTTCGCTATATTATTGCTTACAGAAAAGCAGGATTTGATGCCACTGAAATAACCCAGAAGTACTTAAAAACAAAACAAGAATCCGAACTATTCACTGAGTTAAATTGGAAAATCATAGCAAACGGAATTAATAATCTATCAGCTAAAGAAGTTCCTTTTATCGCTAGCAAAAGAGAAGAATTTGCTAAAGTTGTTGGTATGCCAAGAGTAGAAAAAAAATTAATCTATATGGTATCCGATAATTTAAAATCATTGGTTGAAATTGGCGACACCATTCAATACAATAAAAAAAGAACTATCGCAGCCTCTTTACAAATTAGAAAAGTTGACTCGCTACTATTTCATTATGACTTAGCGATAGATGAATTTTCCAGCAATTGGAAAAACTACAAAAAAAACAGCGAAGCTTTGGCAACTAAATTCGCTTGGAAAGATTCAAACACTTTAGTATCTATTTGCAATAATTATTTAGCTCATATTGATGATAAAAAAAGCCTTGATTTTGCTATCACTTATGCAAAACAAGCTCTAAGTTTGAGCGAGTCATTAGAGAAATACATTTTAATCGCCAACTTGTATGCAAAAGAAAAAGATTATTCTAATGCACTAGTTTATTTAAATAACGGGAAAAACAGCGCCGCCAATTATGGTTGGAAAACCGAAGAACTAGACAAACTTCTTTTAGAATACAAAAAGCATTAATTCATGAAAAGTAAACTAACTACACTTTTATTTTTGTTTTCGATAATTGGATTTTCTCAAGAAATTGCCTTGTTAAAATATAATGGTGGTGGTGATTGGTATGCCAATCCTACATCACTCCCTAATTTAATAAAATTCTGCAATCAAAACATCAACACAACTATAAAAAATAAACCTGCAACGGTTGAGCCGGGAAGTCCCGATATATTCTCCTATCCTTATATTCATGCAACCGGACATGGTAATATATTGTTTAGCGATAACGAAATTCTTAATTTAAGAAACTACATGCTTTCTGGAGGATTTCTGCATTTTGATGACAATTATGGTTTGGATGAATATTTAAGAAGAGAAATTAAAAAAATATTTCCGAATTCGAATTTAGTTGAAATTCCAGCATCTCATCCTATTTTTCAAAAACCATATAGTTTCCCTTCCGGAATACCAAAAATTCATGAACACGATGGAAAACGACCACAAGCTTATGGGATATTTGAAAACAATCGATTAGTATTTTTATACACTTACGAATGTGACTTAGGTGATGGTTGGGAAGATGCAGAAGTACACAATGACCCTAAAGAAGTTCGAGAAAAAGCGCTAAAAATGGGGGCAAATATTCTTAATTATATTTTTAATAACTAATGGAAAACAGTTCCAAGTTATTACTTCCCGAAGTTCAAGAATTTATTATCAAGAACACCGATCAGGATGTTTCAAAATTATCATTTGCAAAAAATCCATTTCCTGAAATCGATTATAAAATCCTATTAAATCAAATAATAGCGCGGAACAAAAGCAAAAACAAACTCCCAACTTGGTTCAATTGTTTCAATTGCATTTACCCAAGTAAAGTATCAATTGAGCAAACTTCTTCTGAAATTACTGCGCTTTACAAATCTGAAATTGTAAGTGGTGCTTCTTTAATAGATTTGTCAGGTGGTTTTGGAGTAGATGATTATTATTTTGCTAAAAAAATAAAGCAGGTATACCATTGTGAAATAAATTCGGAGTTATCGGCTATTGTAAAACATAATTTTCAACAATTAGGAGTTTCAAATGTTTCATGTATTGCAGAAGACAGCTATGAGATACTTAAAAATCTCAACCAACAATATGACTGGATTTATATAGATCCTTCAAGAAGAAATGAAATTAAAGGCAAAGTTTTTATGTTGCAAGATTGTTTGCCAAATGTTCCCGAACTTCAAAGTTTTTATTACCAATACAGCTCAAAAATAATCATTAAAACCGCTCCATTATTGGATATTTCTGCTGGATTAAGCGAGTTGCAGAATGTAAAAACTATTCATATTGTTGCTGTAGATAATGAGGTGAAAGAATTATTATGGGAACTGCATCATGATTTTAACGATAAGCCAATAATAAAATGTATTAATTTCAACAAAGAAAACAAAGAAGTATTTGAATATCAATGGAATTCAGAAGTTGATATTAACTACGGTTTACCTAAGAACTATTTGTATGAACCTAATAGCAGCCTACTAAAATCGGGTGGTTTCAATCACATAGCACATCACTATTCATTAGAAAAACTTCATGTCAATTCGCATTTATATACTTCTGAAAATTTAATTGATTTTCCTGGAAGGACTTTCATCATTGAATCTTCAATCAATTATTCAAAAAAAGAGATTAAAGAAGCTATTGAAAATAAAAAGATGAATGTTACCGTTCGTAATTTTCCAGAAAGCGTTGATACATTAAGAAAAAAATGGAAAATAAAAGATGGTGGTGATCAATATTGTTTTTTCACTACCGATATTAATGATAACAAAATAGTGTTACTTTGTAACAAAATAAATACCTAATGAAAAAAATTCTAATTCTAGCCAACTTATTTATTTCAATCGTTGCATTTGCTCAAACTGATTGTGAATATAGTTCCAATGTTAAAGACAGTCTTGGCAGTTACAAGTCAACGATAAATTATGTTATGCACGAAAAAGTATTTGGAAATAGCCAAAGTTCTATATTTTTTTCTTTAATAAATGCTGATGGTTTACCTTCATTAAATATGCAAATCATTCAAAAAAGCTCCGAATTTATTCCAGCAAAATGTTTGGACAAATCCTCAAAAATTTATGTTCAATTACAAAATGGGAAAATAATTTCTTTAATAGGATTAGATCAAGAAACGTGCGGAAATTTTGTAAGAAATAATGGTGAAAATTGCAGAATTTTAAGCGCCTATTTTTTATTTTTAAAAGATACTATGGAAGAATTAAAGAAATCTCCGATCGCAATTTTCAGAATAAAATATGCAGGAGAAACTGTTGATTACATTGCCAAAGAAACTTTGGTTTCTGAAGTAGATAAAAAAACCTACCATCCCGATCATTTTTTCATGGATTATTTAAAATGTATTGAATAATAAAAAACCTAAATAATACTATTAATAACTTTGTTAATAACTGAAAATTAGGTTCTTAAATTACGAATTGAAATAAAATAAATTTGAATAACTAACCAATTAAATTATAAATTATGAAAATTGCAACTCTAATTATTCGAATTTTAGTAGGTGGATTGATGCTTTTTGCATCCATTAATTATTTTTTCCATCTTTCACCTGAACCAAATTTTACGGGTGACATGCTTACCTTTACTAAAGGAATTGCTGCTACAAAGTATTTAATGCCATTAGCTAAAGTAGTGGAATTAATTGCAGGTTTAACCATAATAAGTGGGAAGTTTATAAAGATTGGCGCTGTGATTTTGGTTCCAGTAACATTAAATATTTTACTTATTAATATTTTCCTATTACCTGATGGCACTCCTATTGCCGCAGCATTATTTCTTGGAAATTTATTTTTAATTTACACCAACTGGGAGACTTATAAAGGAATTTTTAAAGCCTAGTCCTTGTTTCTGAAAACAAAAAAGAAACCCGCTAAGTTTAGCGGGTTTCTTTATATAATGATTCCTGTAATTACACGTGCAATGCTCTATTGTCAGTTGCTGCAAGTGCAGCTTCTTTTATAGCTTCTGCAAATGTTGGATGCGCATGTGACATTCTAGAAATATCTTCAGCAGATGCTCTAAATTCCATTGCAGTAACTGCTTCGGCAATTAAATCGGCGCAACGAGCACCAATCATGTGTACTCCTAATACTTCATCTGTTGAAGCATCAGCAAGAATCTTCACAAACCCATCAGTATCTCCACCTGCACGAGCTCTACCTAAAGCTTTGAAAGGAAAACTTCCTGCTTTGTAAGCTACTCCGTCTGCTTTTAATTGCTCTTCTGTTTTACCCACAGCGGCAACTTCTGGCCAAGTATAAACTACTCCCGGAATTAAATTATAATCAATGTGTGGTTTTTGACCTGCTAAGATTTCGGCAACCATAGTTCCTTCTTCTTCCGCTTTATGAGCTAACATGGCACCTCGAACCACATCTCCAATTGCATATATATTAGAAGCACTCGTTTGTAAATGATCGTTTACTTCAACCATTCCTCTTTCTGTAAGCTTTACTCCTGCTTTATCTGCATTCAATCCATCAGTATAAGGACGACGACCAACAGCTACCAAACAATAATCTCCTTCTAATGAAACAGTTTCCCCTTTTGCATTATCAGCTTGAACAGTAACTACTTTTCCTTTTCGGGTAACCGATTTTACTTGGTGTGAAGTATAAAATTTCATTCCTTGTTTTTTCAAAACTTTGGTCAATTCTTTGGATAGACCAGCATCCATTCCTGGAATAATACGATCCAAATATTCAACAACAGAAACTTGAGCACCAAGTCTTAAATAAACTTGACCTAATTCAATACCAATTACTCCACCACCAATAATTACAAGATGTTTAGGGACTTCTGGTAATTTTAAGGCTTCTGTAGATGTAATGATTCGCTCTTTATCTAACTTAATAAATGGTAAAGTTGATGGTTTTGAACCTGTTGCAATGATTATATTTTTTGCTTCTATAGTTTCTGATGTTCCATCTGCTTTAGCTATGGAAACATGAGTAGCGTCAACAAATGATCCCAAACCTTCTAAAACTGTAATATTATTTTTGTCCATTAAAAACTTAACGCCACCACTCGTTTGATCAACAACTGCTTGCTTGCGTGCAATCATTTTTTCAAGATTTACCTTTACTGCTCCCGAAACTTCAATTCCGTGATCGGCAAAATGTTGTAATTCTTCATAATGATGCGATGATGCCAATAAAGCTTTAGAAGGGATACATCCAACATTTAAGCAAGTTCCACCTAGAGTGGAATATTTTTCAATAATTGCAGTTTTAAAACCCAATTGGGCACAACGAATTGCTGACACATATCCGCCAGGTCCAGAACCTATGATGACTACGTCAAATGAACTCATAATTTAAGTATTTTGTGTGTTTTATTAAATAGTTATGCAAAACTACAAATAATATTGCAATCAAATTCGTAAAAAAGAAGAGGTTTTGTTATAAAATATCACTTCTACTAAACTAATTTTTAATTTATTTATTTTTAGACATATAAATTAAACTATTTTGAAATTTAATAGTCAAAGTAAGCATAATGATCTTTTATGAGAAAAAATGCATTAATTATCCTTTTATTGGTTTGGTTTCAATATAACTATTCGCAACAACATTCAATTATTCTTGGGAGACCCACTAATAATTCGGTTACCGCGAGTATTTTGTTTGATCAAAATGTTAATTATTTTTTAGAATACGGATTACAATCTGGAATTTATTCGAACTCAACTTCTGTTCACAACAATCAATTAAATGTTCCAGATGAAATAGATTTAACTGGTTTAGCGCCAAATTCAAAATATTATTACAGAATGCAATATAAGTTGAATGGTGCTTCAACATACACAGCAACACCCGAATATCATTTTCAAACACAAAGAGCTCCTGGAAGTAATTATACATTTATTGTAGAAGCTGATGAACATTTGTACAGTAATTATTCTAATGTAGCTATGTATCAAACTACTCTTGCTAATGAAGCAACTGAAAATCCTGATTTTATGTTGTCATTAGGAGATATATTTGGTGACGACCACGCTCCTACTGTTACAAGTAGTAACGATATGGATGTTTTACATAAAAACTACCGTCAATATCTTGGAGCTATTTGTCATTCCATTCCGTTTTATGTTTGTTTAGGAAATCATGAAGGAGAAAACGACTATTTTCTTAATGTAAATGGAATTTACACCACTGCTACCAATCAATTGCCTGCCGCACCAAATGGTATAGGTGTTTGGGGAACACAATGGAGAAAATACTATTATCCAAATCCGTTTCCAAATAACTTTTATTCGGGAAATACTACAGTAGAAGATTTTGGTATAGGAATGCCCGAAAATTATTATGCATGGACGTGGGGTGATGCACTTTTTGTCGTTTTAGATGTATACAGAACGGAGATATTTCCTGGAGCTACACCTGCCGATGGATCGAAACCAACCAATTGGGATTGGACCTTGGGACAATCCCAATATTTATGGATGCGAAGTGTTCTTGAAAATAGCACCGCAACACACAAATTTGTTTTTGCACATCATTCAAGAGGACAAGGAAGAGGTGGCATTGTTTGGGCTCCAGGATTTGAATGGGGAGGAATGCAAGGAACTCAATATAAATTTGACCAATATAGACCTGGTTGGGGAAAACCTATTCAAAAAGTTTTTGAAGATACCGGAGTAGAT
>NZ_JBJTND010000024.1:0-4609 GCF_046073885.1 Flavobacterium sp.
ATTAGGATTTATCGGGACTATTTCAGGAGTTATCATGATAACTCCTGAAATAGTCCCGATAAATCCTAATGTAGGCGCAATACCAGCAATTAATCCTAAATGTCCCAAACGGCTTTCCATTTGTGCAATTTCGATATCCGCTGCACGGTCCATATTCGATTCAATTTCAGCAATGGGTCTTCCAATAACTAAAATACCTTCTTTCACTATATTTCCAGAAGCTGAATTACTTCTTTCTGCAATTGATCTAGCTAAATCCAAATTACCCGAATGCAATTGATCGCGTATATCCAACATCAAACGACTATCAATAGTAGAAGCCTTACTTATATATAAATACCGTTCAATAATTACATAAATAGTATAAAACAATAAAATAGCAATAGGAATCAAAAAGAAACCACCTTTAACTATAAACTCCAAAACTGAGATTTCATTATTGGTTGCAATTTTTTCAACCACCACATTAGAGGCAGCATTAGCAAGGGTGTCAGACTGTAATTGTAATAAACTAAACATATATTATTCTTGTTTTTAAGCTTTAATTCTAAAATTTATTTGAAATTTGCAATAAAGATACTTTTCGATGCAATAGTAAACTAAAAAAATCGAAAAATATTTTAAACAATTACTTTTTTTCAAAAAAAATGAACTATCCCGAAACATTAAATTGGCTCTTTAACCAACTCCCGATGTACCAACTTCAAGGCGCTTCGGCATATAAAAAAGACTTGACCAACGTTCATTTGCTCATGGATTATTTGGGGCATCCCGAAAACCAATTGCAATGCATTCATGTAGCGGGAACTAACGGTAAAGGTTCTTGTTCGCACATGTTGGCCTCTGTTCTTCAGGAAGCAGGGTATAAAGTAGGCTTATACACCTCTCCGCACCTAAAAGACTTTAGGGAGCGCATCAAAATTAATGGCACCATGATCTCCGAAGACTTTGTTTGTAATTTCGTCAACCAACACCAGGCGTTTTTTGAAGCCAATGATATGAGTTTCTTCGAAATGACCGTTGGATTGGCTTTTGATTATTTTGCCAAAGAAAAAACAGACATCGCTATTATTGAAGTCGGCATGGGCGGAAGATTGGACGCCACTAATAGTATTACGCCTTTGGTTTCGGTAATTACGAATATTGGTTTAGACCACACGCAGTTCTTGGGCAACACGTTGGCAGCAATTGCAACCGAAAAAGCAGGCATCATCAAACCTACTATTCCAGTGGTCATTGGTGAATATACTCCCGAAACCCAGCCTGTTTTTTTGGCTACAGCCAAAGCCAATCAAAGCGACATCTACTTTGCTTCTGATTTGATTACAACTACCTACCCCTCTGACTTAATTGGCGATTACCAAGTACAGAATAAGAAAACCGTGATTCAGACTCTTGCTGTT
Source organism: Flavobacterium sp. (assembly GCF_046073885.1). GTDB lineage: Bacteria > Bacteroidota > Bacteroidia > Flavobacteriales > Flavobacteriaceae > Flavobacterium. The sequence goes on from NZ_JBJTND010000024.1 coordinate 1,404, forward strand.
TTAAATCAACATACTGCTTTCCAAACTAACGAAAACCATTGGAAGCAAGGATTATCCCAAGTCGTTAAAAATACCGGCCTGCAAGGACGCTGGCAGCAACTTGGTGAATCTCCAACAATAATTTGCGACACCGCGCACAATACTCATGGCCTCACTATTGTTCTAAACCAAATTCAAAAAGAGTCTTTTGATCACTTACATTTTGTTTTAGGCGTAGTAAATGACAAAGATTTAGACGAAGTACTTCCTTTATTTCCAAAAAACGCAGAATATTATTTTTGTAAACCAAATATTCCTCGTGGACTTGAAGCGGCCATTTTGCACAAAAAAGCCAGCTCATTTGGCCTCAACGGAAAAATATATAATTCTGTTTCAGCCGCTTACGCCAAAGCGAAAGAAAATGCCCAAGATTTGGATTTCATCTATGTAGGCGGAAGCACTTTTGTAGTTGCAGAAATTTTATAATTTTTTTTGATTTTTTCTTGCAAATACAAAAAACAGCTGTATATTTGCACTCGCAATAAGGGAATGAAAATTGACATATTGCAATCGGGCGATTAGCTCAGCTGGTTCAGAGCACCTCGTTTACACCGAGGGGGTCGGGGGTTCGAACCCCTCATCGCCCACCGATAAAAACTCCTTAAGAAATTAAGGAGTTTTTTTTGTGCCTATTGGAAAAATTTTTGATTACATTTGAGTTAGCTCAAAGTTTGTAAATTTTGTGTAGCCGAAATTGAATTTGTCTTGTCCTGAAATAGGTTTACACAAAAGTGTAAAAAATGGAAAGATATTTAAAGGAGCATTCCTCAAAATGGCAGTCTAAATATTCCGAAGAATTTAAGCGATTTGTTTGTAATGATTTTTTAACTGGTACTTTGACAAGAAGAGAGGTTGAAGACAAGTATAATATTGGTCATTCTCGAATCACTTATTGGTTGAAAGAGCTTGGATATGATTATTCTCAACCCAGTATTGTAGTTTTACCTAGTATGGAAAACAAAGACAAAACACAAGTCTCCAAGGAGACGGATTCTCTATTACAGTTAAAAAAAGAACTTGAAGAAGCTCGTCTTCTAGCCGAAACCTATCGTAGAATGATAGAAATAGCTGAAAAAGAGTTTAAAATCAATATTGTAAAAAAGTCCAATACCAAGTAATTCAGGAGATGAAAAGCCATCATCCTAAGATTGGTTTAGGCAAATTTTGCCGATTACTTGGTGTAACACGACAAGCATATTATCAACACTTTTGGCATCAGGAACACTACGCTTTTGAAGATGAGTTAATTGTTTCTGAGGTTTTAAAAATAAGAAAAAACCACCGTCATATGGGAGTTAGAAAACTATATGAGTTATTACAACCATTTCTACTAGAACATCAAATAAAAATGGGTAGAGACAGGCTTTTTGATGTCTTGTCAGCTAATTATTTATTAGTTAAACGTAGAAAAAAACAAACAATAACCACCAATTCCTACCATAGATTTAAGAGGTATCCAAATCTTATAAGAGAGTTTGTTCCTAATACTCCTAATCAATTATGGGTAAGCGACATAACTTATTGGAAGATTAAAAGTTTTTTTGTTTATATAAGTTTTATTACCGATGCCTACTCTAGAAAAATTATAGGATTTCATTTAGGAGATAGTTTACAAACATCACAAACAATTGAAGCTTTGAAAATGGCAATATCAGGTGTTTCAATTGAAAAAAAAGAATTAGAATTAATACATCACTCTGATAGAGGAATTCAGTATTGTAGTGATAAATATGTAAAACTTTTAGAAAGTAATAATATAGCAATAAGTATGACAGAAAATGGAGATCCATTAGAAAATGCCATTGCAGAAAGAGTTAATGGTATTATAAAAGAAGAGTATCTAAATGATTATCAAGTTGATAACGTAGGAGAAGCTAGGGAATTATTGAAAGCTGTTGTCAATTTATATAATAATGAAAGACCTCATATGAGTATAGGAAATCTAACTCCAAATCAAGTACACCAAAACAATATAAAAACAGAAAAATTATGGAAGAATTATTATGTAAAAAGTCCTATTATTGTAAACCAATAATAGGACTAAAAATGAGTTGTAAATCTATTTTAGGATTAAGTATTAATATGTAAACTTATTTTAGGACGAGACAATTAATAGACACGAGCAAGATGCTCGCGCCAGCAGGGGGAAATGTTAGGTCATGCAAACTCAATTGTAACAGAACATTATATTGCGAGTTTAGATAGAGAGACTGTATTTCCAGTAAATAAACACCTTTTATAAGGTGTTTTTTTTGTCCGCTTATCTTATAAAAAAAATTAAGTAAGGAATATATGATAGTTTTTTTTAAATTTGGGAGAAGTGTGATTATAAAAAGCAATATTAAAAGATGTAATTCGTTATAACTTTTACTACATTCAAAAACTTAACAATTATTAATTATGAGCATTGAAGAAATTGAAAATCAATATTTAACGGAGAATGGGATGCATCTAAAGCCAATAAATAAAGAAACTATAATAAGAGAAAAAAAGGATTTATATGATATTTTAGGTTGCTGGACTAATAAAAACCCTGGTCCAACAATAGGAGATTTAGCGAATATGAACAAAAATAAAAAATTGATTTTGTTACAAATCGGCTCGTCTGATTATTATATTAATGCAGATTCACGTGTATCAGGGGTGAAAGAATTTCTGTTAAATCAAGATAATCCGTGGAAATTAATAGTTAATAATAGGGGTGTAAGAAACAAAGTAACCAATAGTATTGGTGAAGAGCCAATACCTTATTTTTATATGTATAAAAAAATTTAGTTTATAATCAGTTTATACAATTTAAGTAATGGGTCTATTTGATTTATTTAGGAAAAACAAAAATGTTATCACTGATAATGGTCTTAATAAAATTTATTATGACAATGGTAAAGGAACTATTAAGGAGCAATTTGTTAAAATTAATGGATTTATTGACGGAGAGTTTATTGCGTATGAAAGAAATGGTGCCTATCTCAAAAAACATTATAAGAATGGGGAAAGATGTTTAACTGCAGAAGAACAACTCGAGAAGAATAGACATGAGGAAAATATTAAAATAATGCAGGAACAAAAAGATGATTTCTTGGCATTAGATAATTTAATAGTTGAGATAATTAATATTTCTCAATTAATGCAAATGGATAATCGTACAATCGAAATTTATACAAGAT
>NZ_JBJTND010000025.1:0-23940 GCF_046073885.1 Flavobacterium sp.
AGGGTGGGATGGAACCTACAACGGAATATTAATGCCATCAACCGATTATTGGTTTACTGTAGATTACACCGAAGCTGCAGCTTACAAACAATTTAAAGCGCATTTCTCACTGAAACGATAATATCAATTAACCATAAAAAATAAAAAAAGTGCTAGAATTCTCTAGCACTTTTTTTATTTGGAGATCAAACTTAGTTTGTTTTCAAAGATTAATAATTATATCGTAATTATAGGAATTCATAGTTGTTTGTGTTTTGATCTTTTCTAGTAAATTGACATGAAAAATAGTCGGATAATAAAAAATTAAACTATTTTAAATATGGTTCATTTGCAAAAAAAAATCAACGCTCTATTTATTAAGGATGCTATAATTGAAATTACAATAACAGCAAATCACCAAAATGAATTACCCACTTAATAAAATAATTTAATGATTCAATAAAGTTGTAGTTCTTTCTGCTTAAATTGGTATTTCCTTCATTAATTGTAGCTAGATACAAGATTACTAGAGTAATTAAAAGATAAATAACTATTGATTATGGTTTTTATGGTGATAGGTATTTTTCTATTAAAGCAAAAAAAAAGCACGAACCTAGTTCGTGCTTTTTTTAATAAATAGTTATTTAATTAATTATTAATTTTTTGGTAGCCGTTTTTCCATTCGAAGTAACGTTCATAAGATACATCCCTTTTTCAAATTGACCTAGATTTATTTCTTGATTAAAAATTGTGTTTGTATTAAGATAACTTTTCGAGAAACATTTTCTTCCTTGAATGTCAAAAAGCTCTACATTAACATTATCCGAAGTTGATAAACTCAAAGAAATAATTCCGTTTGTTGGATTTGGGGAGATGTAAAAACTATCAAATGAATTTTCATTATTCGCAAGAACATAGGTTCCTGTAATTACAAAATTATCAATAATTACACCTTCATTAGTTACACCAGGATCTGATACAAAATTAAATCTAAAAATAATATTAGATTGCGGCGTCGCTCCACCGTAACCAAAATCAGGCATATTCCAGTAATAATTTACTTTATCAGAATTTACACCTCCAATTTGATTAGCATCAGCACCAGCACCAGTCCACTGAGCTCCTACGCAATTTTCGCAGTTATTTGCGTTTGGAGTGTTTGAACTATTGTACCATGTTGTTCCTGAAGTAGCATCACCTAATATTGACCAATTTATTCCACCATTAGTTGAATACTCAACATTGATATAGTCGTAATCGGTTTCAAAATCAAATGCCATATCAAATTTTATTTTTGGATTTTGATATTGTGATAAATCATAACATTGTGAAACTAAATAGGAAGTCATACTATTTGGATATAATCCAGTTAAATTAGTACCATATACATTAGAACCACCAGATACAGTACTGTTTAATATTGTTCCTGCAGCTTGACCTCTTTGCCAAAGTGAATTTGTGTTTCCTTTATCGTAAGAAATTAGATTGTCCGATGCAGCCTCGAATGTATTGATTGTGTTTACGATACCTGCATCATTTACTAGTATTAGAGCCGATTTAGTATTATTAGCAGAATTTCCATCACTAGAAGTGGTTGTTGTGTATGAAATAGAGTGTGTTCCTCTATTTAAACTTCCAATAGCTATAGGAAAATCTATAGTTTGACAAGAAGAAATAGTACCATTCCAATTTAAATTTGTTGGTGATCCACCATCGATACTGTAAGAAATAGTAACAGCAGTAATTGTATTTGTACCTGAATTTTCAAAGGTAATAATAGAGTTATTTGTTGTTCCACAGGCAACCGATAATGGTTGGATGATTTTTTTTAATGAAACATCGGTAGCATAACCAACATATTGGTTTCCAACATTTACAGCATACCATGCATTTGTAACAGCAATAACTTCTGGACTTGAACCACAATATAAGTTGTTTGCAACTTGTAATGTAGCATTTCTCATATCTAAATAGGTTGCATTCGGTGTTAAATAATCTCTTTCTGCATAATATACAATTTGAGATGATTTATCCATACCAATTCCAGTTACTGAATAAGTATCTGGTGGTGATGCATTATTTGTTCCAGATTTTCCAACAGTAAGTATGTAAAACCAATGATTTAATACACCGCTATTATTATGTACTCCGCATTGATCATTTGCACTACTAGGAGTACAATTTCCTTCATCACCGGTTGTTGTCCAATTAGTTCCCATGTATGTATCTGGATTTCCTCTCGTTAAAGGAGCACTCATTACTCTAAAAGGGGTAGACCCTAAATCTTCTGCAATTTTCCATACGCCGGCAGCAAATGGAGCAGCTAAAGAGCCTGTTCGACCGTAATGTTCGATGCAAGCTCCCCATATATCTGAAAGTCCTTCGTTTATTGCACCCGATTGGTTTTGATAAGCAAGATTAGAAGTTGCCGAACAAATTCCGTGTCCAATTTCATGGCCACAAACATCAATTGAGGTAAGGATAGAGGTTGTTGTATTTCCGTCGCCATATGACATTACAGAACCATTCCAAAATGCATTTACTAAGCTAGTATTAGCGTTAGATCTATAATGAACGTAACTTTTAAGCATTGTTCCGTTGTCATCATAGCTATTTCTATTAAAAATATTTTTCCAAAAATCATATGTCATTTCAGCACCCCAGTGCGCATCTAAAGCGCCAATGTCTTTGTTGGTGTTATTATATTCTGCTGTGGTCCAATTATTATCGGCATCACTAAAATTGGTTGTTGGATAAGTTGGTGTTCTTGCACTATTAAAAGTTTGAATTCCTCCACCTCTTGTATCGTCTTTTAAGATGTATTTATTTACAGTGGTGTCAAAAGTAGTTTTTATTGTTCTTGTCCCACTATATTTAGTATTGGCAGTCCCATCAACAGATGCAGTAACTTGTGCTTCATTAGATTTAATTAAAGTAGTTGCATGTTTAATTATTGGATTTCTGTATAATATTAGTCCAGTATGTGCATCAACATAAATTTCATCTCTTGCTAGAGGCTCGGTAGTATAAATGTCGAATTTATAAGCTAAATTTACATTTACCGAATTTACATTAGGTAAAAAAAGTAACTCGCCATTTGGCTTAGAATAATTCAATGCCATAGCATCTTCCGGTGAATCCCATAAATATTTTGCTCCTGGTTTGGATTCAATAATTTTATTAAATGCTTCTAATGGAGAAATTGTTGGAGTACTATTTACAAGTTCAGCATTATATATTTCTCCATTAATTAAATAGACTTCATTATTAATACTGTGAGAAATGATTACGCCAAATTCAACTTTTAAACCTTTATAAAATTGTTGAAAATGTTCATGTTTTCTACCTGATTCATCGGTATTGGAATAGGTAGGAACATAATTGTTTTTTTTGTCTAATTTGTATTTAGCCTTTAATTGTGCAATAGCATCAGCCTTTGGTAACGGATTATCAAATTGAAGCATCGTCTGAATTGGTTCAGAATCATTCAATTTTTTATTGGTTTGACCAATACTGATTTGTAGTGCAAAAAGTGTAAAATAGATAGAAATTACTGCTGATTTCATGATTTTTATAGTATTAATATAGTTGTCAAATATAAAAAAAAATGAGGTGTAACAAATCATAAATAATTGTTAGAATGAAAAAAAACAATTCAAACTATATATTATTATTAAAAAAGCAAACTAAATAGTTGCTTTTTAGTAATTCTTTACGGAATTTTGAGACATAATTTAAGATATGGATAATTTACACTACATCAGTTCAGAAATACTGAATCTTGAAACTTTACAAGAAATAATTTCACAAGATAAAAAACTTGCTTTATCGGAAGCGACCATTGCAAATATTGAAAAATGTCGTGCGTATTTGGATGAAAAAATGGCCTCTCAAGAAACACCTATTTACGGAATTAACACGGGTTTCGGTTCTTTATGTAATGTTGTTATATCCAATGATAATTTATCCAAATTACAAGAAAATCTAGTAAAATCACATGCATGTGGAACTGGTGAAGAAGTGCCGCATGAAATTGTGAAAATTATGCTTTTGCTAAAAATTCAATCGTTAAGCTACGGAAATTCTGGTGTGCAATTAATTACGGTTCAGCGTTTAGTTGATTTTTATAATAATGATATTCTTCCTGTTGTATATAACCAAGGTTCTTTAGGTGCAAGTGGTGATTTAGCCCCGTTAGCACATTTGTCTTTGCCTTTATTAGGTGAAGGTGAAGTGTATTTGGATGGTTTTCGACAACCTGCCAAAAAAGTTTTGGAAAAATTTGGATGGGAGCCTATTGTATTGCAATCTAAAGAAGGATTGGCATTACTTAACGGAACCCAGTTCATGAGCTCTTACGGATGTTATATTCTGCTAAAAGCAACTAAATATTCTTATTTGGCTGATGTGATTTCGGCAATATCATTAGAAGGTTTTGATGGTAGAATCGAGCCATTTAATGAATTGATACATTATGTTCGACCTCACAAAGGACAAATTAGTACAGCCAAAAGAATGACCGAATTATTAGAAGGAAGTCAGATCATTGCTCAGCCAAAACAACACGTTCAAGATCCGTATTCGTTTCGTTGCATTCCGCAAGTTCATGGTGCATCCAAAGACACCATTGATTATGTGAAAAAGGTTTTTAAAACCGAAATTAATTCGGTTACTGATAATCCAAATATTTTTGTAGGAGAAGACTTAATCATTTCTGGCGGAAATTTCCACGGACAACCACTTGCATTAGCATTGGATTTTCTAGCCATTGCCTTATCGGAATTGGGAAGTATTTCCGAAAGAAGAACCTACCAATTAATTTCGGGTTTACGAGGTTTGCCTGCTTTTTTAGTAGACAATCCGGGGTTAAACTCAGGTTTTATGATTCCGCAATATACCGCCGCGAGCATTGCTAGCCAAAACAAACAATTGGCAACTCCTGCTAGTGTAGATAGTATTGTTTCCAGTAACGGTCAGGAAGATCATGTTTCTATGGGGGCCAATGCTGCAACCAAATGCCTGCGCATTATGGATAACTTAGAGCGTATTTTAGCCATCGAATTGATGAACGCTTCACAGGCTATAGAATATAGAAAACCTTTGAAATCAAGTGATTTTATTGAAATGTTCTTGAAGTCGTATAGAGAAGAAGTTCCTTTGGTAAAAGAAGACCGAATTTTACATTATGATATAGAAAAATCAATCGCTTTCTTGAATACTTTTTTAATTGATTTGGAGGAGTAAATAATTTATTAATCAATCATTTTTTCAATTCGTTTATCAGGAATAAACCACATTATGGCAACCATTATATAGATTGCTAAAGAAATGATAGGCCAATAAAATGCAATACCTACGGCGATTAAATAGGATAATAAAGATATTTTTTCTTTGTATCCATTTCCGATGGCTTTTGATATCACCGATTCTTTTCCTTCTAATTTTATAATTATTTTTTGTAAAACAGAAAAAGAAAAACCGCTCATTAGTAAAATTATTCCATACAACATTATCGGAAATTTTGCGGTATGATTTTCACCAATCCATCCGGTAATAAACGGAATTAAAGAAAGCCAAAATAACAAATGTAAATTTGCCCAAAGCACCTTGCCATTGATTTTTTTGACTATATGAAACATATGGTGGTGATTGTTCCAATAGATCCCAACATAAATAAAGCTTAAAGCATAACTTAAAAATTTTGGCAACAAGGGTTTAAGATCTTCCCAAGTGCTTCCCTCAGGTGTTTTGAATTCCAATACCATAATGGTAATGATAATCGCCAAGACACCATCACTAAAAGCCTCTAACCGGTTTTTTGTCATTTTTTAGTTATTTAAATTCCCTAAGGTTTTGTGGATTTTTCTTTTATGATGGGTTTGTTTGAGGTCTTTATCTCCCGAAATAATACTGATGCTTCCATCTATTTCAAACATAGCAAGCTTTACATCTTTATAGAATTCAACTCCATGTTCGCGCATGGCCTCTTCTAATTCTTCCGATGAAATACCCAATTTAGTGAGCGCTTTGAATTCAATTTTTCCGTTATGTATTAATATTTCCGGTTTGTCTTGAAGCATTTCTTTGATAAACTTAGAATGCAACATTGTTTTCTTAAATAGTAAATTGATTAAGAATAAGGCAAAAGCGGCAACAATTCCACCAATCAATGAAGTATTGCTCCCAACCATGGCATTTTGAACCGAGTTACTAATTAGTAAAATTAAAATTACATCAGCAGTATTTAATTGCGATAATTCTTTTTTGCCAAATATCCGCAAGGCAATTATCATAAAAAGATATACGCAAACACTACGGATTATTATGTCTAAATAGGGGTTCATAGTTTGTTATTCAATTGAATTGCTTAGTACTAATTTTCGTTTAAAATTATTTTCAATAGCCTTAATCATTTCTCCAGCGATGTCTTTATTGGTAGCACCTTCTATTCCTTCCAATCCTGGAGACGAATTCACTTCAAGTAATAATGGTCCTTTTGAAGAACGAATAATATCTACACCGGCAACTTTTAAGTCCATTGCTTTGGCGGCTTTAATTGCAATTCTTCTTTCGTCGGTGGTTGGTTTTACTACCGAAGCGGTCCCGCCCATGTGGATATTTGCTCTAAATTCTCCTGGCGCTGCTTCTCTTTGAATTGCAGCTACTACTTTTCCATCAACTACAAACAATCGTAAATCTTTACCATTGGCTTCTTTGATGAATTGCTGCACTAAAATGTTAGCATTTAAACTTTTAAAAGCATTAATTACTGATTCGGCTGCTTTTTTGGTCTCCGCTAATACCACACCTTTTCCTTGCGTGCCCTCTAATAATTTAACAATTAACGGAGAACCACCAACCATTTTTATCAAATCATCGGTATCCAATGGGGAGTTTGCAAATCCAGTTGTAGGAATATCAACTCCATTTCTTAATAATAATTGCAACGAAAATAATTTATCTCGAGATTGGGTTATGGCTGCCGCCGAATTCAAACAAAACACTTTCATGGCTTCAAATTGTCGTGTTAAGGCACAACCATAAAAGGTGATACTTGGTCGAATTCTCGGAATTACCGCATCAAAATTGTCTAAAACTTTTCCACCACGGTAATGAATTTCGGGAGTGTCTGCATCCAATTTCATGTAACATTCTTTAATGTTTAGAAAGTGCATTTCATGTCCGCGCATTTCACCGGCTTCCATAATTCGTTTGTTGCTGTATAAATCGGGATTGCTTGCTAATAATCCAATGCGTAATCCTGATTTTTTTGGAATAGAACTTTGATATAATTCAATTAGGTTTTCAGTTGAATTTTGACCTAATAAATATTTTTGTTCTGGATCTACTAAGATTCTGCCGCTCATGGCTTCACGCCCTAAAAGCATTCTGAATCCCATAGAATCCCTATTGGTCAATGTCATTTCAATTGCCCAACTGTCATCACCTATATTTATCTTAGTTTGAATAACAAAGCGTTGTTCTCTATAGCCACTTGAACTTTTAACTATTCGTTTGTCAATTAATAACGCTTCACAATGGATTACAGTTTTTAAATTGTTTTGAATCGGATTAATATCAAATTTCACCCAATTTACTCCTTCTTTCATAAAAGGAACAATATTAATGGCATGTAATGCAGATGTTTTAGCGCCCGAATCTACTCGAGCTTTAATTGCAGGAATTCCTAGTTCTGGAAACGAACACCATTCTTCAGATCCTAAAATGATTTTGTTTTGAGGCATTGCTTGTATTTAATTTTTAAAAATAAACCATTAAGAACTTCATTTTATTCTTAATGGTTTAATAGGGTATAGGTATTATTAATTGATAGGTTTTTCTTTTTTAACCACCTTAACATTTAGTTCAGTTGCGCCTTCTTCAATATCCATAATGATTTCATCACCGCTTTCAATTTTAGAACTTATGATTTCTTCAGCGAGTGAATCTTCAACATATTTTTGAATGGCTCTTTTTAAGGGTCTTGCGCCAAATTGTTTGTCAAAACCTTTTTCTGCAATGAATGCTTTTGCATTATCAGAAAGAGTAAGATTATAGCCTAATTCTTTAATTCTGGCGTATAGTTTAACCAATTCCAATTCGATGATTTGGTCGATATCAACTTTTTCTAATGCATTAAATACAATTACATCGTCAATACGGTTTAGAAATTCGGGAGCAAATGTTTTCTTCAAGGCATTTTCAATAATACTTTTCGAATTTTCATCTGCTTGAGCGATTTTGGCTGCAGTTCCAAATCCAACACCTTGACCGAAATCTTTCAATTGTCGTGCTCCTACATTCGAAGTCATGATAATGATGGTGTTTTTGAAATCAATTTTTCGCCCTAAACTATCGGTTAAATAACCATCGTCTAATACTTGAAGCATCATATTAAAAATATCCGGATGCGCTTTTTCAATTTCGTCTAAAAGTACCACGCAATACGGTTTTCTTCTTACTTTTTCGGTAAGTTGGCCGCCTTCTTCGTAGCCTACATATCCAGGAGGTGCGCCCACTAAGCGAGATACTGCAAATTTTTCCATGTACTCACTCATATCAATACGAACTAAAGCATCTTCAGAATCAAATAATTCTCTTGCCAATACTTTGGCTAATTGTGTTTTTCCAACTCCGGTTTGACCTAGGAAAATGAAGGAACCAATTGGTTTATTTGGGTCTTTTAAACCTGTTCTGTTTCTTTGAATGGATCGTGCAATTTTCATAACTGCTTCATCTTGCCCAATTACCTTACCTTTAAGTAGTTCAGGTAATTTAGCTAACTTATTGCTTTCAGTTTGTGCTACTCGATTTACAGGTATTCCTGTCATCATTGAAACCACATCAGCAACATTATCTTCAGTTACTTCAATACGATTATTTTTAGAGTCTTCTTCCCATTGTTCTTGAGCAATGGCAAGATCTTTTTCTAATTTCTTTTCGTCATCTCTAAGTTTGGCGGCCTCTTCATATTTCTGTCTTTTTACAACAGAATTCTTTTGCTCGCGAACTTCTTCTAAAAGGCGTTCTAGGTCAAGAATTTGCTTCGGAACATCAATATTAGTAATATGAACTCTTGAGCCAGCTTCATCAAGCGCATCGATTGCTTTGTCTGGTAAAAAGCGTTCCGACATGTAACGATCGGTTAATTTTACACAAGCCTCAATGGCCTCAGGAGTATAGGTAACATTGTGGTGGTCTTCGTATTTACCTTTAATATTGTTTAATATTAATATGGTATCGTTAACCGATGTAGGTTCAACGATTACCTTTTGAAAACGACGCTCTAAAGCACCATCTTTTTCAATATGTTGTCTGTATTCATCTAATGTAGTTGCACCAATACACTGAATTTCTCCGCGTGATAAAGCAGGTTTTAGCATGTTTGAAGCATCAAGTGAACCTGTTGCTCCACCAGCTCCAACAATGGTGTGAATTTCATCAATGAATAAAATGATATCATCATTTTTTTCCAATTCATTCATTACCGCTTTCATTCGTTCTTCAAATTGTCCACGGTATTTAGTTCCGGCAACCAAGCTGGCTAAATCTAAAGTAACGACTCTTTTGTTGAATAATATTCTGGAAACTTTCTTCTGAATAATTCGTAAAGCCAATCCTTCTGCAATAGCTGATTTTCCAACTCCAGGCTCACCAATTAGTAACGGATTGTTTTTCTTTCTTCTACTTAATATTTGAGATACCCGTTCAATTTCTTTTTCACGGCCTACCACAGGGTCTAATTTTCCCTCTTCTGCCATTTCGGTTAGGTCACGGCCAAAGTTATCTAAAACAGGTGTTTTCGATTTTTTATTGGTTTTGGAAGTCGGATTATTAAAACTTTCTCCTTTTAAATTATCATCGTGAGAAGATTCTTCGTTGAAGGATTCGTTTTTTGGTAAATTTTCTAAGAAATTTTCTTCTTTTGGCATCATATCTAAGTATTGTTCTTTGGCAACTTCGTAATCAATTTTTAATTTGTTTAACAACTTAGTTGTTGGGTCATTTTCATTTCGAAGTATGCAAAGTAAAAGGTGTGCCGTACTTATTGAACTACTTTGAAAAACTTTCGCTTCTAAAAAAGTCGTCTTTAATGCTCTTTCCGCTTGACGGGTAAGATGTAAATTCTTTTTATCCAAGCTGGATTCAATGTTTGGATTTGGCGGACTTAATATCTCGACTTTCTTTCTTAAATGATCTAAATCAACAGAAAGGTTGTTTAATATTGTAATCGCTTTGCCATTTCCATCTCTTAAAATTCCAAGCATAAGATGTTCAGTTCCAATAAAATCATGGCCTAAACGCAAGGCTTCCTCTTTACTGTAAGTAATTACATCTTTTACTCTAGGTGAAAAATTATCATCCATCTTTTTATAAAATTATAATTGAAAATTTAGTGATTTTCAATAGCAATTGCAAATACTATTCCTAATGAAAACACGTGTCAGTAAATTGACAAAAAAATAATTATAAAAACCACTCAAATACATCTAATTTATTAACCATTTAGGGAGTGTATTTTGTTAATAAATCATTGAAATAAGTCGGTAAAAATGCTTTCAAAAGAATATAAAAAATGTAACTTGCACGATTGAATTTAAAATTAATTTACTTTAAAAATTTATAAAATATGTCTGACGGAGAAAAGTTAATTCCTATTAACATTGAAGACGAAATGAAATCAGCTTACATCGATTATTCGATGTCAGTTATTGTGTCTAGAGCATTGCCAGATGTTCGTGATGGATTAAAACCGGTTCACAGAAGGGTGTTATATGGAATGTATGACCTTGGAGTAACTTCTAAATCTGCCCATAAAAAATCTGCAAGAATTGTAGGAGAAGTTTTAGGTAAGTACCACCCACATGGTGATACTTCTGTATACGATGCAATGGTTCGTATGGCTCAAGAATGGAGTTTAAGATATTTATTGATTGATGGTCAAGGTAATTTTGGTTCTGTAGACGGTGATAGTCCAGCTGCAATGCGTTATACCGAGGCAAGAATGAAAAAGATGTCGGAAGACATAATGGCAGACATTGACAAAGAAACCGTTGATTTTAAACTGAATTTTGACGATACTTTATATGAGCCAACGGTTATGCCAACGCGTGTACCAAATTTATTAATTAATGGTGCATCGGGTATTGCGGTAGGTATGGCTACTAATATGGCTCCGCACAATATTACCGAGGTTATTGATGGTACTCTAGCGTATATTGATAATAATGATATTGAAATAGACGAATTGATAACACATATTAAAGCACCAGATTTTCCAACAGGTGGTGTGATTTATGGTTATGAAGGAGTTCGTGAAGCTTTTAAAACGGGTCGTGGTAGAATTGTAATTCGTGCTAAAGTTAGCTTTGAAGAAGTACATGGAAAAGAAGCAATAATTGTATCTGAAATTCCTTATCAAGTGAATAAGGCAGAAATGATTAAAAAAATCGCTGATTTAATCAACGACAAACGTATTGAAGGTATTTCAAATATTCGTGATGAATCGGATAGAACGGGTATGCGAATTGTTTTCGAATTAAAACGTGATGCAGTGCCGAATGTGGTATTGAACACCTTATATAAATATACTCAATTGCAGTCTTCATTTAGCGTTAACAACATTGCATTAGTAAATGGAAGACCACAAATGCTAAATGTAAAAGACTTAATTCATTATTTTGTTGAGCACCGTCATGATGTAGTTGTTAGAAGAACACAATATGAGTTAAAAAAAGCTGAAGAAAGAGCGCACATACTTGAAGGGTTAATTATCGCTTCAGATAATATTGATGAAGTAATTGCTATTATCCGTGGATCTAAAGATGGAGAAGAGGCAAGAGCTAAATTAATTGAGCGATTCAATCTTTCTGATATTCAATCTCGTGCTATTGTTGAAATGCGTTTAAGACAATTAACCGGTCTTGAGCAAGATAAATTAAGAGCTGAGTATGAAGAAATCATGAAATTAATTAGTCATTTGAAAGATTTATTAGCTAATAAAGATCTTAGAATGGCATTAATTAAAGAAGAGTTAATTGAAATTCGTGATAAATATGGCGATGAGCGTCGTTCGGTTATTGAATATTCTGGTGGTGATGTGAGTATTGAAGATTTAATTGCCGATGAAAATGTGGTTATTACTATTTCTCATGCTGGATATATTAAACGTACTTCTTTAACAGAATACAAAACACAAAATAGAGGAGGAGTTGGACAAAAATCGGCTGCTACAAGAGATCAAGATTTCTTAGAGCATTTATTTGTTGCAACGAACCACAATTATTTATTGATCTTTACACAAAAAGGAAAATGCTACTGGATGCGTGTGTATGAAATTCCTGAAGGAACAAAAGCAAGCAAAGGTAGAGCACTTCAAAACTTAATTAATATTGAAAGTGACGACAAAGTAAAAGCGTTTATCTGCGCTCAAGACTTAAAAGATCAAGATTACATTAAGAGTCATTATGTAATAATGGCTACGAAACAAGGTCAGGTTAAGAAAACATCTTTAGAGAAATATTCTAAACCAAGAGTTAACGGAGTTGCTGCGATCACAATTAAAGACGGAGATGAATTATTAGAGGCAAAATTAACTAATGGTGAAAGCCAGGTGTTAATTGCAGTTAAATCGGGTAAATTAGTTCGTTTTGAAGAGGCTAAAACGCGCCCAATGGGAAGAACTGCTTCTGGTGTTCGTGGAATTACATTACAAAACGACCAAGATGAAGTGGTAGGAATGGTTTCTGTAAATGATATGGAAAGTGAAATTCTTGTTGTTTCTGAAAATGGATATGGAAAACGTTCTTCGTTAGATGAATATAGAATTACTAATCGTGGTGGTAAAGGAGTTAAGACATTAAATATTACTGAAAAAACCGGAAAATTAGTTTCTATTAATGGTGTAACTGACGCGGATGATTTAATGATCATCAATAAATCAGGATTAACTATTAGAATGGATGTTTCTACACTTCGAGTTATGGGTAGAGCAACTCAAGGAGTTCGTTTAATTAATATTAAAGGAAATGACTCTATTGCTGCAGTTACCAAAGTAATGAAAGACGAAGAAGAGGAAGCAATTGCTGCAGACGGTGAAGAATTAGAAGTTGATCCAAATGCAATTATTGAAGATGATGTTGAAGATGAGGAAGAAATTGTAGAGGATGAAGATGATTCTGCTGATGAAGACGATTCTGAGGAATAAATAAATCAATCAAAACAAGGCCATGTCGCTATACTATTTTAGGTGACATGGCTTTTTTACAAACAAATAGTAAATAGTTAGTTATGAAAATTAATAAATTTATAGTTGCAGGAGCTTTATTAGTATCGGTAGCAACTTTTGCCCAAAAAGACGAATTAAAAGCGCTTAAAAAAATTTATAACAAAGATGTTATTAAAGGCGATGATTTAACAGAATATAAATCGCTAGTAGAAAAAGTACAACCTTTGGCTACAGAAGAAGGTGATAAAGTGTACGCTAATTTTTACAAATGCATGATCCCCGTTCTTGAATTTAGTGCAATTGATAAAACAATGCCTCCTTTGCAAATTCAATTGGCTTTCATGAAGTTTGTTAGTCCAAAAGCAATTACTGAATTAGCTACCGGTTTAAATGCCACTCTTGATTATGAAAAGAAAACAGGTAAAAAATACAAACTGAGGATATTAATGAAACCATTTCTTCTTTTAAACCTGAGTTATTGAATTTTGCAATTAAATTAGGTGAAGAAAAAAAATACAAAGAATCAGGAGATGTTTTGTATGCTATTTATCAATTAGATAAAAAAGATCAAGAAACACTTTATTATGCTGCAAGTTACGCTGCAAATGGTAAAGATTACGATAAAGCGTTGCAATATTATAGAGAACTAAGAACGATAAATTATACTGGTGAAGGAACTTTGTATTTTGCAAAGAATAAAGCGACAGGTGCCGACGAAAGCTATGCAAATAAATCGGTAAGGGATAATTTAATTCAATTAGGGACACATATTTCTCCTAGAGAAGAAAAAATTCCATCGAAAAAAGGTGAAATAATTAGAAATATTGCTTTAATTTTAATTGAACAAGGGAAATCAGATGAGGCTAAAACTGCTATTGTTGAAGCAAGAAAAGAAAATCCTGATGATGCGGATTTAATTGTAAGTGAGGCTAATATTTATTTAAATCTAAATGATACTGTAAATTACAAAAGATTAATTACAGAAGCATTAGAGAAAAAACCTAATGATGAAGTGTTACTATTTAATTTAGGAGTTACTAGTTCAAATGCAAAACAATATGAAGAAGCTGAAAAGTATTATAACAGAGCTATTGAGTTAAAACCCGATTTTTTAAATGCTTATATTAATTTAGCAGATTTAATTTTGAAGCCAGACGCAAAAATTGTTGAAGATATGAATAAGATTAAGGGAACTAGTGATAGTGAATTAAAAAAGTACAATAACTTAAAAGATCAAAGACTAAAATTATTTCAAAAAGCAATGCCTATTTATGAAAAAGCACATCAATTAGCTCCTAAAGATGAGGATATAAAAAGTGTTTTAAAATCGGTTTACAGCTATTTAGAATTAACTGATAAAGTGAAAGCTTTAAAAGCAGAAAATTAATCTGTTTTCAATCAATAAAAAAGGCTCCATTCGGAGCCTTTTTTATTTAAATGTATTTCTTACAAAAATGCCCATCGAAAACCAGTGTAAAAATCTGCTTGTTTTCCATTACTGGTTAATGAGGTTACAATTGAATTAGAACCTAAATAAAATCCACCCAATCTAAATCCAAACCCAACTGTAGATCCAGAAATAGGATTGCTAGAAATAGGTACATAAGTTTCAAAGAAGCCTAAGTTCAATCGTGGTGTTACTGAAACTAAATTCAAAGCGGTTATTTGGTCGTTATCTGAATCTGAATTTAATTTTTGTTGTAAATACCCAGTAATGAATAATTTAGGTGCAATTTTGAAATCAGCATATAGTGAAAATAAGGTTGGTAGTTTAACTTTAAAATCCTTTTGACCATCAATTTTCGTTAAATAACCATTTGAGTTTAAAATTGTTTCAACATCACCTAAATTATTTGCATTACTAAAAGTATTTAGATTTAAAGGATTTGAATTTGGGATGTTTAAAGAATAATTGGTAGATGAATTGTTGTTGTCCTTAAATGTCATACTTCCAATATTTCTGATGGCTAATCCAGCTTTAATTTTATGTTTGTTAGCTCCATCTTTCCATTTGTAGGTAAATCCAATATCAGTAGCCATACCATTTAGTCCGCCAAAAATTGATTTTGTGTAATCGCTAAAGTTTGAAAAATTATTTGCCAAACTACCCGAATATGCAATATTTAATTGTGCAGGTTGATTTGTGGTTAAGAATGCATCGTTGCCTGATTGGGTTATTCTACCATTTAATCCATTCAATCCAATATTTGAGTACGATCCTGGAAACAGCAATTTGAAGGTTACTCCAGCACTAAAACTATGTTTTTCTTTATCAATAATTGGTCTGGCTATTGAAAATCCAACCTCACCATAGGAAGTTCCAATTAATCGTTGGTTATTGTTGGTATTTAATAAAGTTAATGCTGAAGTTGCATTGTTATTGCTAATTGCATTACCAATATTGGTGTCAATATTGATTAAATCAAATTTAACATTGGCTTTTGTAGTAACTGCAAATCCCCATTTCAACAATTTTACAGCGACACTAGGGCCTACAATTTGTCCGTCAAATTGAAGATTTACAGGTTCATTTCCTTTAAAAATTACATCTTGTAAATTCTTGTTAGAAGTTAAATCACTAAATCCAATTTTATTGTTATTGCTATTAAAGCTAACCCCATACAGATTAACTTCAAATTTTTTAGATAAATTGGAATATTCAGCCGGATTAATTAATCCATTCAATATTCCTACGCGATTAGAGGTGCTAATTCCAGAGAAATGATCTTGTGAAAAACCAATAAAACTGGATAGTAATACAAGGTTAAGTGCAATAATTTTTTTCATGATATTGTAATTTAGATTTGGTTCATTAAAATTACAAAAAAACTAAATAATAAGAATGATTTAATATTATTTAATTGAATTCCAAATTACATCATTAGGCACGGGAGCAATAATAACTAATTCTTCCTTTGAAACAGGGTGTGTAAAAGCTAGTTTTTGTGCATGCAAATGGATGCCGCCATCCGTATTACTTCGGTCAAAACCATATTTTAAATCGCCTTTTATTGGGCAGCCAATTAAAGCTAATTGACATCGTATTTGATGGTGCCTACCGGTGTGTAGGTTTATTTCTAAAGCAAAATAATTGTTCAGTTCTTTGATGATTTTATAATCAAGTGAGGCTTTTTTACTATTTGGAACTTCTTTAATATGCGCTTTTGAAGAATTATTCTTCTCATTTCTTGTTAAATAGTGTAGGAGCGTATCTTCGTTTTTGGGAGGTTTATTTTTTACTACAGCCCAATAGGTTTTTTGAGTTGCTCTCTCGCTAAACATTTTATTTAATCGTTCAAGCGCTTTAGAGGTTTTAGCAAAAACTACAATTCCAGTTGTCGGTCTATCAAGCCTATGTACTACTCCCAAAAAAACTTCTCCGGGTTTGTTGTATTTGTCTTTGATGTATTCTTTTACAATTTCAGATAAAGGCTTATCACCAGTCTTATCCCCTTGAACTAAATCGCCCACACGCTTATTAATTACAATAATGTGGTTGTCTTCGTGTAGAACTTGAAGGTTGGATTTTGAGGAAATTATTTTCATCTAGACGGGTTAGAATATTAGATTTTTAGAATGTTAGATTATTAAAAAAATGAATAAGTTTGTGGTTGATGATTTGTATTATGTTTTAAGATTGGATCTAAATTTTGAAATCATTTTGATTATTACTTCTAATTGATTCGTTAATATTTCTAATTGTACCAAATTAATAAAACCTATATCGGAAGCTATTAGTAATTGTGTTTCAATTTCATAAGCTGATCCTAAAGCAATTTCAAGAAATCTTGAAAAATCTTTATTGGAATTTCTTGACGAACCTTCTGCAATATTTGATGGAATTGAAACTGATGCTCTTCTTAACTGATTCGTGAGTCCAAATTTCTCATCATTAGGAAAGGTAGAAGAAACGGAATAAATATCAGAACAAAAACTTCTGCTTTTTTGCCAAATAATAAGCTCTTTAAATTGATGCATTAGTAATTTTAAATTAGATTGCTAATACAATATACAACATTAATTTTAAATTAAAATAGATTGATTTAGATAAAAATTATTCCAATTTAACGTCTTTGTTGTCTAAAAATCTAAGAAGTCTAATTAGTCCTAACTAATACTGCTCATTCGCATTTGGAAAATCCTGACTTTTTACATCAGCAACATATTTACTTAAGGCATTGGTCATTTGCTCGTATAAATTTAAATACCTTCTTAAAAAACGCGGACTAAATTCATTATTCATTCCAAGCATATCATGTATTACTAATACTTGTCCGTCTACACCGCTTCCGGCACCAATTCCAATTACGGGAATGGAAATGCTTTTGGCAACTTTTTCGGCTAAATCAGCTGGTATTTTTTCTAAAACTAAAGCAAAACAACCTAAATTTTCTAATAATTTAGCATCCTCAATTAGTTTTTCTGCTTCGGCATCTTCTTTGGCACGAACCGTATAACTTCCAAATTTGTATATTGATTGAGGTGTCAAACCTAAATGCCCCATAACAGGAATACCCGCTTTAAGGATTTTTTTTATCGATTCTTTAATTTCGCTTCCACCTTCAAGCTTTACAGCGTGACCGCCACTTTCTTTCATAATTCGAATAGCAGAGCGTAAGGCTTCCTTAGAATCTGATTGGTAACTTCCAAAGGGCATATCAACCACCACAAGTGCTCTGTAAACTGCTCTAACCACAGAAGAGGCGTGATAAATCATTTGATCTAAAGTAATTGGTAAAGTAGTTTCATATCCTGCCATAACATTACTGGCAGAATCTCCAACCAATATCACATCGACTCCAGCAGTATCTACAATTTTTGCCATAGAGTAATCGTAGGCAGTAAGCATGGATATTTTTTCTCCATTTGCCTTCATTTCTATTAATGACTTTGTAGTAATTCGTTTGTAATCTTTTTTTGCTACAGACATACCATTTAGATTTTAATTTATCAATCTTAATTTGAGTTTGTAAAAGTAGTAAAACCTATTTGTTTAGTTTAAAATAATTAAAAAAATAATCTTTATAAAATCTTTATATTTTCTGAACGTATTATTACGTTTTAATAATAAGTTACTACTTAAATTTGTCAAAAAATAATAGCTATGGAAAAGTTATTTAATAAAAACCCCTCCAAACCTTACTTTATTAGTACCATTTCAGTTGTATTGGTTTCATTATTATGTCTCCTTGTAAGAAATACAATTGATTATAAAATTGTGGGTTACCTACTATTATTGGTAGTTTCATTACTCGCTATTTTCTTAGAAATTCAAGCGGTTTTAATAGCTGCTATATTAAGTGCTTTGGCTCTAGATTACTTGTTTATTAAACCCTATTATACCTTGCATATTGATAATGCAGAAGATGCATTTTTATTAATTATGTTTTTCATTATTGCTCTTATAAATGCAGTTTTAACTAACAAATTTAGAAGAATGCAACGGGCAATTCACATAAAAGAAACCCGTGCAAGTACCCTTAAATTGTATAATACTTTGTTAGATTCATTATCACATGAATTACGAACTCCAATTGCTGCTATTGTGGGTTCTATAGATACTTTACAACAAAAAAACGTGAATTTAACTGCTGATAAGCAACAAAATCTTTTCAATGAAATTGAAAAAGCATCAATGAAATTGAACTACCAAGTTGAAAATTTGTTGAACATGTCTCGATTAGAGTCGGGTTATATCCATCCTAAATTGGATTGGTGCGATGTGAAAGAAATAATTTACAACGTTTGTAATAGATTATCCGAAGAAACTAAAGACCATAAAATAAATTATATTATTGCTGAAAATCTGCCTCTATTTAAATTGGATTATGGATTAATGGAGCAAATAATATATAATTTAGTTTACAATTGCGCCCAGCATACACCAAAAGGAGCATCCATAGACATTAGCGTTAAATATGATGTAGATGTTGATTACGATCAACATATTGATTTAATAAAAAAATGCATTATCACCATTTCGGATAACGGTTATGGTTTCCCAGAAAATGAAATAGATCGTGCTTTTGATAAATTCCATCGATTTAAAGAATCTAAAACAGGTGGAACTGGATTGGGATTGTCTATCGTAAAAGGATTTGTTGAAGCTCAAAACGGAACTATATCCTTGAAAAATGCTGAAGATTCGGGTGCTATTTTCACTATTGAATTGAATGTAGATTGTTTACCAATTAATTCTTTAAAAAATGAATAATAGTTTTTCAATATTAGTTATTGATGATGAGGTTCAAATAAGAAAATTATTAGAAATTTCATTGGAAGCCAATGGATATAAAGTCATTTTTGCCGAAAATGGTAAAGAGGGAATTGCTCAAGCAGCAAGTCATCAGCCCGATTTGATTTTACTTGATTTAGGGCTGCCAGATCAAGATGGGCAGGAGGTTTTAATAAAATTAAGAGAATGGTATAATAATCCTGTAGTAATAGTAACCGTTAAGAGTGCAGAAGAAGAGATTGTAAAAGCCTTAGATAATGGTGCCAACGATTATTTAACCAAGCCATTCAGAACTCAAGAACTTCTGGCAAGAATTAGAACTGCATTGAGAAGTAAGTCGAGTGCAACTAATGAATCAGTACAAAGCTTTGGAAATATTTTTTTGGATTACGCATCTAGAATTGTTAAAGTTAAAGAAGAGGTAATTAAGTTTACTGCAACTGAGTATAATTTACTTACATTATTAATTAAAAATGACGGTCGAGTCCTTACGCACCAATATATATTAAAAGAAATTTGGGGCCCTAGTTATTCTGAACAAACCCAATATTTAAGAGTATTTATAGCACAGCTTCGAAAAAAAATTGAAGAAGATCCAAACCGTCCTAAATATATAATTACTGAATCGGGGGTAGGATATCGATTCAATACCAGTTAATTTCAATTAAAATTTATCGATAATAATTATAAGAATTACATGTGAATACATAGTGATACAGGACTTTGTTGTCTTTTTTAACTAAAATATCAAATACTAAACTTAAAAATATGAATCAATCTACAAAACATAAAATTACAGTGGTTACCTTATTAGTTGCTTTAGGAATTATATATGGCGACATTGGTACCAGCCCTTTGTATGTAATGAAAGCTATTATTGGTGATAAGCCCATAAATGAATTGTTAGTATACGGAGGGGTTTCTTGTGTATTTTGGACACTAACTTTTCAAACTACTTTAAAGTATATTATACTAACGTTTTCGGCAGAGAATCATGGTGAAGGTGGAGTTTTCTCTCTTTATGCCTTAGTAAAACGTTTTGGAAAAGGTAAATTGGTAATTCCAACAATTTTGGGTGCTACAACTTTATTAGCTGATGGAATAATTACTCCGCCAATTTCGGTTGCTTCGGCTGTTGAAGGGCTTGGAGATGTAATTCCGAATATTCCAACCATTCCAATTGTTGTTGTAATTATTTCATTGTTATTTATTTTTCAACGTTTTGGAACCCAAAAAGTAGGGACTATTTTTGGTCCTGCAATGTTCATTTGGTTCACAATGTTACTCGTTTTAGGAGTTACACAAATCATTCATCATCCAGGAATTATCAAAGCGTTGAATCCAATTTATGGTTATGAATTACTTACTCAATATCCAAAAGGATTTTGGTTGCTTGGAGCTGTCTTTCTTTGTACAACTGGAGCAGAGGCCTTATATTCTGATTTAGGTCATTGTGGAAAAGAGAACATTCGTTTAACTTGGATTTTTGTAAAAATAAGCTTGGTGGTTAATTATTTAGGGCAATCTGCTTGGTTGATGAGTCAAGGAAAACAATTTTTAGAAGGTAGAAATCCTTTTTATGCAATTATGCCCCACTGGTTTTTAATACCCGGAGTTATCATAGCCACTTTCGCCACTATTATTGCATCCCAAGCGTTAATCAGTGGTTCGTTTACCTTGATTAATGAAGCAATCTCGTTAAACTTTTGGCCCCGTGTTACGCTTAAAAATCCAACCAATTTAAAAGGGCAAATATACATTCCGTCAATAAATAACATTCTTTGGTTTGGGTGTATACTAATGATTTTGTACTTCAAAAATTCAACTAATATGGAAGCTGCATATGGTTTTTCTATAACCATAGCCATGATGATGACCACCTTTTTATTGGCTTATTTCCTAATTTATATTAAAAAAGTTAGACTTAGTTTAGTTACTCTAATATTGGTTATTTTCTCTATAATTGAAGTATCCTTTTTTATAGCTAACGTTTCTAAAATAAAGGAAAGATGGATGTTTTTATTCTTTGAGTTGTTTATTTTTATGGTAATGTATGTCTGGTATTATGCAAGAAAAATTAATAATACTTTTATTAAATTCATAAATCTTAAAGAGCAAACTACTTTATTGAATGAATTGAGTGAAGATGATAGCATTCCTAAATATGCGACTCATTTAATTTATTTATCTAAAGCTGATAAAACCTATGAAATAGAAGAAAAAATCATCAAATCGATTTTTGCAAAAAAGCCAAAAAGAGCTGACGTGTATTGGTTTTTACATATTAACAGAACCAACGATCCATTTGCTTTAAATTATGAAGTTGTAGAATTATTAGACGATAAAGTAATTAAAATAATTTTGAATGTTGGGTTTAGAATTCAACCTAAAGTAGAATTGTATTTCAAAAAAATAGTGCAAGAATTGGTAGAAAGAAAAGAGTTAAATTTACATATTCGCCCTGATGGATCTACCAAATACAACAGTGAGCCTGATTTTAAATTTGTCATCATTGAAAAATTTATTTCTGTAGAAAATGAATTTGCATTTAAAGAGGGATGGCTGCTAAACTCCTATTTCTGGTTGAAAAAACTATCCCTTTCTGATGAAAAAGCATTCGGTTTAGATAAAAGTGATGTTAAAATAGAAGAATATCCTATGGTTTATTCTCCAGTTTTAAATGTTCCTTTGCAGAGAAAAAATGATTAATTTTGCTTACCAATTTTATTTAAATGAAAATATTTAAAAAGCTTTTTTGCTTGACTTTGTTAAGTTCGGTTTCGGTTTTCTCGCAAGAGAGTGCTGATATTAAGATTACCTTTTCAGGTTATTTAGAAACCTATTATGCGAATGACTTTCAAAATTCAAATACGGAAAAGAAATTGCCTTTCATGTATAATTACAATAGGCAAAATGAATTTAATCTCAATATTGGCTTAATTCGAACTAAAGTAGCTTTTGAAAAGGGTTATGCCAATTTTGCGCTACATTCAGGAACTTATGTTGAAGATAATTATGCTAATGAGAAAATAAAGAATATTAGCGAAGCCTTTATAGGTTTGTATTTGGATAAAGAAAAAAAGCAAACTATAGAAGTCGGAATTATGCCAAGTTATATTGGTTTTGAATCAGCAAATTCTTCATCCAATTTAACGCTTACTCGATCTATTTTAGGTGAAAATTCTCCCTATTTTATGACGGGTGTGAAATATAATTATTCGCCTTCATCCAAATGGAGTTTCTCTGGATTGCTAACTAATGGTTGGCAACGAATTGCAAAACCAAATAAAAAAGCATTACCTAGTTTTGGCTCGCAAATTGCATGCAAGCCTTCAGATAATGCTACATTAAACTGGAGTGTTTTTATTGGTGATGAATCAATTGCAGAAGATTTAAGAACGCGCTATTTTAGTAATCTGTATTATGATTTTAAATGGAAAAATAATTTCCGTACCATCTTTGGCTTTGATTACGGATTCCAAAAAAACAGTGTAGGGGATGGGTATGATAATTGGTTTAGTCCGATATTAATAACCCAATATTCAATTAATTCCAAATGGCAAACAGCTGTTCGCGCAGAATATTATCAGGACGTTAAAAATGTAATAATTTCTAGTGGTAAGGAGTTTAAAACTCTCGGGACTTCATTAAATTTTGATTATTTGCCTAATTCTAAAATGAAAATAAGAACAGAATTACGTTATTTTAATTCTAAAGAAGCGGTCTTTTTGAAAAATGATGCCGAAGTAAATTCCAACTTATTTGCTACTATGAGTTGGAGTTATGAATTCTAGCAATCGGCTAAATTCACGGCTACTGCCAAACCACCTTCCGAAGTTTCTTTATATTTAGAATTCATGTCTTTGGCAGTTTGCCACATGGTGTCAATTACTTTATCTAAGGAACTTTGGCGTTTTTGGCATCGGTTTCAAGCGCTAGTTCAGCGGCATTAATGGCTTTAATGGCTCCCATGGTATTGCGTTCAATACACGGAATTTGTACCAATCCGCCAATAGGATCACAGGTTAAACCCAAGTGGTGTTCCATGGCAATTTCAGCTGCCATTTGAACTTGCTCCGGTGTTCCTCCTAATAACTCACAAAGTGCCGCTGCTGCCATGGCAGAAGAAACTCCAATTTCTGCTTGACAACCACCCATTGCAGCAGATATAGTAGATCCTTTTTTGAAAATACTTCCAATCTCACCCGCAACCATTAGAAATTGTTTGATTTCTTTTTCTCCTGCTTGATGGTTTTCTATTACCAAATAATACATTAAAACTGCAGGAATCACTCCAGCACTTCCATTGGTTGGAGCAGTAACTACTCTTCCAAGTGAAGCATTAACTTCATTAACCGCTAGAGCAAAACAAGAAACCCATTTTAATATTTGTCTGAATTTGACTTCGGTTTTTCTAATCGTTTCCAGCCACTCTTGAGGAGATGTATATTGAGCTTCACCAATTCAATGTGCGACGCAGAGCATTTGACATGCATCA
>NZ_JBJTND010000026.1:0-10396 GCF_046073885.1 Flavobacterium sp.
ATAACCATTCCTCTTTTGATATCTTCTTTAGCAACACCTCTTAACAAGATACCTGCGTTATCTCCAGCCTCACCTCTATCAAGGATTTGACGGAACATTTCGATACCTGTAATAGTTGAAGTTAATTTTTCAGCACCCATACCGATGATTTCAACTGGATCTCCTGTATTACAAACTCCTGTTTCGATACGACCTGTAGCAACAGTTCCACGACCAGTAATTGTAAACACGTCCTCAACTGGCATCAAGAATGGTTTTTCAGTATCACGAATTGGCTCTTCAATCCAAGCATCAACAGCCTCCATCAATTCAATAATTTTTGGAACCCATGTTGGATCGTTGTTCAATCCACCTAAAGCTGAACCTTGAACTACAGGACCATTATCTCCATCATATTCGTAGAAAGATAATAAATCTCTGATTTCCATTTCAACTAATTCTAATAATTCCGCGTCATCAACCATATCCACTTTATTCATGAATACAACGATTCTTGGAATACCAACCTGACGTCCTAAAAGGATGTGCTCACGTGTTTGTGGCATTGGTCCATCAGTTGCAGCTACTACTAAGATAGCACCGTCCATTTGAGCAGCACCAGTAACCATGTTCTTTACGTAATCCGCGTGACCTGGACAGTCTACGTGTGCGTAGTGACGATTAGCTGTTTCATACTCAACGTGAGAAGTGTTGATAGTAATACCTCTTTCTTTTTCTTCTGGAGCATTATCAATTTGATCAAATGATTTTGCTTGACAGTAACCAGCATCAGATAACACTTTAGTTATTGCTGCAGTTAAAGTTGTTTTTCCGTGATCTACGTGTCCGATCGTACCAATATTTAAGTGTGGTTTCGAACGGTTAAAGGTTTCTTTTGCCATTTCAATTAATTTTAAACTTAGTTATTATATTTATTAGTGTTCAAATTTCATACTTATTGAGCCAACTACGGGATTTGAACCCGTGACCTCTTCCTTACCAAGGAAGCACTCTACCCCTGAGCTAAGTCGGCAAGGAACGTAAGTTTTCACCAACATTCTTTAAGCACAAAACCTAAAGACATCAAGGACTACAAGCGAGCTTGCGATCCGTAAGGGTGAACCCTTACTAAATTTTTTAAAAAAATCTGTGGGGAGAGCAGGATTCGAACCTGCGAAGACGTAGTCAGCAGATTTACAGTCTGCCCTCGTTGGCCGCTTGAGTATCTCCCCAACTTTTAATATTACACCTTACTGGCTTTGAGCCGGCGGAGGGACTCGAACCCACGACCTGCTGATTACAAATCAGCTGCTCTAGCCAACTGAGCTACGCTGGCATTGGCAATAAAAAAAGTCCGCTATTTCTAACGGACTGCAAATGTAGGTATTTATTTTATGTTACAAAATATTTTTTGTAAAATTTTCATTAATTTTAATTTCCGACTTTTTCTTTTCTTTTTACAAGTTGTCTTTCTAAAGATTCTGCTGCCAAATCGATCGCTCCTTCAAATGTTTTTCCTTTTTTCTTAACCAAAAATTCATCACCCGGAACATTAACCTTTACTTCGACTATTTTATTTTCTTTTTCACTCGTGTTTTCTACTTTAAAAAAAACATCTGAAGAAACCACTTTGTCATAAAATTTATCTAATTTGTTTAATCGTAATTGAACAAAATCAACCAATTTTCTGTCGGCAGAGAAATTTACCGCATTCACATTTACTTTCATAGCTTTAAATTTAATGGTTTGTATTAATTTTTGTTTCTGGGGTGGGCTTGCCCGTAAACCTTTTTCAACTCAGATAAACTGCTGTGGGTGTATACTTGAGTAGAAGCTAAACTGGCATGACCTAATAATTCTTTAACTGAATTTAAATCGGCTCCGTTATTTAATAAATGAGTTGCAAAAGTGTGACGCAATATATGCGGACTCTTTTTTACCTTTTCGGAGACATTACTAAAGTAATAATTTATCAATCGATATACAAACGAATCGTTTAATTTAACACCTTTTAACATCAAGAAAAAATACTCCGGATCCTTAATTACTTCTAATTGAGCTCTTTCGGTTAAATACTTTTCTATTTGGGAGGCAATAACAGGAACAATAGGCAGTATACGCTCTTTATTTCTTTTCCCTAACACTTTTAGTGTACGATTATGCAAATCAATGTTTTGCATTTTCAAACTTATCAATTCTATTCTTCGTATACCCGTGGTATAAAACATGTCGATGATTAATTTATCACGAATTCCTTCAAATCCATCGGGAAACTTTAAATTATTTAACACCATATCCAGTTCGTTTTCAGAAAATGGAATTTGCAATTTCTTTGGTGTCTTTAAGGATTTGTGTTTTAATAAAGGACTTGACTTAATTACTTTGATCTTGAGTAAGAATTTGTAAAAGGATTTTAAGGAGGCTATTTTTCTATTTACAGAACTATTGGCAACTCCATCATCTACCATAGCAACAATCCAACTTCGAATCATGCTGTAATTAACCTCTTCCAATTGATCCATCTCAAAATTGGATTTCAAAAACTCCTTAAAGAAAATCAAATCATTCCCATAGGCAGTAACCGTATGCATGGAATAATTTTTTTCGAGTTGAAGGTATTCTTGAAAAGCTTTTTGGTAAGACATGAATTAGTGTTAGAAAGTGAAAGGGATTTATCTGAAATAAACCCATAAAAAAAATCGTTAGTAACAAAGTTATGAAACTTTAACTACTAACGATTATTATTTAAATAGAAAATTGATTATAAACTTTCTAATTTGTCTTTCATGTTCTGAATGTAAGCCGCTTTTTGGATTTTCATTCTATTGGTAACAGAAGGTTTAATGAAAGCTTGACGTGCACGCAACTGACGAACAGTTCCTGTTTTATCAAATTTTCTTTTATAGCGCTTTAATGCTCTATCGATATTTTCTCCGTCTTTAATTGGTATAATTAACATAATATAGACACCTCCTCTCGTTAAGGCTGCAAAAGTAACAATTATTTTTAATTATGAATTATAAATTACAAATTATTTTACGGCTGGCTTGTAATTTTGATTGTCGATTATCATTTTAGACAATATTTCTCTCAAGATCTCTGAAGTTCCGCCGCCTATTGGCCCCAATCGGCTGTCTCTTAACAATCGAGCCAATGGATATTCTTCCATATAGCCATAACCACCTAGCATTTGCAGGCAACTGTAAATGGCTTCGTCAGCAACTTTGGTCGACTTAAGTTTTGCCATAGTTGCTTCTTTCACCACATATTCGCCTTTATTTAAACGTGCAACTGCAGTATAATTAAATATTTTACAATGCTCAACCTCAGTTGCGTGGTCAACCATGGTATGACGTAAGGCTTGAAACTTATTTATTTTTGTTCCGAAAGATTCTCTTTGAGACATATAATCGAGTGTATAATCTATAGCATATTCTGCTCTTGCATGTGCATTAACAGCCATTATCAAACGTTCTAATGCAAAATGCTGCATAATATAAGGAAAGCCTTTACCCTCTTCGCCCATTAAGTTTTCTTCTGGAATTTCAACATTATCAAAAGCGATTTCCGCTGTATCGGAAGCTCTCCAACCCAATTTATCCAACTTTGTTGCCGAAACGCCCTGGCAATTCGTATCCATTAAGAAAATACTAATCCCCTTATTTCCAAGTTCCGGACTTGTTTTGGCAGCAACTACATAATAATCAGCATATACACCATTCGTTATAAATGTTTTAGATCCATTAATAATGTATTTATTTCCTTTTTTAACAGCAGTAGTTCGCATCCCTGCCACATCACTTCCGCCAAAAGGCTCGGTAATACACAAGGCACCAATCTTATCACCCGAGATGCTCGGAGCTAAATAATCTTGTTTGATTCTTTCATCTCCTTCGGCATTTAAATGAGTCATTGCCAAATAAGCATGTGCCCACATCGCCGCGGCAAAGCCAGAAGATTTAATTTTTTGAAGTTCTTCAAGAAACACAACAGTATAAAACAAATCGAGGTTCATACCCCCATAGGCTTCCGGATAGGCAATCCCGAAGAATCCCATTTCACCAAATTTTTTCCAAATGAAACGTTCAATAGTACCCGTTTTTTCCCATTTTTCAATGTGAGGCACCACTTCTTTTTGTAAGAAATCCTTTAAACTTTGCCTAAACAATTCATGTTCTTCAGTAAAATAGGTCGCATTCATGGGAGGGGCATTTTGAAATTTTGATTTAGAATTCCAAATATAAGGCAATTATTTTGATTTTATCCAAAGGAAAACCTTTAATATTTGTTAAATCCTCAATTTTAATATCGCCATTCATACTTCTGTAGGAGACGATATTTTTGGAAATGGGATATCTAAAATAATAAAACTGACCTAATTCTTTGATTGAAGCCGAATTAATATTGATTTTCTTGATGTTTGGATTCGATTTAATCAAAAAGTATTTATTTAAATCATAAATTACTTCGGGGGACAACCCCCATATTTCCTCCATTTGATCCATCGAAACAAAGCCGCCAAGTAGTTCTTTCTGCTTAATAATTCGATCTGATATCGCATCGCCTATTCCAACTACTTTCATTAAATCCTCTTTGGTTGCCAAATTAATGTCTAAAACTTTTAATGTTTCTTTTTTGGGAAATTCTTTCCATTTAGATTTAAAATAATTTGAAGATGGATTAGTTACCCATTCCGGAAATTTAAAATGAGGAGCCATTGCATTTAATACACTATCGGAAATACCGGTTATCATTTGAAACTCTTTTACCGAATTGGCAAATTTTCCTTGGTTTCTAAAATTTCGAAGTCTTTTTATTTGTTCTAAAGTCATTCCGTAACGATAGGCTTTTTCATCAGAAATAAAATTTGGATTGAATGGATAAACTTTATAATTGGGTGCTGAATCGGAATAAGAAATTTCTTTCGATTTTTTTCCTAATGAAATCCATTGTTTTTCTTCAAGTGAAATGTGGTGGGGCTGATTGAAATCGGTGAAACAAAATGTAATTTGTAAGATTACAATTACAAAAAATAAAACAAGTATACCAATGCGCTGCTCTTTAGAAAAGTAAAATAGGGATTTTATGAATGAGGTAGATTTCAAATCTACAAATCAAAAACAGAAGAGCGTTTAGAACGAATCATATCTTTTAATTTTATCCAAAAAGCTAAGGTTAAATAAATTCCGAAACCTAAACCAACAGTAACGAAAGAAATGTAAATAAAAAACAACCGCACACTCGTGGCTCTCATGCCCAGTTTATCTGCCAAGCGAGAGGAAACATGAAATCCATGTTTTTCAAAAAAGTAACGAATGGAATTAATCATTTTTATTTTTTAACAAATCCAAGCCAATAGCGCATTGCAAACATTTCTTTAAATTACAATATTCATTTTTTAACTGCAACAATGCTTGTGTTTGAAATGCGCTTTTTGATTTAATTCCAAAAGTACTAAACTTTTCAATAATGTTGTTTTTCTCACCCGGAATTGTGTTCAACAAATTTATTAAAATTTCAGCAGATTCTTTGCCGTGGCTTTTTGCAAAAGCAAATTTGATAGGAATAATCGTATTTATTATGAGCAAATTAATAAAATCTTTGGATAATGATTTATCTTTTTTAGGGCTTGGCTTATCAAAATTATAATGAGTTTTCCAATATTCACTCACTGATAATTCAAAAATTGAATGCAATTCGGCTAGATTTTTGGCAGCAATTATTTTAGAAAATAAATTGCGTTGTAAATGATATAACATGGCCAACTGCGCCAATCGAATGGTTGGAAAATTATCGGGGCGGTGCTGAAAAAATTGAATGTTATCAATCACTGGCTGATTTAATTTGTATTTTAAGGATAAGTAATCATACCATGATTTTAGCTCTTGCGGATAAGAATCTTCCACAGTTTCGGGAATCAAATTGGCTTGACCAAACAGCAATGCTTCTAGGTAAATCACCTCTAAAGCTTCTTTTTGAATTAAAGAAAAGGTAATGGATTTGGCAATTTTATAAAATGCATCTCCATTGGTATTTAATCCAAAGTTTTTAGCCAACATACAAAACAGCACAGCTTCCCAATCTTGATGGGTTTCTAGAAGTAGTTCGTGCACTGGCATTGCCTTTAATTCTAGTCGTTCTAAAAAAAGCCGCTCTTGCCAATTTTCAAAAACAAATGAATCACAATTTTGAATTTGGTTTTCACAAAATATCCAGCTTTTTTTAGTTGAAAGTTCTTTGTAAGTATGTTGTATCTCTTGGGAAACATATTTTTTTATTTCCAATACTGGAATTTCCGTATTGTCTTTTCTATAAATCGGCGCATCATGATGCCATACCACATGTAGAACAACATTGTTGTAATTGAGATCTTTTTCATGATGGTGTAAATACCAATCGGAAGATTTGATATGAATTTCAATGTTACCGGCCCATTTTTGATTGGAAATAATGATTTGAGCGTTAAAGAAATCAGGACCTTCTTTTTGCAAATAATCACCAGAACTTACAATAATTAAATCTTCTCCATGAGAAGTTTTCAAATCAGTGAAGTGAAACTTCTTGTACCTCCATAGATAATGTATAAATTCTTCTTTCATGATTGGAAATCGGTCTTTCTCTAAGTTACTTTATTAAAGTGATTTACACAAATTATAAATACTAAAATTCATCTCTTATATTTGTAACATAAAATAACTCCATGAAAAAAATTAGTACAATCGCTTTATGCTTTTTTGCAATTGCCAGTTTTGGCCAGGCAAATTATAAAATCACTTATACCAAGAGTTCCAACGGAAAAATAATAGAAAATCAAGATCCAGTTATTGTGTTTTCTAATTCAAATCAAACGCTGATTTCATCTAAATCAATTCTTGAAAATAAAGCGACATATCCGTATGAATTTTCTCTCATTGATAGAAGCACAAATGCTATAAATCAAGTAGCCAAATTGAAAGTTGACAAACAAATTTCTACTTTGGATAGCACTTCTTTAGCAAAGCAAACTTTTGAATTATTGGAGGGCGAGAAAAAAATTCTTGGATATAGCTGTAAGAAAGCGAAAACCATTATTAACTCTAACACTATTGAACTTTGGTATACCAATGCACTAAACATAAAAGGAGCCCCATCAGTTTTGGGTCAAAACTTAGGGTTGGTCTTGGAAACCAATCGAAATGGCAACTATATTGTGACGGCTACCAAAATTGAAAAAGTCAAACAATTCCCAGAGGCAATAGACAACAATAAGTCTAAAAAACCATTGGATTTACTTACCTACAGAGATGAATTATGGAAAAGTAGATTTACTACAATTCCGGTTTTTAAGGAAGAAATTATCAATTTTTCGGATGCATCCAAATCAAATGACAGCATCCTTCGATTTGCCAACGGTACAATAATACTTAGAAAAGTAAGAATTCCTGCCATAGCAAAAGGCAGCCAAGTATTTTTAGATGTAACCGAGCAATCAAATGGAGATGCTTATGATAGAACGGGGTCGGTATTTTTGATTCCGATGCAAAAACAAACTTCCTTTTTGGATGGTTTGCAAAATGGCGTAAAGACTTTGCCAATGTACGACAATGGAAACGGTAAATTATATCAAGGAATTGTAGCTTCGTCAACATATTCGCCTTTATTGGAATTGATACGCTTCTTCACTCCTTTTGGCATCAAACAATACAATACCATTACCTTAAAAGATAAAACTTGGGAAGAACGCGTGAGTTACCGCCAAGATATATCCGAATTAACTTCGGCACTGAGTGACCAAGAAATTTACCTGGGCACATTTATTGGTAATTATGACAAAGGCGGACATAAAGTAAGTGTCAACCTCACAATTCATCCCGAAGAGGAAGTGCTAATTGCAAAGCCTACAGCTGTCATTCCGTTATTTAATACCAACAATGTGATGGAAATGGCAGGACAAGAATATGGCACTTTATTTAATTCGGAAAAAGGGTTGGAAGTGACTTTCACTCTGGATAAGGATTTGAAAAATGCACGCATTCGTTACATCACCACAGGCCATGGCGGTTGGGAGAATGGTGATGAATTTGTACCCAAGCGAAATTCGATTTATTTAAACGGAACCGAAGTTTTTCATTTCACGCCATGGCGCGAAGATTGCGGTTCCTACCGCTTGTACAATCCTGCTTCGGGAAATTTCCCTAACGGATTGTCTTCTTCAGATTACAGTCGATCAAATTGGTGTCCTGGTACGATGACCAATCCGGTATATATTGATCTTGGAGATTTAAAAGCTGGAACGCACACCATTCAAGTAAAAATACCTCAAGGAGCCAACGAAGGAACGAGTTTTAGCTCTTGGAATGTTTCGGGGGTGTTGCTTGGAAATTAAAAAACCTACAATTTTCATTGTAGGTTTAAAGATTATTTTATTGAACCAATGATATCGTATTTGGTAATGATATGGTGTTTTCCGTTCCCTAAATCTACCAGCACGGCTTGATTGTCTTTACTGAATAATTTAGAAACCTCTTCTATTGGCGTGCCTATTTTTACAATTGGATACGGTTTACCCATTACTTCACGAATTGGCTTATCGGCTACATTTTTATCAGTCACATAGCTTTGGAATAAATCAGTTTCATCTACAGATCCTACAAATCCTGTTATATCAACCACCGGAATTTGAGAAATTTTGTATTTACGCATTCTATCAATAGCATGCGAAACCAATTCTTCAGTACGCGCAATGATTAAAGGCTTATCCATATGTTCTTTGATAACATCTTCTGCTTTAGTAATTTCTTCGTCTAAAAATCCTCTTTCGCGCATCCAATCGTCGTTGAACATTTTTCCAACATAACGGCTCCCTGAATCATGAAATAAAACAACTACTACATCGTCTTTAGTGAAATGTTCTTTTAATTGATGTAATCCTTTTACACAAGAACCTGCAGAGTTTCCTACAAAAATCCCTTCTTCTAAAGCAATCTTTCTAGTATATACAGCGGCATCTTTATCGGTAACTTTTGTAAATCCATCTATGATAGAAAAATCTACGTTTTTAGGAAGAATATCTTCCCCAATTCCTTCGGTAATGTAGGAATAGATTTCGTTTTCATCGAAGATACCTGTTTCGTGGTATTTTTTAAAAACCGAACCATACGTATCAATTCCCCATACTTTAACGTTTGGATTTTTTTCTTTTAAATATTTTCCGATACCTGAAATGGTTCCACCTGTTCCAACACCCACTACAAAGTGAGTTACTTTTCCGTCAGTTTGTTCCCAGATTTCTGGACCTGTTTGTTCGTAATTTGCTTGAGCATTACTCGGATTATCGTATTGATTGACATACCATCCGTTTGGTGTTTCTTCGGCTAAACGTTTAGAAACCGAATAATAGGAACGCGGATCGGTGGGTTCTACATCGGTTGGACAAACCACTACTTTGGCACCTACCGCACGAAGAATGTCCATTTTTTCTTTGGATTGCTTGTCGGATATGACACAAATCAGTTTGTATCCTTTAATAATAGCTGCTAAAGCCAATCCCATTCCGGTATTACCAGAAGTTCCCTCAATGATAGTTCCACCTGGTTTTAGGCGACCATCGGCTTCTGCATCTTCTACCATTTTAAGCGCCATACGGTCTTTGGTAGAGTTACCTGGATTAAACGTTTCCACTTTAGCCAAGACTAAAGCATCGATTCCTTCTACCACTTTATTTAGTTTTACTAAAGGTGTGTTACCAATAGTTCCTAATATATTTTCTGAATAGTTCATTTTGTTTATTTAAGAGGGCAAAGATATTGATTAAAAAAACGTTTTCCAATACTACTGATTTTACACCAATAGATTACTAACTAACCCTGATGGAAGTGGCATCCTTTTTTTGTTCTGAAGATATCTTAGCTAAAGCGATACCTGTCAAAAAAGATAGAACGGACAGCAGGAATACGGATTGTAGAAAAGCGCAAGCGATTCGTTACTGAAAGAAATTCCACACCAACCCGAAACGAATCATGAAATCGTGGTAGGGCAAGTTGGGTGCCGAATAGTATTTATTTCCCGTAAAGCTAGAATTGAAATGTTCAGCTTTGAGATAAATACGCGTTTGTTTTACCCGTGCATTGATGAAGAAATCGAGCATTGGAAACGCACCAATTTGTTGTCTTTTTTGCACAAAAAATTCTGCCAAAACCGGATTGTAATCGTCCGCATAAAATTTAGTGAAATAGTTTATCGTGATTCCGGTTTGTAGAAACATGGCCTTTTTAAACACTTCATCCGAATAATATAGCGTATTTCGCAAGGTAAGTTGCGGAACATTTAAAATAGTATCGGTTTGGGCAACTTTTTGATATAAGAATGTGTTATCTAAAGCCCATTTTTTGTATTTGAACTCTCTTGATACTTTTAAAGACAAATAGTTAATTGTACC
>NZ_JBJTND010000027.1:0-66258 GCF_046073885.1 Flavobacterium sp.
ATTTTTCTCTAATAACGTTAAGGCTTCTTTGTAGTTTTTAGACGTGATGTACGAATTGATCAATAAACTTTCAATCTCACCTTTGCTTGGCGAATTGGGATATTTGTTCAAAAACGACGACAATACATCCGGAACCGATTGATACGAATTCCCAATTTCATAACTGATTTTAGCATAATTCAAATGAGCATCTTCCTGAATTTTAGCATCAAAATCCATTTCGGAAGCAATCTTAAATGCATTAAGCGCCTGCTGCTTTTTATCGGTGTTCATATAGCATTCACCCAAATGATAATAGGCATTTTGAGCTACACCATCCTTACCATCAATGATTTTATTGAATTGCGATATGGCATTTTCATAGTCTTTTTGTTGGTAATACGCATAGCCCAATTGGTAAAAATCGGTATTACTCCATTTTCCTTTTTTTCCTTTATACTCCTTTAAATAAGGCAGCGCTGTGTCGTATTTTTTCAAATTGAAATAACTTTCACCAATGATTTTATTCAACTCCGATTTTTCAGAAGCATTAGAATTTGGCATAGCCAATAAACCTAAATCGATCGCTTTTTGGAAATTACCGGATTTAAAATTCATATCGGCTTGAAAATAGGATAACTTTTCCTTGTACTTCTCCTCACCCGAAACTTGATCAAAAAATTTATTTGCTTCTTTGTAATCTTCTCCTTCATAAGCCATAAACCCTAAATAATATTTGGCCTGCGAGCCAAAAGTTTTCGAATTTGTAACTTTACTCAAATACGTAGTTGCGACATTTTTATTTTTTTCAGAGAAATAAGCATATCCTTTTTGGAAATTATATTTTTCCAATTCATCAAAAGTTAATGTTCGCTCATCTACTTTATCAAAATTTTGAATTGCTTGAGGGTAATTCGAGCTTTCAAAATAATAAGTTGCTAGTTCCAATATCGCATGATTAATTTTAGTACTTGTTGGAAAACTGGAAATGAAATTCTCCATCAATGTATTTGCATCCGATTGATTTAATTGAATTGCACAATTGGCAATGCAATAAGAACAATCTGCTTGAACCTCTTGGTTTCTAACAAATTGCCGAACTTTATCAAATAGAATTTGAGCAGCTAAATATTGTTTTCCCTGATACAAGGCTAGTGCATTATCATATTCAGATAAAGTATTTGAATGCACAATAGATTGCTGTGCCGTAAGTGTAGCCCCAGAAACTAATAAATTTAAAAGTAAAAAAGCAGCTGTTTTTCGCATGGTTTGGAATTTAAAAGTACTTCAAATGTAGGATTATACAAGCTATAACGAGAGTTGATTGTTTTTTATTATAAACATATTTTTTAACAATAGAAAAAGCAGCTAGATAGAAGTTGCTACTTGAAAGTATTTAATAACTAATCTTAAAATTTATTTTGAAAAACAGCGTTATCTTATTACTTTTACCAAATAAACAATTTCAAATATGTCAAATCCTGTACTAGCGTTAAAAGACGTAACCATTTACCAAGAGAATAAAGTGATTTTATCCCAAATTAATTTGGAAGTAAATCATGGTGAATTTCTATACATCATTGGAAAAACCGGAACGGGTAAAAGTAGTTTAATGAAAACTTTGTATGCCGACTTACCTTTAACTCAAGGAGAAGGGCATATAGTAGAATTTGATTTGGCAACTCTTGAGGAAAAAGATATTCCGTATTTGAGAAGAAAAATTGGAATTGTTTTTCAAGATTTCAAATTATTACCAGACAGAACGGTTAATGACAATATGATTTTCGTTCTTAAAGCTACTGGATGGACTGATGCGCAAAGAATGCAAGATAAAATAGACGAAGTATTGGATAAAGTAGGTATGAGAGGATTTGCTTCAAAAATGCCACACCAACTTTCTGGCGGGGAACAACAACGTGTTGCCATTGCAAGAGCTTTGCTAAATGACCCTGAATTAATTCTTGCTGACGAACCAACAGGAAACCTAGATCCACAAACCAG
This sequence comes from Flavobacterium sp., assembly GCF_046073885.1. Taxonomy (GTDB): domain Bacteria; phylum Bacteroidota; class Bacteroidia; order Flavobacteriales; family Flavobacteriaceae; genus Flavobacterium. Next base: position 1,981 of record NZ_JBJTND010000027.1, read on the forward strand.
TGTTGAAGTATTGGAAGTATTAAAAAACATCAATGCATTAGGAAAAACCATAATTATGGCAACCCACGATTATGCATTGCTTATGAAATTCCCTTCTAAAACTTTAAAATGTGAAGACGGATCTATTTTTGAAGTAGTTCAAAAAGTGGGTTAATCTCCCTAAAATTGTAACATTCACAATTTGACAAAAAAAACAATTGTAATTTCAGGAATTAACATGAAAGAAGGTGGTTTGCTAACCATCCTAGATAATTGTTTGCAAAAAATATCCGATTACAACGCCAATAATGAGTATAGAGTAATCGCATTGGTTTATGACAAGACATTTTTTTCTTATCCCAATATTGAATACCTCTCGTTTTCAAAAAAAAACAGCTCTTGGTTTACCCGAATTTATTACGAATTCTTTTACTTAAAAAAGTTATCCAAAAGCCTTAATGCTTCCGTTTGGCTTTCGCTTCATGATGTTACTCCAAATGTGATTGCAAATAAGCGATTTGTGTATTTTCATCATCCTACAATTTTTTACAAACCAACATTCAAAGATTGGAAATTCGATTATAAAATTGGAGTTTTTTCAATTTTATACCAATATTTAACCCGAATCAATATCAAAAAAAACGTTGCTGTTTTTGTGCAACAAAATTGGATTAAAAACGAATTTGAAAAATTATATAAAATCCAAAATATTAAGGTTTGTTACCCAGAATATACCGAAGAACTTACCACACAAAAAACCATTTTAGAAAAAGACAAAATACACTTCTTTTACCCTAGTTTCCCTAGAACCTATAAAAATTTTGAGCTTATTTTTAAAGCAATCAATTTATTGGACAAAGACACAAGAAATAAAGTCAGATTTCATTTTACAACCATAAAAGACAATCAAAATAAATTTGCACAATATATTTACAACAAGTTTCATTCCATGCCTGAAGTAGATTTTAAAGGATGGATTTCTAGAGAAGAAGTATTGAAATTATATAATTCGGTGGATTGCATTGTTTTTCCTTCCAAATTAGAAACTTGGGGATTGCCATTATCCGAAGCCAAAGCATTTGGAAAACCAATATTGGCGGCCAATTTACCTTATGCTAAAGAAGCGATTGGAGATTATGACCACGTTTCGTTTTTTGATGTTAAAAATCCAAAGGAATTAGCGAAACAACTAACTGATTTTGTAAATAATTCAATTCAATTTCAGGGAAATAGAATTACATTTGACCACAACGATCAATTAAAAGATTGGAATGCACTATTTGATTTCATGTTAAAAAATTAAAAATGCCATTTTTTTCAGTCATCATTCCGCTATATAACAAAGAAAAATTTGTTGAAAATACCCTTAAAAGTATTCTCAATCAAACCTTTACGGATTATGAAATTCTTATTGTAAACGACTGTTCGACTGATTTAAGCGTTGAAAAAATCAAACCCTTTTTATCAGAATCCATTCGATTAATTGAGCATTCGCAAAACAAAGGATTATCGGCAGCACGAAACACCGGAATCGCAAATACAACTTCAAATTATATTACTTTTCTAGATGCCGATGACACCTGGAAACCCAACTTTTTAAAAACAATTCATAATCTAATAACTGAATTTCCAGAGGCAAAAATATTTGGAACCAATTATGAGGAGATTTATTCAAACAAAATAACCACACCGAATAATTTTCCGAAAGGAATTGCACCAAAAGAAAATCAAATAATCGATTTTTTCGAACACAATTTAGGACAAGGAATATACAATCACGGTAGCGTTTGTTTTCACAAATCCGTTTATGAAAAAGCTGGCCTTTATGATGAAACAATTGATTTTGCTGAGGATATTGATTTTAATATTCGAGCAAATTATTACTTTAAACTGGCGTATTCCAATACCATTCAAATGCAGTATTTCATGGAAACTGAAACGCAACTCACGCGCAGTTCTATAGTAAATAAACGACTTCCCGATTTTGATAAGTACGATGCTTTTGCAAAAGAAGACTCTGGTATTGCTAAATATTTAGCATTTGAAAGATATGTTTTAGCAAAACACATAAAAACAGACGGAGGTTATACACAGTATAAGAAAATTAGTTCCAAAATAGACCACAATTACCTCAATTGGAAGCAACAAATTCTTTTGAAATTGCCTGCTTTTATTTTGAAACTAATAAAAACGATAAAGGAATTGCTTATTAAAAAAGGTGTGAAATTTACAAGCTACTAACTAGTGAATTTTCATCAATTCAAGCCAATGTTTTCCAATTGAATCAATCGAAAATCTATGAACGCTTTCTTTAGCATTATTCTTACAATGGTTGTACATTTTTTCATTTGAAGCCAATTCATTCATTGCTTCAATCAAATTTTCTTGATTTTGATTGTCAACTAAAAGTCCGTTTTCTTGATCAAAAATAATTTCACTCGGACCAGAAAAACAATCAAAGGCAACAACCGGAGTTTCACAAGCAAGTGATTCAATTAATACGGTTGGAAAGCCTTCGTTTTTACTCGTTAAGACAGTAAATAAAGCCTGCTTATAATAAGGAAAAGGATTAGCAACTTTGCCTTTAAATAAAACAAAATCCTGTAATTCTAGTTGGGCAACTTGGCGCTCTAAGTCAGCTTTTAATAACCCATCACCTAACAATATTAGCTTTATGTTGTTTTTTGACAAATTGGATTTTGCATAACTATCAATTAAAATATCAAATTGCTTCACAGCATCATTCATCCTTCCCACAGCCAAAATATATTTGTAATCTATTGACAAATTTTCCTCTGTAGCTTTTTGTATAGCCTCAAAATCAATAGGATTATAAATCGTCTCAACATTTGAATACGTATATTCTGAAGTTATCTTTTCTTGGATTGCTTTGGAAACAGAAACAATTTTATTTGCATGCGAATAAATTGAATTTGCTAAAGTTCTATTTTTTGGAAAATACAACTCCGTCATAAAACTATGAACGGTAACAATTAATGGGGAATTGAAAATATATTTTGCAATGATATATTCTTGCAAAGCATGGCGTTTCACTCGGAAATCAATAATAAAATCAAATTGATTCTTATTGAAAAAATGTTTCAAAGCCCTAAAACGCTTCCAACGGTTTAAAAGTCCATTGGTTCTGTTTTTTAGTTTACCGAGATTTAAAACTTCGCCAGCAAACTCATATTCAATTTTATCAACCACAATAATGTGATGAACTTTACAGTTATTTTTCTCAAAATAAATAGACAATGTCGCAGCGCAACGCTCTGCTCCTCCCGTTGCAAGTTGATCGGAAACAATACAAATTCTGGTTTGCTTTTTTTCGGAAGGGTTCAAATTTTTAACTATTTTAGCAACAAATATACAATAAGTGAGAATATTATTAGTAGGTGAATTTAGTAGGTTACACAATTCCTTAAAAGAAGGCCTGACTGCTCTTGGACACGAAGTTGTTATCATTGCCAACGGTGATGGTTTCAAGAACTACCCTACCGATTTATCTACAAAAGCCAAATGGTGTGAAACAAAATTGGGCAATATTCCACGTCAAATTATCTTCAGACTAACCCGATTTGATATTGCAAAAATAGAATTCGGAATTCGGTTTTATTTTCATTTAAATAAATTAAAAGATTTTGATGTAGTTCAATTCATAAATGAAGCACCTATTCAAACTATACCAGGTTTGGAGCGCTTTCTTTTGAAGAAATTAATTCATCAAAATAAAAAAACATTCCTGCTTTGTTGTGGCGTGGATTATTTGGTAGCCCAACATTTAATAGAAAAAAAAGATCGGTATTCTATTATGAATCCTTTTTTTGAAAATCCAAAATCCAAAAAGGAATACCAATTCCTATTAGATTTTCTATCCAAAAGCCATATTAAAACACACCAATTAATTTATCAAAATATCCACGGAGTTATATCTTCCGATATTGATTATTTGTTGCCCTTGCAGGGGCATCCCAAATTTTTAGGGTTAATTCCGAATCCAATTAACACGGCTGCAATAGATTTTTCAGAATTAAAAATTGATGATAAAATAATATTATTCCTAGGAATCAATCGAGGTACTTATTTCACTAAAGGAATTACTTTTTTTGAAAAAGCATTGGAAATAGTAAAAGAGAAAATGGGCGATCGAATTGAAATTATCATTGCCGAAAATTTGCCTTACCAAACCTACATCAATCAATACAAGAGAGCGCACATAATTTTAGATCAGGTATATAGTTTTGATCAAGGCTACAATGCCTTAGAAGCTATGGCTAAAGGAAAGGTTGTATTTACAGGAGCTGAAATTGAATTTGAGAAATATTACAACTTGACCGAAAAAGTGGCTGTAAATGCCTTACCCGATGTGGATTCATTAGTGAAAAATCTTAGCCATTTAATTGAAAATCCAACTGAGATTAGCGCAATAGGTAAACGTGCTAGAACATTTATCGAAGAACATCACAATTACAAAAATTGCGCAGAAGATTATCTCTCAAAATGGACTAATTAATTTTTTAGTGTTTTTCTAAACATAAAAATGATAATCAGGAAAGTCACTAAATTGGCTGCAAAATAAGCTTGAACCACCCCTTCTGAAGCACGTTGCGGAATTAATACATAAGATAGTATTAAAAAACAAACGTTAAACACAATTTCAATAATAAAATACTTTTTGAGCATTGATTTTACTAGGATTTGAAATCCGAAGGCGAGTGTCATTATTTTGAAAAAATCCCCCAATAATTGCCAAATTAATATTGAATTTATCTTATTAAACTCTTTAGTGAAAGCCAATTGAATAATATAATTTTTCAAAATAAAAACCAGAATAAGCATCACTATAAACAATGGAACCAAGGTTTTAAAGTAATTTATGATTTCAAGTTTGAACTCGGAATTGGTTTTTAGAGAAGCTAATTTTGGCATGTAATACAAGGTGATTCCTGTATTAAAAAACATCATATAAAATCCAGAAAGTCGGTTTACACCATCCCATATTCCTGCTTCTTGAATGGAATGAACTGAAACTATTTGATCCCGAATTAAGATTAGGGTTAGCGGCACCAAAACAGCACTAAGCAGAGCCATAATTGAATAGCGCTGCATGACATTTAAGTATTTTTTATAGTTTATTTGATGGTAATCAAATTTGAAATGCGTGAACGATTTTCTGATAAACAAATAGGTTACAAAAAACATCAACACTTCACCTATTCCAACTGAAAGTAACCCGCCTTGAATGTTATTATGCCATACTAAATAGGCCGTAAGGAAAAACAAAATCAGATTGGAAATTATTTGAATGCTTATGATGTGTTTGAATTTTTCGAACGCATTGTAAACCGAAGTCCAAAATACATTAATAACTATTAAGGGCAACATCAATCCGAAAAACTGAATTGGAATTGCATAGTGATAACTATAAAATATAAGGTTTGAAATTGATCCTGCAAATAATGCAACGGAAATTCCGATACCAATTGCCAGCCCGAGGAATACCCCAAAAAAAGTAGAATAAATTATGGAAACTTCTTCCCGATCATTTTTGTTTTCAACGATCAATTTCACCACCGAAGTATTGATTCCGAGAGTTGCAATTGATTTAATCATTGTGGTAAAATTTCTAAAACTCCCCATTAATGCCATTCCGGAAGGACCTAAAAAGACAGAAACAATTTTAGAAGAAAGCATACCCAAAACAAAACTTATTCCAACTGAAAAAGAATTCAGCGAAAGCACCTTAATTAAAGTGTTGTTTTTGAGTTTATTTATCACTATAAATTTCTAATAACTTTAGCAGGAACACCTGCTGCAATACTATTTTCGAGAATGTTTTTGGTAACTACAGAGCCACTTCCAATAACTGAATTTGCACCAATAGTTACCCCTTTCAAAATGATTACATTATCTCCAATAAAAACATTGGTTCCAATAGTAACATCGTTGGTGGAAATTACCTCTGAATTTCGTTCCAGAGGATTAAGATTGTGCCCGTCATTGTCCATAATTGAGCAATTTACACCTATTAATGTGTTGGCTCCTATGACTATTTTAGAGAAGGCTACAGCCGAAAAAGCATTGTTTATGGTTACAGAATCTCCTATTTGAATCGAACTAGTTTCATTTCGAGCTTCTAAATAAGAATAATGCGAGAAAAAATTAGGTGAATCAACTACTCCTATTTGAACATTTTTCCCAAAAGAAATGGTTCCTTTCCCTCTTAACAATAAAGGATGAAAGCGTTTTGGCGAACCAATAACCTTACTGCAATTAGAAAGAAATTGGTATTTCCAAACGCGTAGAGTGACAAAGATGAAATGTTTTAATGTTCCCATTTAATAACTATTTAAAAACAGTATCTAAGATTGAAAAATTTCTAGTTTCCACTTCATAAAAGTTTTGAATAACGGTTTTGGCTCCAAAACTTTCTTTCCAAAACAGCAACCCTTTGTTTATCATTCTACCATCATATTCATTGCATATTCCGAAATCATGAAAATGATAATCCTTAAAAACTTCTTTAATTAAATGGTGGTGTAAATAATCTAAACTTCCACTCACATTTTTGGTTTCATTTCCTGAAATATATTGCGAATGCACCACTTTTTTATTTACAAAAACGGTTGTACCGCCCAGTAATTCTTCATTTTTATAGACATTAAATTGACGGATATTATTTGGAAATAAATGCTTCAATTTAGTAATCTCAGCTAAAGTATGTACTGGTTTTGCATTGTGCTTTTGAGCTAAATTGGGAACCAAAATTGTATTCCAAAATAAATCAAAACTAGATTCTTCTTTTACAACTAATTCATTTTTGATTCCCCGCTTCACGCCTTCCATTCGGTTGCTATCAATCGCATTCTTTTTTACTAAATCCAATACAGACAAGGCATCTCTTCGTGTTAATTTGGCTTGAACAATAAATAAACAATACTCCAATTCCTCAGAAAAATAATCCGAATAAATTGTAGGTATGGATTTTACTATTAATTTTTCAATTGCATTTTCATGAAGAAATTGCAAAATACTTTTAAATATTGCAATCACCGCACTTAACTTGGCTTTGTTACTTAAAACCAATCCACCATATGTTAGGCCTTGATGAGAAAATACGGTGTCATCTACCCTATTAGCCGGCAAAACAGCAACCAATTTCTCACCATCAAAAACCATCAAAGAATAATCTTGAAAGCGATCGGAATGGTAATCCATGAAATTTCGATCAAATAAAAAGGTAGCATTTTTAGCAACACTTATAAAAGCATTCCAGATTGAAGAATCTTGCGGTTGGTATAATCTAACTTGATAGTGTTTCACGAGATGTATTAAAACTTTGGAAAATTACACAATATTTATTAGCAATTCCAATTACAAATGTAATTATCTAAAAATAAATACCTAATTTAGACCATCCAAATTAATTAATTCTGGTGAAAATCAAGATTCAAATACTTATTTTAGGATTAATCTTCAGCATTTCTTGTTCAATTCAAGGACAAAGCGTAGCATTATATCAACAATTTAATGGTCGATATGACTTTACGTTTATAGGAAATACTATGAATTTGGGTGAAAACAACATTACTGCAGGTTGTGAAAATCTATTAATTAACTCCTCTTCGGCCAGCCTAAATTTAAACTCCAATCAAATTATTCAAAGTGCATACCTGTATTGGGCGGGTTCGGGTTCTGGTGATTTTGATGTGAAATTAAATAATATTCAAATTTCGGCGCAGCGAACTTTTTCAAATATTTCTTCCTCTTCAGGACTTACCTATTTTAGTGCATTTTCGGATATTACTTCTCAAGTAATGAGTACAGGAAATGGCAACTATACGCTATCCGATTTAGATGTTTCCCAAACATTAATTGATATTTCTGGATATTGCACCAACCGAACAAATTTTGCTGGTTGGGCACTAATTATTGTATTTAAAGACATGAGCTTACCGCTAAATCAAATCAATATTTATGATGGATTACAAAGTATTCCAAGTGCATTAAACATTACATTAAATAGTCTAAATGTTGTAGATAACAATAATGCTCAAATAGGATTTATTGCTTGGGAGGGTGATTCCAATCTTGCTGTAAACGAAACTTTAAAGATTAATGGCAACACTTTGAGTAACCCACCATTAAACCCTGCTAATAATGCTTTTAATGGCACCAACAGTATCACTGGAGCCAACAATCTTTATAATATGGATTTGGATATTTACAACATTCAAAATAATATTAACATTGGAGATACTACAGCGCAAATCCAACTTTCATCCGGGCAAGATGTGGTGTTAATTAATGCCATTGTAACTAAATTAAACAGCCAATTACCGGATGCAGGTGTAGTACTAAATTCATTGAATCAAACCTGCGATTCTAGAGATATCCAAATCAACTTTACTGTAACCAATTACAATTGCACTAATTCACTTCCTGCAGGAACTCCAATAGCTATCTACGCAAACGGACAATTAATTGGCCAAACACAAACCTCAGTTCTTATTCCTATAGACGGTAGTGAAAATAAACAAATCACAATCTCTTTACCGAGTAGTATCCCTAATAGCTTTATAATAACAATTGTTGTAGATGATAATGGAACAGGAAATGGCACGGTTAGTGAATTATCTGAAAACAACAATCAAGTATCTAGCAACCAACTTACCTTGTGGTTCACCCCTTTATTTAACACCATGCAACCCTTAAATACCTGCAATCAAGGCCTTACACAAGGAACATTTAATTTCTTTGATTACAGTACTTTGTCACTTACGAATTCTGGAGATACTTTTGTTGGTTTTTATGAATCGGCAGCAGATGCTTCAGCGGAGACGAATGCCATAGCCAATACAACCAATTACATTGCTACTTCAACACCAAAAGAAATTTTTATCCGTATCGAAAATCAAAATTGTTACTCTATTAGTTCGTTTTGGCTGTATACAAAAAACTGTCCTCCAACCGTTTACAATTATGTTTCAAGTAATAATGACCAAGCTAATGACACTTTCTTTATTGATGGCTTGAGAAATGTGTTTGTAAATTTTGAATTGGAAATATACAACCGCTGGGGAAAATTAATTTGGACCGGAAATAATAACACGCCCGATTGGGATGGAATGGCTACCAAAGGAATTCGTGTAGATAATTCGGCGGTACCAGAAGGGACTTATTATTACATTCTTAACTTAAACGATAAAGACTATCCTGAACCTATTACAGGGTGGTTGTATTTTAGAAAGTAACTCGATTCTTTATAAAAATCTCAGTAACTTCGCAAAAAATATTTCCCTTGAAACAAATTACCTCCATACAAAATCCATTCATAAAATCGTTAGTGCAATTGCAAGAAAAAGCCAAAGCACGTAAACAAACCGGAACTTTTTTAATTGAAGGCAAACGTGAAATTGAGCTGGCATTAAAAGGAGGTTACGAACTCAATACACTACTTTTTCTTCCCGAATTAATTTCAGAAAAAGAACTGAAAAATCTGTGTCAAAAAAATGACATTGATTGCATCGAAATCAATAAAGAAGTCTATCAGAAACTCGCTTACCGTGACTCTACTGAAGGCATTATTGCTGTAGCTAAAACTAAGTCGGTTGCTTTAGAAGATTTGATTTTACCTGAAAATCCGCTAATTTTAGTTATGGAATCGATAGAAAAACCAGGAAATATTGGTGCCATGCTGCGCACATGTGATGCAGCCAATATTGACGCTGTAATTCTCACCAATCCAAAAACCGATTTATATAACCCAAATTTAATTCGATCGAGTGTTGGTTGTATTTTTACCAATCAAATTGCAACCGGAAGTAACGAAGAAGTTATCGCATTTTTGAAAAATAAAAAAATCGAAATCTTCAGTGCCACTTTACAAAATTCAAATTCATATCATACTCAAAATTACACCAAAGCCACAGCAATTGCTGTAGGAACAGAAGCAACAGGACTTACCCAAATCTGGCGTGACCATGCCACTCAAAATATTATTATTCCGATGCAAGGTCAAATCGACTCCATGAATGTATCGGTTGCCGCTGCCATACTAGTATTTGAAGCAAGAAGACAACGCGGTTTTGAAACCAAATAAATATAAATTATGAAAAGTAACTTACTTATTGCACTATTACTAACCACTATTTTTAGTAACGCCCAAATTACCGAAGCCAAACTTGATGATTTGGTACAACGAACTATGAAAACCTTTAACGTGCCAGGAATTGCGGTTGCTATTGTGAAAGATGGAAAAGTAGTTGTTTCTAAAGGCTATGGTGTAACCAATATTAAAACCCAACAAAAAGTAGACGGAAATACCCTTTTCGGAATTGCTTCCAATAGTAAAGCCTTCACTGCGGCTGCACTTGCAATGTTAGTTGACGAAAAGAAAATCAATTGGGACGACAAAGTAATTCAATACCTTCCTGAATTTAAAATGTATAACGATTATGTGACAAAAGAATTCACTATTCGAGATTTACTTACCCACAGAAGCGGACTCGGTTTAGGTGCCGGAGATCTTATGATTTGGCCTGACGGGCATAATTTTACACCAAAAGATATTATTAAAAACATCCACTTTTTAAAACCGGTTTCGGCGTTTAGAACAAAATACGATTACGATAATTTATTATATGTTATTGTAGGTGAAGTTATTGAACGAGTTTCAGGTAAAAGTTGGTGTGATTTTGTGGAAACGAGAATATTAGCGCCACTTCAAATGAACAACAGTGCGGCATCCTGGAGAAGATTAAAAGACACCACCAATACTATTGTTCCGCATGTACCAACAAATGGTAAGTTGGAAGTAATTAAGCGATACACAAACCCAATTTTTGATGCGGCTGCCGGAATTTACACAAGTACCAATGATTTAAGCAAATGGGTTATTGCCCAATTAAATCATGGAAAATATGGAGCAAATAATGAAAACAGATTGTTTAGCGAAGCGGTTCATAAAGACATGTGGACATCACAAACAATTTTGCCTTTAAACAATATGAAACCGTACAGTTGTAATTTTAAGGCGTATGGATTAGGGTGGCAATTAACAGATATTAATGGGCATCTTCAAGTATCTCATACAGGAGGTTTGGACGGAATTGTTACTCAAACTTTAATGATCCCAGATATACAATTAGGAATTATTGTATTAACCAACCAACAAGTTGGAGTAGCATTTAATGCAATTTCCAATACAATAAAGGATAGTTATTTGGGCTTTCATTTTCCTGATCATGTGGTTACATTAAGTGCCAGCAGAAAGCAATTTGAAGATGATGCTGACAAAGTTACCGATGAAGTTTGGATTAAAGTAAATCAAAATATTGCTGCAAATACCCAATTAGAGCCCAAAAAATTAATCGGAACGTACACCGATAATTGGTTTGGCAAAATAAAGATTTTTCAAAGCAATGGAGCATTGCGCTTTCAATCGGAACGATCTTCCCGATTAAAAGGCTATATTTTTTATTACAAAGACAACACCTATGCGGTGAAATGGGATATTAGAAGTTTCCAAGCAGATGCCTTCATCCATTTTGACATCTCTGAAGATGGAATTGCTACCCATTTTAAAATGGAAGCAATCTCTCCGCTAACCGATTTTAGCTATGATTTTCAAGATTTGGATTTCACCAAAGATATAAACTAGGCCTCTGAAGAATATTATTTAGTTTTATTCTCCTTGTTTTTAAGTGTTTTTTTATACAATGGCAAAAAATAAGAAACGGTGTAATTAAATCCGGCACCAAAGTTTCCGCCATAGGTTCTATTAAAACCCGGAATGTACAAATTATCAAAATTGTCAGGGGTTTTATTGGTTATCAAATGGTTTAAACGAACGCTAAATCCAACGTATAAATTTTGAAACATTTCTGCCTTAACTCCTGCAACTACTTCAAGCCATTGAGCCGATAATCCATCAAATTTTTGTCCCGATTCAATTATTGGTTTTGGAAAATAAGTATTCGCATAATAAACAGAATAACTGTTTAAGGTTTGACTAAAAGCACTTACACCATAACGCATACCCACATAGATCATGTTATTCATTCCAATCCAATTTTCATAAGAATTGTAATCAAATCCTACTTTTAAATAGGTGCCGTTAGTTGTAAAATTTAATTGATCGTCGGCAACCGTTTTATTTTCGTTTCCAATTTCGGCAGCCAAATAATGTTTGCGAGTAAATTTAAAATCTCCAACCAATTCCAATCCTTTATAATCTTTCTCATAAAATGATCGAGTTAATTTAGACAAATCAACCCCCACTCGCAAGCCATAACGCTCGGTTTTAGGCTTCACACTATCTTTCTTCGTTAACGTTGAGTCTTTTACCGTAGCTTTTTGTGCTGATGCAAAAAACGAACACAAAACCAAGAATAAACTAAAAAAACATTTTAATATGTACTTCATTTTCAGATTCTAGATTAGGTTTTGCAATCATTATATTTTTAATCCAATTATTACTATCTACCGTTAGAATATTGGTATTTGTATTGGTAAGATTAAATAGGTATTTATAGCCACAAGCTCTAGAAACATATACTGCTTGGGTAGCATAATTGTAAGTTACAATATCTTCATTTTCGGAAGCACCACCAAAATCATATTTTAGCGAATAGGTTGTTGTGGTACCCGATGGATTTAAAGGTAAATAGATTTTGTTACTGTTGGTTAAATAACGTAACGGATTTGTAACAGGCAAAGAATTATTAAAAACTACTCCCTCTTGCATTCCCGAAGCCACCGCTTTTAAATTCGTTACACTTTTTAATGTTGGTGTTGCGACTGAATTATCATAAAACTCAATTACCAATCTTGGAGTGGTAGCAGTCGATGCATCACAAATATCATCCTTTTCACAAGAAAAAAATGACAATGAAATAAGCAGTAATAGAATTATTTTTTTCATAAATTTTAGTTCCTTTTTACTTGATACAGATTGCAATAACTATCGCAGTTCCAAAAGTACAACATTTTCCACATGATGCGTTTGCGGAAACATATCAACCGGTCGCACTCGAATTACCTTGTATTTTTCATCCATCAAAGCAAGATCTCTAGCTTGTGTCGCCGAATTACAGCTAACATAAACCACTCTTTGTGGTTCAATTTTCATTATTTGCTCCACCACATCTTTATGCATTCCATCACGCGGAGGATCTGTAATAATTACATCGGGCTTTCCATGTTGGGCAATAAATTCCTCATTGAAAACATTTTTCATATCTCCCACAAAAAACTCACAATTGAAAATTTCGTTTCGTTTGGCATTTTCTTTTGCATCGGCAATGGCTTCAGGCACTGCTTCTACACCAATTACTTTTTTGGCTTTTATTGAAACAAATTGCGCAATGGTTCCCGTTCCAGTATATAAATCATAAACAACTTCGTTACCGGTTAAACCAGCAAAATCTCGGGTAATTTTATACAATTCATAAGCTTGGTCGGAATTGGTTTGGTAAAATGATTTGGCATTAATGCTAAAATGCAAGCCTTCCATTTCTTCCAAAATATAATCTCTTCCTTTATACAATTTGATATCTTGATCGTATAATGTATCGTTAGCTTTACTATTAATTACATACTGCAAGGAAGTTATTTGTGGAAATTTCTCTTGAATATGATCTAATAGTAATTCTCTTTTTTCTTTATCGTTTTCAAAAAACTGAATTAATACCATAATTTCACCTGTAGAAGCAGTACGAATCATTAAAGTCCTTAATAATCCTTCGTGGTTTCTGGCATTAAAAAAAGTCATTCCGTTTTGAACAGCAAATTCTCGAATGGAATTCCGAATGGCATTAGAGGGATCTTCCTGCAAATGACATTCATCAATATTTAAAATCTTATCCCACATTCTTGGAATATGAAATCCCAATGCAGGATTTTTACTCAAATTGGAATCCTCCGATTGTATTTCGGTTTCCGTTAACCATCTCGTGTCAGAAAAACCAAATTCCATTTTGTTTCTATAAAAGAATTGTTTTTCAGAACCTAAAATAGGCTCAAATTCGGGCAAGTCTACCTTCGCAATTCGTTTTAAATTATTATAAACCTCTTGATTTTTATAAAACAACTGTCGCTCGTAATTCATGTTTTGCCATTTGCAACCACCACAGGCTCCAAAATGTTGGCAAACAGGTTCAATTCGATGTTCTGAAAAAGAATGGAATTTTATAGCTCTTCCTTCAAAATACGACTTACGCTTTTTTAATGTTTGCACATCAACCACATCGCCAGGTACCACATTTGGAAGAAAAATAACTTGACCTTCTGGTGCTTTAGCAACCGAAACTCCTTTTGCACCCGCATCAAGCACGGTAACATTTTCAAAAATAACTTTATCTGTTTTCTTTTTTCCCATAGCGCAAAAATAAACTATTGCTTTGTTTTTCATATTGGTTTAGCAAAAAAATAAGAAATCTTTTTAATGCGATAATTTATTCGTCTTGAAAATGGTATATTTGAAAAAATAACTTCCATGACCACACACCTTGCCTTACTTCGCGGCATCAATGTTTCAGGGCATAACATGATAAAAATGGATGCCTTGAAAACGGCATTAGAACAAATTGGTTTTTTAAATGTTAGCACCTACATTCAATCGGGTAATGTTTTTGTAACAACTCCCGAAGAAAGCCCTACCAAAGTGGGATTTTTAATTAAGCAAGAAATTTATAAAACCTTCGGGCATGATGTTCCGGTTGTAGTAATTGGCAAAGTTGATTTGGAAGTTTGCCTTATAAATAATCCGTTTCTAAAAGAAAAAGATGTGGATACCAAAAAATTGTATGTTTCGTTTGTTTCCATGGAATTAAAAAACGAACGCATTCATGATTTAAAAATCAGCAAAATTAAACCCGATCAAGTTCACATCGACCAAAGTAGAATTTACATCAAATACGACATATCACCAGCTAAAACGAGATTAGACAACAATTACATTGAGAAAAATCTGAATGTAATTTCTACCATTCGAAACTGGAATACCGTCAATAAATTATTTGAATTATTTGAAACAAATGATTAAATTTATTTTCTAAATCAATTGGAATTGAAAAAGACAAATCCCCTTCTAAAATTTTGGAAAATTCTGGGTCCCGGCTTAATTACAGGGGCAAGTGACGATGATCCATCCGGAATAGCGACCTATTCGCAAGCAGGCGCTGCTTTTGGATTATCTACTTTATGGACCTCTATTGTTGCGTTTCCATTAATGGCTTCCATCCAACAAATGTGTGCCAAAATCGGACTCGTTACTTCGCAAGGATTAACCGGAGCTTTAAAATCCAATTATCCCAGACCACTTTTATATGTTATGCTTTTGTTTAGTTTTCCAGCTATTGTTATGAATATTGGAGCCGATATTGCAGGAATGGGAGCTGTGGGCAATTTATTATTTCCTAAAATTGATGCTATTTATTTTAGTGTATTTTTCACTTTAATGCTGTTAATTTTAATTATTTATTTACCCTACCAAAGAATTGCTGCCATACTAAAATATTTATGCATTGTGCTCTTAGTTTATTTAATAGTTCCTTTTTTATTCAAACAAAATTGGATGGATGTTGCTGAAAATACGTTTATTCCAACAATTCATTTAAATAAAGACTTCATTAGTGTTTTGGTTGGGATTTTAGGCACAACTATTTCGCCGTACTTATTTTTTTGGCAAGCTTCAATGGAAGTAGAAGAAATGAAACATAAAAAAAGACACCTGATGGTAAACAAAAAAATAATTCACAACATGCAACAGGATGTTGATTTTGGAATGTCATTTTCAGGGGTTGTAATGTTTTTCATCATTCTTACTACTGGTACCGTTTTATACAAAGCTGGAATACACCAAATCGATACGGTTGAACAAGCTGCGGCAGCCTTAAAACCTCTAGCAGGGAACTTTGCTTACCTTCTTTTTGCAATCGGGGTTATTGGAACGGGCTTATTAGCAATTCCGGTATTAAGCGGATCGTTATCGTACATCATCGCCGAAACATTTGGCTGGGAACAAGGATTAGATAAAAAATTTCACGAAGCAAAAGCGTTCTACATTGTGATGGCCTTCTCTTTAATTTTGGGGCTTTCAATTAATTACATCGGAATCTCTCCTGTTAAAGCTTTAATTTACACAGCAATACTTTATGGACTGACTGCACCCGTTTTAATTGCTATTATTTTGCATATTTCAAACAACAAAAAAGTAATGGGTGAATTCACAAACTCCAAGAAAACCAACATTCTCGGATTCGCCTCATTAGTAATCATGACTGCCGCAGCAGTTACTTTGATTTACCTTCAAATAACGGAATAAATCAACATTGAAATTATTAATAAATCACCAAAAATTAGTCAGTATTTTTTCGATTTTCGCAATATATTTTTCTATTTTTGCTATCCTAGGATGATTTCTCTCCCAATTAAGAAGGAATGGCTTTTTAAGAAATAGCTGCGAATTTGCAGTTTAACAGAAAAAATATGTCAGTTTTAGAAAAAATCAGCTCTGCAGAAGCAATTGCTTTAGAAGATAAATATGGAGCACACAACTACCACCCACTTCCAGTAGTTTTAAGCAAAGGAAATGGAGTATTTGTATGGGATGTGGAAGGAAAAAAGTATTATGATTTCCTATCTGCTTACTCTGCTGTAAATCAAGGACATTGTCATCCAGACATTGTAAATGCCATGATTGAACAAGCTCAAACACTTACGCTAACTTCTCGTGCTTTTTACAATGATAAATTAGGGGTGTATGAAGAATATGTAACCAACTATTTTGGGTTTGATAAAGTTTTACCCATGAATACAGGCGCTGAAGCGGTTGAAACCGCTTTGAAATTGTGTAGAAAATGGGCTTATGAGAAAAAAGGAATCTCAGAAAATGAAGCCCAAATTATTGTTTGCGACGGCAATTTCCATGGAAGAACAACTACTATTATCTCGTTTTCAAATGATGATAACGCCAGAAAAAATTTCGGACCGTATACGGCCGGATTTATCAAAATACCTTACGATGACATTGAAGCGTTAGAAAAAGCACTTCAATCAAGCAAAAACATCGCAGGCTTCCTTGTTGAACCTATTCAAGGGGAAGCTGGAGTATACGTACCTGCTTCAGATTATTTAGCGAAAGCAAAAGCACTTTGTGGAGCCAATAATGTTTTATTCATTGCCGATGAAGTACAAACAGGTATCGCAAGAACAGGTTCTATATTAGCCGTTTGCGGGAATTGTACTTGCGAAAATTCGTGCGAAAAACAAAGCACTTATGTAGCTCCAGATATTTTAATTCTAGGAAAAGCCCTTTCAGGAGGCGCCTATCCGGTTTCGGCAGTTTTAGCTAACGATCCTATAATGAACGTAATTAAGCCCGGGCAACATGGCTCAACATTTGGAGGAAATCCAATTGCAGGAGCTGTAGCCATAGCCGCGCTGGAAGTCGTGAAAAAAGAAAAATTATCTCAAAACGCACGTGTTTTAGGTAGGTTGTTTAGAGAAAAACTTGGGGAATACATCCAAACATCGAACATTGCAACGCTAGTTCGAGGAAAAGGCTTATTAAATGCCATTGTAATTAACGATACCGAAGAAAGCGATACAGCATGGAATATTTGCATGGCTTTGCGAGATAACGGTTTATTAGCCAAACCTACACACGGCAATATCATTCGATTTGCACCACCTTTAGTAATGACTGAAGAGCAATTATTTGATTGCGTGGATATCATTATCAAAACCTTAAAGCAATTTGAAAATTAATTTCAATTGATCATAATAAAAAAACCGTCTCGTGAGACGGTTTTTTTTTATTTGTTATCGAGCCATATCTTGCAAATGTTGCAGTCGCTCTTGCAGCAACGCAGGATCTTGAAAAGCATCCAATCCTATCATTTTAATCACCCAAATAAAATACAAAATTGAAATAGCATTCAGTACCACCCCAATTATACAAAGTATTTTACCGGTATTTAATTGACTGAAATTCATGAATTTTTCTGGCGATCCATTGTAAAGAATCAAATCTTTATGCGTTAAATACAATCCTACGATTGCTAATATTAATCCGAAGATACCATAGCAACAACAAGTTAGTATTGACAAGATTCCCAGAACAAGAACAGCGGTAGCGTTAGGTAATTTATGGTTTTCCATGGGTTATAGTATTTAAATTAAAAAAGAAATTTCATTTTGTAAACATACGAAGCAATCATGATAATTGCATTACTAATAGCGAAAAATAGTACTATTTTAGAATTTTTTGAAGTAGGAAAAATAAAGTAAATCGCTCCAAATAAGAAAAATAAAAGCGAAGTGTATATTGCCGGAAACATTTGAAAAGCTTGCGTAAATTCTCCATGCAAAATCAAATTTAAAGCACGTTGAAATCCGCAACCGATACAATCGATACCAAAATACTTCTTAAACAAACAAGGCAACATGTAGTGTTCCATCGCAAAAATAATAAGCACAATTTTACAAATATTTATTTAAAAGTCGGCATTCTAATTTTAGTTTTCTATTTTTGATACTTAAAACGATTCCGATGAAGAAGTTATTTTTCCTAATTATGGTTGCTGCAATTTTTGTAGCATTCTATGAGCAAAACACTCCCGAACCAAATATTTTTATTACTTGTATTGCTTTACTGATTTTCATGTATGGTATGATAAAATTATCTGCCAAAATCCCTCCAAAAGATTCAGAAGATGACCACGAAGAAATTTGATATTGGCGATAGTGTTTCGGTACTTGATGAGGCAATCGACGGAATAGTTGTTGCGGTGAAAAACAATGAAATCACAATAAAAACAAGCGATGATTTTGTGTTGACTTATTTTGTCAATGAATTAGTTAAAATAAACAATACCAATAATTTAAATAAAATCATAAAAAGTGAAACTTTAGTTCATAAAAGCAGTGATATTCAGCCGAGAAAAAAGCAAAATATTCCAACTTTTAAAACAGATAAAGTAGAACGTGGCATTCCAGAATTTGATTTACACATTGAAAAATTAGTAAAAAATTTCAGAGGAATGAGTAATTTTGACATCCTAAATCTCCAAACTGAAACCGCCAAAAGACACCTTGATTTTGCGATTCGAAATCGCATTCCGAAGATCGTTTTTATACACGGAGTTGGAGAGGGAGTATTAAAAGCAGAACTCGATTTTATGCTCAATCGAACAGAAGGAATTACCTTTCAAGATGCCAATTATCAAAAATATGGAATGGGCGCCACCGAAGTTTATTTCAAACAGAACAAAAACTAAATGAAAAAAATATATCTCGATAACGCAGCAACTACTCCACTTCGTCATGAAGTAATTGCCGAAATGACTCAAGTATTGCAAAATGATTTTGGCAACCCCTCCTCTACCCACAGCTTTGGAAGAAGCGCTAAAAACATCTTGGAGTCATCCCGAAAATCTATTGCGAAAATTTTAGGTTGTGCTGCGCAAGAGCTTATTTTTACTGCCAATGCAACCGAGGCTTCCAACTGGATTCTAACCAGCGCTGTTAAAGATTTAAAAATACAACGAATCATTACCAGTAAAATCGAGCATCATGCAACGCTATACACTGTAAAAAACCTACAGCAGCAGTACGGTATTGAGGTAGACTATGTGAAAATATTACCTTCGGGGGCGGTAGATGCTACCCATTTAGTAGACTTACTATCTAAAAGCCCGAATACATTGGTGAGTTTGATGCAAGTGAATAATGAAATTGGAACCGTTTTAGATATTGAAAAAATAGGTAGAATTTGCCACCAACATCATGCGCTTTTCCATTGCGATACCGTGCAAGCGGTTGGTAAAACCGAATATAATCTTCAAGATATTCCAGTTGATTTTATTGTAGCCAGTGCGCATAAATTTCATGGTCCAAAAGGGATTGGTTTTGCTTATGTAAAAAAGGGAATTGTGCTTCAACCCTTATTGTTTGGAGGCGAACAAGAAAAAGGATTACGAGCAGGAACCGAAGCGGTGCATCAAGTAGCCGGAATGGCTAAGGCTTTAGAACTTGCTTCCACAAACTTAGAATCGGAGAGAAATTACATCACAGAATTAAAAAACTATTGTATTACGGAGCTTCAAACTCATTTTCCAGAAATCAAAATTAATGGAGAAGTAACTTTTTACAATATTTTAAATGTTTTACTGCCCTTTTCGGAAGAAAAAACAGCGATGATATTGTTTAATTTAGACATGAAAGGCATTGCCGTTTCTCGCGGAAGTGCTTGCCAAAGCGGAAGCGTTAAACCATCCCACGTATTAGCAGAGATTCTAGCCGAAGAAGATTTGAAAAAACCGAGTTTACGCATCTCTTTTAGTCATTACAATACTAAAGAAGATATTGATGCTTTAATTGATGGATTGAAAGGAATTTAATTAATTAGTTATTTATTACTTATCTACTAATAACTAAACACAAATAATGTTATGAAAAAAATAGCAATTTTATTGATTTTATTATTTTCAATAAACTCAATTTGTCAAACATCTAATAAAAATAATAATGATGAAATAATTGGTGTTTGGCAAGCAGAAACCAGTGAAATTAGCTCCAATTATCACGATATTTATCGGTTTCTATCTAATAATAAATTTGAATTTGAACCAACAGGATATAATGGTTTAAATAGAATTGTAAAAATTTCAGGAAATTTTAAAATAAAAAATGATAAAATAATATTTTATCCACATGCAATAACAGAATTAGTTGGCAACAAAATTGAAAGAAGCTTAACTACAACTCTATCAGATTCATGGGCTATTGACAGTGAAAAATTAATATCCAAAAAAATAAAATCATCACCTCAATCAGCAAATTTTGAGCTCAACAAGCCAACGGGTGACAATAAAATTAATATCAAAATTGATAGTAGAATTTTTTATAAAATATTGGAATAATTAATTCGATTAATTATTACTTAATCTCCTTTACACCTTTAACGAAAAGCCATTTCATAAATAGCTTATCCCCGTCTTTGGTTCGAACAGCCTGAAATTTAGGTGCTAATATAGTTCCAATTACAAAAGCTGTCATCGGAATCCATATTCCAGAAAGATTTGAAAAACGAATAAGCAAAGCTTGCATCGGAATGAAAACTAAGGCAAATCCGATAAGATTGTAAACGAATGATTTTGTTCTTTTTGACATAATAATTCAATAATTTAAGTTCTATCTACCTGAAATTTAGCTCTTTTACTGCCTTCATACATTTCGTATTTAACCAAACGAGCCTCCAAACTTCCGTTAAATAATTTAATTTTTCGGGATGGTTTCAATCCTACAAATTTCAACGCTTCCAAATTAGCCGTTATAAACCAAGCATGCGTACCTGGATAATGTTGCTTCATGGTATCACCCATTTCTCTGTAAAAACGCTCTAAATCGATATCCAATCGTTCTCCATAAGGCGGATTAAAAACCATTTGTAGCGGCCCTTCGGTTGCTTTTTCGGTGTCAAAAAAGTTCTTTAGTTCTACAGTAATATAATCGTCTAA
The DNA here is from genome assembly GCF_046073885.1 of Flavobacterium sp. Classification (GTDB taxonomy): domain Bacteria; phylum Bacteroidota; class Bacteroidia; order Flavobacteriales; family Flavobacteriaceae; genus Flavobacterium. The sequence continues at coordinate 23,487 of NZ_JBJTND010000027.1, forward strand.
ATTGGCATTAATAACATTGGCTTTGGCCTTTTCTACAGCACTTGGTGCTTTATCATAGCCTTTTATCGAATAATGAAATTCGCGCGTGCGCTTCATCAAGGCATCAATAATTTGATCAAAAAGGTCATTATCCCAATCGTTCCATTTTTCGAAAGCAAATTCTTTTCGGTTGATGTTAGCCGGAATATTACAAGCAATCATAGCGGCTTCAACTAAAATAGTTCCTGAACCGCACATTGGGTCAAGAAAATCGGTTTTCCCTTCCCAACCTGCCAATAACAACATTCCCGCAGCCAACACTTCGTTTATTGGCGCAATATTGGTGGCCGTTCTATACCCACGATGATGCAAAGAGGCTCCGGAAGTGTCCAAAGCAACCGAAACTTGATCGCGATCGATATGGATGTTAATTCGAAGGTCTGGAAAATCTTTATCGATACTTGGTCGTTGCCCTGTTTTTTCTCTAAATTGATCTACAATCGCATCCTTTGCTTTTTGAGAAACAAATTGTGAATGCTTAAAATGCTCGGAATGAATGGTTGTGTCCACCACAAAAGTTTGATTGGCATTCATAAACTTACTCCAATCAATCCCCTGAATTCCTTTATACAACAAAGCATCCGATTTAGCTCGGAAATAATATATCGGTTTCAAAATTTTCAAGGCAGTACGCAAAGAAAGATTTGCCTTGTACATAAACCCTTTATCCCCTTTAAAACTCACCATTCGGGTTCCAATTTCTACTTCTTGGGCTCCTAATTGTTGCAACTCTTTTGCTAATATTTCTTCAAAACCAAAAAAGGTTTTGGCTACCATTTTAAAATTTTCCATTTTTCACTATCAAAATTCAATGTCTAATGCAATATGAATTGCAAACTTGAGACAATTTCTGCAAAAATACACTAAATTTGTGCGTTACGAATTTTATGTACAAGAATTAATGTCAAAAATCACAAATCAGCAAGCTCAAATCAGCAATCCAGAATCGTCTTGGTTTGCCTCTTGGTTTGATACGCCGTATTACCACATACTTTACAAAGACCGAAATTACCGTGAAGCACAAATTTTCATGGATAATTTAACGCATTATCTCAACCTACCAGAACACGCCAAAGTATTGGATTTAGCCTGTGGCAAAGGGCGTCATTCGATTTATTTAAACCAATTGGGATTCAAAGTTTTAGGAGTTGATTTGTCAGAAAACAGCATTGAAATAGCGAACAAAAATGCAAATGATACTTTGAATTTCAAGGTTCACGACATGCGCGAGCCAATCAAAAAGCAATTTGATGCAGTTTTTAATTTGTTTACGAGTTTTGGTTATTTCGAAAATGATGAAGACAACCTAAAAACACTGGTTTCAATCAAAGAAAACCTTTCCGAATATGGGTTTGCGGTGATTGATTTTATGAATGTACCGTATGTATTAGATCAATTAGTTGCCGAAGAAACCAAATCGGTTGACGGAATAGACTTTCATTTAAAGCGCTATTTATTAGACGGTTATATCATTAAGGAAATTAATTTTACTGATAAAGGCCAAGATTTTCATTATACCGAAAAGGTTCGAGCATTGACTCTTGATGATTTCAAACAAATGATGGAGCAAGCCGGAATTTATTTATTGGATACTTTTGGAGATTATAAATTAAAAAAATACCATAAAAAAGACAGCGAACGATTAATAATGATTTTTAAATAAGTCCTTCGACAAGCTCAGGATGACTTTAGAATAAAGACTATAAAAAATATGAATTATATTTTACCTTTATTATCTGTTTTACTTGGATTCTCTATTGCTATTTGGTTAAAACCACAAGCAAAAAAGAATTTGAAACTGCTCTTGGCATTTAGTGGTTCATTTTTGCTTTCGCTAACGGTGATGCATTTATTACCCGATGTTTATGAAAGCGGAAATGTAAAAGTGGGTATTTTTATTATGGTTGGGATTTTGTTTCAAATCATTCTTGAATTTTTCTCTAAAGGAGCCGAACACGGTCATGTTCACGGACATGATAAACTAACTCAAATGCCTTGGCTCCTATTTATTAGTTTGTGTATTCATGCTTTATTGGAAGGTTTTCCTGTTGGGCACCATCACAATCTTGCCATTGGAATTGCTATACACCACCTGCCAATTGCTATTATCTTAACTACCTTTTTTATTCAGGCCGAACTTAATAGAACCGCTTTGTTTTTGTTTATGTTATCGTTTGCAGTGATGACGCCTATGGGAACATTAATTTCAGATACTTTACCGGTATTAAATGATTATTACACCGAACTAACAGCAGTGGTAATTGGAATTTTATTCCATATTTCATCCACGATTATTTTTGAAAGCAGCGAAGGGCACAAATTTAATATTGCCAAAATATCAATGATTGTACTCGGAATTGTATTGGCTTGTTTTGTTTAATTAATAACCAAAAACTAGTTATCTTAGTACCACCGAATCTTAGACTTAAAAAATGAATTTTACTAAAACCACCGAACAATCCTCCAAATACGAACATTTAGAAAAAATGTCGGTTTCCGAATTGTTGCATAACATCAATAACGAAGATAAAACGGTTCCCTTAGCCGTTGAAAAAGCGTTACCACAAATTGAAGCTTTAGTCACAAAAATTGTGGAGAAAATGAAATTGGGCGGACGCATCTTCTACATTGGCGCTGGAACTTCGGGCAGACTTGGAATTGTAGATGCCTCAGAATGTCCCCCTACTTTTGGAGTGCCTTTTGATTTGGTAAATGGAATAATTGCTGGTGGCGACACTGCCATTCGTCGTGCCGTTGAAAATGCCGAAGACAATACCACCCAAGCGTGGATTGATTTACAAGAGCAAAATATTGGAGTTAATGACGTTGTTATTGGTATAGCGGCTTCTGGTACTACTCCTTATGTCCTTGGTGGATTAACCAAATGCAATGAAAACAACATTCTTACCGGATGCATCACCTGTAATGAAGGAAGTCCGTTGGCACTGTTAGCAAACCTACCTATTGTAGTGGTTGTTGGACCGGAGTTTGTAACCGGAAGTTCCCGAATGAAAGCAGGTACCGCTCAAAAATTAGTTTTGAATATGATTTCTACTGCCACCATGATCCAACTCGGAAAAGTGAAAGGAAACAAAATGGTAGATATGCAACTAAGTAATGATAAACTAGTTGATCGCGGAGTAAAAATGATTATGAGTGAGATTCCTGTTAGCTATGAAAAAGCAAGCGAATTGTTACAAGAATTTGGGAGTGTAAGAAAAGCAGTAGACAGTTATAATTCAATTTAATACAATTATATGGCAACAAATAATGAGTTACTAGCAAAAGGAGTTAAATACCTTTTTGGCGCCTTACCGCTTATGTTTCTTGGGCCGAGTGTGATTTATAATGCATTTATGAACAAACATACAAATTGGCATTATTTGGTTTTAGCCATTGGTTGTGCCATTTGCATTACCTCGGTATTTCTTGCATTCAAAGGATTAAAAACAATGACCGATGCCTTATTTAATGATAAATAATATGACCATTTCAATTATCAAACTCAAGTGTTTTCTTATTCCTTTTGCATTTTTATCATGCCAAAAACAAGTAGAATGCAACCCTAAAGATTTTAAAACAGGAAAATTTGTATTTGAACAAGTTGTAAATGGCAGAAAAGAAATTACTACGTTTACAAGAACGGAAAACCTTCAAATCGAAACCTATCACGAAAGAACAGACACTGCTTCGGTACGATGGGTAAACGACTACGAATTTATCCTACAAAAACTAAAACCAAGAAATAGCGCAGAAAAAAAAGCCATCAGCATGCGAATTATTTCTACCAAAGATAAAACCTACACTTTCGAATATTCGTTTGTTGGAGAAAACAAAAAACAAATCGGAACTGTAACAAAAATTAATTAATTATGATCGAATTAATTTCCAACCCAAATGCTTGGGTAGCATTACTTACTCTTACCTTCCTAGAAATCATTTTAGGCATAGATAATATTGTTTTTTTATCCATCGTTTCAGGCAAACTTCCAGAAAAAGAACAACCCAAAGCACGCAGAATCGGTTTAATTTTAGCAATGATTTTCCGAATTATTTTGTTATTCGGAATCACTTGGGTATTAAGCTTACAAGAAACTTTATTTCATATCAATTTTGATTTTTTTGAAGCCCATGTAACCGGTCAAAGCTTAATAATTTTTGGCGGAGGCTTATTCCTTTTATATAAATCGGTTTCCGAAATTCATCACAAAATGGAAGGCGAAGAAGAAGGCACAAGCGGAAAAGCCAGCAACAGCTTGTCGGCAGCGATTCTTCAGATTGCTTTATTAAACATTGTATTTTCATTTGATAGTATTTTAACAGCTATCGGAATGATAAGCATGAAAAGCCCAGCCGAAGGTGGTTTTGGACCTGCAGGCGCCATAGAAATCATGATTCTAGCAGTGGTAATTTCAATTGGGATTATGATGATTTTCGCTGGCCCGGTATCAAAATTTGTAAATGACCACCCTACTATTCAAATTCTAGGTTTATCCTTTTTAATCCTTATTGGAGTGATGTTGCTTGCCGAAGGGTCGCACTTGGCCCACTTCCGTTTTGGCAACGATATAGAAGTTTCAAGTATCCCAAAAGGCTATTTGTATTTTGCCATTTTCTTCTCTTTGTTTGTGGAATTCCTCAACATCAAAGTGCGCAAAAACAGCAAACCGGTTAAGCTACACAACAACGAAATCAAAGATGAAAATCTAAAAGATACCAATATTAATAATTAGCAGCGAATCATTGGGCTCATTACCAATGGCAATTCCCGCTATACATTACAACAAAAAATGTCCCGAAACAATCGGGACATTTTTGTTTTCATTACTATCGGGGCTAGTAAATTAACCTATTGTTTCTATATAAAAATTTAAGACAACCCAATAATTTTACCGTCTGCATCAATATCAATACGCTCAGCATTAGGAACCGCCGGCAAACCAGGCATACGCATCACATCACCAAGTAAAGGCACGATGAAACGGGCACCACTCGCAATTTCAAATTCTCGAACAGTAATTGAAAAATCGGTTGGGCGACCAATTAATTTCTCATTATCCGAAAAACTAGCTGGTGTTTTAGCCATACAAACCGAAAAATCCCCAAATCCCAATTCGTTAATCATCTTCAATTGCGTTTTTGATTTAGGCGAAAACTCCACCCCCGAAGCACCATAAATCTCTTTTGCAACTGTTATTATTTTATGCTCTATTGAATCTTCCTTTTGATACAAAGGTTCAAAATTGGCTTTACCACTTTCTATTTCAGCAATTACTTGTGTTGCCAACTCCGCCGATCCTTTTCCACCTTGAGAAAATGCGGTACTCACAATAGCAGTTACCCCTTTTGTCAAACATAACGCTTTCAATGCTTCATATTCGGCTTCGGTATCATCTGGAAATGCATTGATACAAACCACTGGATTCAATCCAAATTTTTGCATGTTTTCAATATGCTTTTCAAGGTTGCAAAATCCTTTAGCAATAGCCGGAACATTTTCAGTTTTAAACTCATCGGCACTCAAACCCGCATGGTGTTTAATCGCTCGAATTGTAGCTACTAAAACCGCCGCATCCGGCTTCAACCCCGATTGACCACATTTAATATGTAAAAACTTCTCCGCACCCAAATCAGCTCCAAAACCTGCCTCGGTAACTACGTAATCCCCAAGAGAAAGTCCCATTTTGGTTGCTATTGCGGTATTGGTTCCTTGAGCAATACTTGCAAAAGGACCTCCGTGCAAAATAGCCGGATTCCCTTCTAGAGTTTGCACTAAATTAGGCTTCAAGGCATCTTTTAGTAATACAGCCATGGCACCAACCACATTCAAATCGCGTGCAAAAATTGCTTTTCCTTCAATGGTTTTTCCCACAAAAATAGCTCCCAATCGTAATTTTAAATCTTCCATATCTTTAGAAAGACATAAAATTGCCATCACCTCAGAAGCAGGAGTGATATTAAAACCATCTTCACGCATCGTTCCGTTGGCTTTAGCCCCAACTCCAATAATGATTTGACGCAAGGAACGATCGTTCATATCCATTACACGCTTCCACGCAATAGATTTCGGATCTAAATTCAACGAATATTTAGGATTTTGTAAGTTATTATCAATAACCGCCGACAATAAATTATTGGCTTTTTCAATAGCCGAAAAATCACCCGTAAAATGCAAATTAATATCTTCCATAGGAACCACTTGAGCATAACCACCACCGGCAGCTCCCCCTTTCAATCCAAAAACAGGTCCTAACGAAGGCTCGCGCAATGCGGCAATTGCTTTTTTTCCAATGTAATTTAAACCATCTGTCAAACCAATTGACATGGTGGTTTTACCTTCACCATATTTAGTTGGTGAAAGTGCCGAAACCAAAATTAATTTCCCTTTTGGATTTTCAACTTGAAGTTCTAAAGGCAATTTGGCCTTATACTTTCCGTAATATTCTAAATCGTCTTCAGTAATGTTTATTTTTTCTGCAATGGCACGAATGTGCTGTAAAGTTGCGCATTGCGCTATTTCAATATCGGATGGGAAATTTGACATTTTATATTAATTTTGAGGTAGGATATAAAAGAAAATCTGCAAGGGTGTTCCTTGCAGATTTTATTATTCTAAACTTAATGTTATTTGGCCGTCATCATCTAATTCGGTTTTAATATCTTCCGTAATAGAATCTTCTCCAGAAGTTTCAATCTCTTCAGGCTCTTCTTCAACAGGCTCTTCATATGGAAGTGATTCCAATAAATTAACTTGTTTCAATTTATCAGTAGTCAATTGATTTCCAAGCGCTTTTATTCCTTTTACAGCAATAAACTGTTCTAAATCAATCGTTTGATTCTCTTTTTGATTTCCTTTTACTTTAGCAAAAACAAGCTCAGCAACGGGTCTCCAATCGGTAGAAACAATTTCTAATTGGGATTTTTCGTGTTCGGTAATGAAAAGCTCTTCTTTGTTTTCATTTTCAACTAAGAAGCGTTTTACAAAATAACGTTCTTTTTCTCCGTCATAATAAATGGTAGAAATTGGTTTCTTCGGATTCCATTTTTCTAATACAATCAAGTCCTCATCAAAATGCGTGGTCAACTCCGGAATAATTGTTTTTAATTTACCCGATTGATTGATAATCAACAAGCGGTCATTAGGTCTGAATTCACCTAATAATTCGCCTCTACCGTCCACATTCAAACGCTGAACCGTGTCATCAAACCAAATTTTTCTTGGACGTAAAGTCGAAATCCCTTTTTCTTTTAATTCGATTTTCTTAATCGGATATTTAGTAACCGTATTTCCTCGAGACGCACGACCTTTAATAGCGATATCCGTAAAATCGACATCCCATTTCAGTTTTTTCACACTTCCTACTTGGCGCAATAAAATGGTCACTACCTCAGCTTCCCCATTTGGATTAGCAGAGAAATACAACACTTGCGAACCAGCTGTTTCTTGGGTTAAATCATAGAATTTATCACGCGTAACCCCCGAAACATTGAAACGTTTTATAAAGGTGGAACCATTTTTACCATCACGATAAATCATGTTATAAATGGTACGCTTGTCGTTTTTATCAAATACCGCAATATGAATGATGTCTTTACCCACAAACTTTTTATCGTCTACTTTAGAGATCATCATTTTTCCATCACGCAAGAAAACAATCACATCATCAATATCCGAGCAATCGGCAACGTATTCGTCTTTTTTCAAACCCGTACCGAAGAAGCCTTCCTCTTTGTTTACATAGAGTTTGGTGTTTCTTAAAACCACTTTGGTTGCTTCAATATTTTCAAAGCTTCGCAACTCGGTTTGACGCTCTCTTCCTTTACCGTATTTTTCTTTTAATTTGGTAAAATAATCAATTGCAAAATCAATTAGGTTATCTAAATGATGTTGCACTTCTTTCATTTCGTCTTCCAACTTAGCAATAAAATCATCTGCCTTATCTGAGTCGAAACGCGTAATACGAATCATCGGAATTTGAGTCAGTTTTTGCAAATCTTCATCAGTAATTGATCGAACAAATGATTTGGCAAAAGGCTCAAATCGTTTGTACATGTACTCATAAAGCGATTCTCTGTCGGCATACAATTTGAAATCAATATACATCTCTTCGCGAATGAATATTTTCTCCAATGTAGAAAAATGCCATTTATTTTTAAGCTCTTCCAATTGGATTTCCAATTCTTGTCGGAGTAAATCTACTGTTCTATTAGTAGAAATTTTCAACATATCGGAAACACCAATAAATAGCGGTTTATTATCTTGAATTACGCAGCCTAGTGGCGCCACAGAAGTTTCGCATGCCGTAAATGCATACAAGGCATCAATGGTTTTATCTGGAGAAACCCCTGGGAATAAATGAATCAGAATTTCAAATTCTGCCGCAGTATTGTCTTCAATTTTTTTGATTTTGATTTTACCCTTTTCATTAGCTTTCAAAATACTATCAATTAATGAGGAAGTATTGGTTGAAAACGGAATCTGAGTAATCACCAAAGTTTGTTTATCTAGCTGCGCTATTTTGGCACGCACCCGCACACGACCACCACGCATTCCGTCATTATAATTGGAAACATCGGCGATTCCGGCAGTTTGAAAGTCGGGATATAAGGTAAATGATCTGCCTTTTAATACTTTAATTGAAGCGTCAATTAACTCATTAAAGTTATGTGGCAACACTTTGGTAGAAAGTCCAACGGCAATTCCTTCGGCACCTTGCGCTAATAGTAAAGGGAATTTTACCGGTAAATTATTTGGCTCTGCACGACGCCCATCATACGAAACTCCCCAATCGGTAATTTTTGGAGAATACAAAACTTCTAAAGCAAATTTTGACAAACGCGCTTCTATATATCGCGAAGCAGCTGCACTATCACCAGTTAAAATATTTCCCCAGTTTCCTTGACAATCGATCAATAATTCTTTCTGACCAATTTGCACCATGGCATCTCCAATACTCGCATCTCCATGTGGATGGTATTGCATGGTATGCCCTACAACATTGGCAACTTTATTGTAACGCCCGTCATCCAACTCTTTAAGCGAGTGCATAATACGACGTTGAACCGGTTTGAATCCGTCTTCAATAGCAGGAACGGCACGCTCTAAAATTACATATGAGGCATAATCCAAAAACCAATCCTTGTACATTCCTGTAACTTTGGTAATGGTGTCTTCAGGATTTTCATCATTTTCATAAAAATGATTTCCAGTTGAAACGATGTCGTCAAATCCTTCGTCAAGACTTTCATCTTGAGTCGAATCTTCCAACTCGTCGTTAATATCCTCAATATTATCTTCTTCGTCTTTCATTTATGCTGACTATTTCAGTATTTTAAAGTATCTTTTATCTAGGCTAATTCCTCTGCTTTATCTAATTCTACCTTCAAATTATTAATGATAAAGTTTTGTCTATCTGGTGTATTTTTACCCATATAGAATTCCAATAAAGTCTCGATAGATGTTGCTTTATCTAACATCACCGGATCCAAACGGATGCTCTCGCCAATGAAATTCTTGAACTCATCAGGAGATATCTCTCCCAAACCTTTAAATCGCGTGATTTCTGGTTTTGGTTTTAGTTTTTCAATAGCATTTACACGCTCTTCTTCGCTGTAGCAATAGATGGTTTCTTTTTTATTTCGAACTCTAAATAAAGGGGTTTGCAAAATATACAAATGCCCTTCTTTGATCATTTCAGGGAAAAATTGCAAGAAAAAGGTAATCAACAACAAGCGAATGTGCATCCCGTCTACATCGGCATCGGTAGCGATTACAATGTTGTTGTAACGCAAATCTTCAATGCTTTCTTCAATATCTAATGCCGCTTGAAGCAAATTAAACTCTTCGTTCTCGTATACAATTTTCTTGGTCATTCCATACGAATTCAAAGGCTTCCCACGCAAACTAAAAACCGCTTGCGTATTCACATCCCTACTTTTGGTAATCGAACCCGAAGCCGAATCCCCCTCGGTAATGAATAGCGTACTTTCTAAACTTCTTGGGTTTTTAGCATCCGTTAAATGCACTCGGCAGTCACGCAATTTCTTGTTGTGCAAGCTCGACTTTTTAGCACGATCTTTTGCTAATTTTCGAATTCCAGAAAGTTCTTTTCTTTCGCGTTCTGCTTGCAAAATTTTACGTAAAAGCAAATCGGCCGTCTCCGGATTTTTATGTAAGAAGTTATCTAATTTGGTGGTGATAAAATCATGAATGAAAGTACGAACAGTTGGTCCATCCGGTCCTACATCATTCGATCCTAATTTGGTTTTGGTTTGCGATTCAAATACCGGCTCTTCTACTTTAATGGAAACCGCAGAAACAATCGACTTTCTGATATCGGATGCCTCAAAACCTTTATTGTAATATTCACGAATGGTTTTCACCACTGCCTCACGAAAGGCATTTAAGTGCGTTCCTCCTTGAGTGGTGTTTTGTCCGTTTACAAACGAATGATACTCCTCTGAATATTGTGATTTACTGTGCGTTAATGCAATTTCAATATCATCCCCTTCCAAGTGAATGATTGGGTATTGCATGTCTTCTTCAGTGATTGTTTCTTCCAATAAATCTTTCAATCCATATTCTGAAACATATTTTTCTCCGTTATAATATATTGTTAATCCACGATTTAGATAACAATAATTTTTGAGCATTTTAACGACATACTCATTACGGTATTTGTATTTTTTGAAAATAACCTCATCGGCTATGAAAGCCACTTTGGTTCCTTTTCTTTTGGTAGACTCTACAATTTCCTCTTCTTGAACTAAATTACCTTCAGAGAATTCGGCTGCTTTTTGTTGGTTATCTCTTACCGATTCAACACGGAAATAGTTCGATAAAGCATTAACCGCTTTGGTACCAACTCCATTTAACCCAACTGATTTTTTGAAGGCTTTCGAATCGTATTTACCTCCGGTATTCATTCTGGAAACTACATCTACCACTTTCCCTAACGGAATTCCACGACCATAATCACGAACGGTTACTAATTTATCTTTAATCGTAACTTCAATTACTTTACCCGCTCCCATCACAAACTCATCGATACAGTTATCGATTACCTCTTTTAAAAGAATATAAATTCCGTCATCAGGAGAAGAACCATCACCTAGCTTCCCAATGTACATTCCGGGACGCATTCGAATGTGTTCTTTCCAATCGAGTGAGCGTATATTGTCTTCGGTATATTGATCTTGTTCTGCCATTTTTAAATAAATCGAATTTAACTTCGTTTCGCTTAGCTAATATTGTTTAGTAAGCTCGGGTGTGCTAATTTAGTCAATTTCGATGCTATTTAAAAGTAGATTTTGAGAAGTTATTAAGAATGTTTTTGACAATTTTTGAAGCTAGAAGGGAGAAATTTGAAGAAATAAAACATAAAAAAACCGCAAAATTTCTTTTGCGGTTTTTGATTTATTTTATGTGTTTGCTTTGTTCCTCGCAATGACTAAACGTTAAAACGGAAATGCATTACATCACCATCTTTCACGATGTATTCTTTTCCTTCAACACGCAATTTTCCGGCTTCTTTAACCTTAGCCTCAGAGCCATAATTTGAGAAATCTTCGTAGGCAATAACTTCTGCGCGGATGAATCCTTTTTCGAAGTCGGTGTGAATCACTCCGGCCGCTTTTGGAGCGGTATCACCGATGTTAATCGTCCAAGCACGAACTTCTTTTACCCCTGCAGTGAAATAGGTTTGTAATTTTAATAATTTATAAGCTGCACGAATTAATACCGCCGATCCTGGCTCAGAAAGACCCATATCTTCAAGAAAAACTTGACGCTCTTCATAGCTTTCTAACTCGGTAATATCTGCTTCAGCTCCCACAGAAAGCACAATCACTTCTGCTTGCTCGTCTTTTACTAATTCACGAACTTGATCTACATATTTATTTCCATTTACTGCAGCTGCTTCATCTACATTACAAACATAAAGTACTGGTTTATTTGTAATTAACTGAAAATCTTTCATTAATTCTTCCTCATCATTATTTTGAGGCACCACAGTTCTAGCCGATTTTGCTTGTAATAATGCTTCACGAATTCGATCTAACAATGCTTTTTCAACTTGCGCTTCTTTGTTTCCCGTTTTGGCTGCACGATTGACTTTTTCCAATCGTTTTTCAACTGTTTCAAGGTCTTTTAATTGCAATTCGATGTCGATTGTTTCTTTATCACGCACCGGATTTACATTTCCGTCAACATGCACAATATTATCGTTATCAAAACAACGTAAAACATGAATAATGGCATTACACTCTCTAATGTTTCCTAAGAATTGATTTCCAAGGCCTTCTCCTTTACTTGCTCCTTTTACCAAACCTGCAATATCTACGATATCTACAGTTGCCATTTGAACACGTTCTGGTTTCACTAATTCTTCCAAACGGACAATTCTTGGATCGGGTACATTTACTACACCAATATTTGGTTCAATAGTACAAAAAGGAAAGTTTGCACTTTGCGCTTTTGCATTTGATAAACAATTAAATAAAGTTGATTTTCCTACATTAGGTAAGCCTACAATTCCTGCTTTCATTATGAATTTGTTTTAAAAGTGTGCAAATATACTTCTATTAATTGAAAGTTTAAAAGTTTTTGAAACACATTCTATTATAATAGGAGTGCAAAAAAAATCCCGAAGTCAGCTCCGGGATTAAATTGAATTTATACTTATTCGTTATGTAAAAACGATTGACGATTTAATAAGGTTTCTTCGCTTTCCACATGATTATCATCGGGTACACAACAATCCACTGGACAAACTGCAGCACATTGAGGCTCTTCGTGAAACCCTTTACATTCGGTACATTTACCTGGAACAATATAATAGATATCATCAGAAATTGGAGTTTGAGCGGCATCGGCATCAATTTCAGTTCCATCAGGCAAAATCACTTTTCCTTTTAATTTGGTTCCGTCTTTATATCGCCAATCATCAGCTCCTTCATAAATAGCAGTATTCGGACATTCTGGCTCGCAAGCTCCACAATTAATACATTCGTCTGTAATTATAATCGCCATTTTTCTATTTTGATATTAAAATTTAGATATTAGATTTAAAAATCTATTTTACTAAATGATTTGTTTAATTTTGTGCAAAATTACAATCAAAACCATTCATATACAAGTCGCAAATGTTACAAATCGATAAAAAAAAGTGTTTTATTGCTTTAGGTGAGTTTTTAAGTCAATTTTCATTAGATAATTCTACTAAAAACGCTGCCGTAAAAAATAACGATTTGTATTATGATTCATTTTTAAATTTGATTGAATTATCGCAATCGCATAACGGCTGGTTTACTCCAGAACAAGTCTTTTTTGCTATACAATCTTGGGCAGAAGCCTTAACCGAAGAGCATCTAGACGAGTGGTTATCCGGATATGATTTTAGTAATTTAAAACCAAAAACGGTTGGGTTAATTTTGGCTGGAAATATTCCTTTGGTAGGGTTTCATGATTTTTTATCGGTGGTAATTTCGGGGCATAAAGTTTTAGTAAAAACCTCCTCAAACGATCAAAAGTTATTGCCTTTTTTAGCAAATTATTTAATTTCTATTAATCCTGAAATCAAAAACTACATTACGTTCACTGAAGAAAAATTAGAAAATTTTGATGCCGTAATTGCTACCGGAAGCAATAATACCGCACGCTATTTTGAATATTACTTCAAAGACAAACCAAGTATCATTCGAAAAAACCGAAATTCCGTAGCCGTATTAACGGGAAATGAAACCATTGAAGATTTGGAAAATTTAGGAGAAGACATCTTTAGATATTTTGGATTGGGCTGCCGAAATGTATCTAAATTATTTGTACCAAAAGACTATAATTTTGATGCCTTTTTTCAAGCCATATACAAGCAAAAAGAGGTGATTTATTATGAAAAATACGCTAATAATTATGATTACAATAAGGCGGTTTTTTTAATGAGTAATTTCAAATTATTGGATAACGAATTCCTAACCATAAAAGAAGATACGAGCTACTCCTCTCCTATTTCTTCTTTGTTTTATGAATATTATGATGATATTCAAGTCCTAAAAAATCGACTGGAAGCCGATGCTGATCAAATTCAGTGTATCGTTTGCAAGGATTATTTTGAAAACAGCATCCCATTTGGGGAAACCCAAAAACCAAAACTATGGGACTATGCTGACAATGTAAATACCTTAGAATTTTTATTGCATCTTTCTTAAATTTACCCATTACATTATTGATAAAATATGTTATAAACTATTACGATTTCGTTAATAACATACCCTGATTTTTGATAAATTATAACTACAATTCCAAATGGTATTTCCGAAATTTGCACTTTTAAAATTTGGAACTACTACCATGAAAAAACACAACTACAGCGCAGGACCTTGCATTTTACCACAAGAAGTATTCGAAAAATCGGCACAAGCTATTTTAAACTTCAATAATTCGGATTTATCAATTTTAGAAATTTCACATCGAAGCAAAGATTTTGTTGCGGTTATGGATGAGGCAAGAGCCTTAGTTTTAGAATTATTGGGATTAGAAGGAAAAGGATACCAAGCGTTATTTTTGGCAGGTGGTGCTAGTTTGGAATTTTTAATGGTTCCTTATAATTTAATGAAAACGGAGGGCAAAGCAGCCTATTTAGACACCGGAACATGGGCAAACAATGCAATTAAAGAAGCTAAACATTTTGGTGAAACGGTAATTGTAGCTTCTTCAAAAGAAGAAAACTACAACCACATTCCGAAAGGATATGCCATCCCAACGGAGGCTTCTTATTTTCACTGCACCAGCAACAATACTATTTTTGGAACAGAAATGAAATCGTTTCCAGAAACGAATGTTCCTGTGGTTTGCGATATGAGTTCGGATATTTTTTCTAGAACTTTAGATTTTTCAAAATTTGATTTGATTTATGCGGGAGCTCAAAAAAATATGGGACCTGCAGGAGCTACATTAGTAGTTGTTAAAGAAGAAATATTAGGTAAATCGGGAAGATACATTCCGAGTATGTTGGATTACGAAAAACATATTAAAGCGGAAAGCATGTACAATACGCCGCCTGTTTTTCCAGTTTATGCTTCCTTGTTAACGCTTCAATGGTTGAAAAACTTAGGCGGAATTGCTGCAATTGAAAAAATAAACGAGGCCAAAGCAGCTTTACTTTATGCAGAAATCGACAGAAATCCATTATTTAAAGGTGCTGCTGCCGTAGAAGATAGAAGTAGCATGAATGCTACTTTCTTATTAAATGATGAAAGCCACGCTCCTATTTTTGACAAAATGTGGAAAGAAGCTGGAATTTCTGGGTTGCCAGGACACCGATCTGTTGGAGGATATCGCGCTTCGATGTACAATGCCTTGCCTTTGGAAAGCGTTCAAGTGTTGGTAGATGTAATGCAAGCATTAGAAAAAGCAATATAACAAATATAATAATTGAGGTACGATTGATTCGAACCTCACAATCACTATAAATATGAAAGTATTAGCAAACGACGGAATTTCAAAAAGTGGAATTACCGCTTTAGAAAAAGGAGGTTTTGAAGTAATCACCACTAAAGTTGCGCAAGAACAAGTTGCCAATTTTATTAATAATAATGATGTAACCGTATTGTTAGTAAGAAGTGCAACCAAAGTTAGAAAAGACATTATTGATGCATGTCCTGGCCTAAAAGTTATTGGTCGTGGTGGTGTTGGTATGGATAATATTGATGTTGAATATGCTCGTGCCAATGGAAAGCATGTGATTAACACACCAGCATCTTCATCTGAAAGTGTAGCTGAATTGGTTTTTGCACATTTATTTAGTGGCGTTCGTTTTTTACATGATTCTAATAGAAATATGCCACTTGAAGGCGATTCTGATTTTGAAGGACTGAAAAAAGCCTATGCCAACGGAATTGAATTGCGTGGTAAAACAATCGGAATTATTGGTTTTGAAAGAATTGGTCAAGCTGTGGCTAAAATGGCGCTCGGACTTGGAATGAAAGTTATTGCTTCGGATAAATTTGTTAGCAAAGCTGAAATTAAAGTTGATTTTTTCAATGGCCAATCCATTACAATTGACATTGTCACAGAACCACTTGAAACCTTATTTAAGAATTCTGATTTTATCACTCTTCATGTTCCAGCGCAAGATGGATATGTTATTGATACTGCCGAATTGGCTCTAATGAAAGACAATGTGGGAATTGTAAATTGTGCTCGTGGTGGTGTAATAAATGAAGTAGCCCTAATTGAAGCATTAGACAATAACAAAGTATTATTTGCAGGTTTGGATGTTTTCGAAAACGAACCTACTCCAGAAATCAAAATTTTAATGCATCCTAAAATTTCGTTAACTCCACATATTGGTGCCGCTACGCTTGAAGCGCAAGACCGAATAGGAACAGAATTAGCGGAGCAAATAATAGGAATCTTGAAATAATAGTTTCTAAATCAATTACAAAAAAATCCAAATTTTACAATTTGGATTTTTTTTATGGCTCTAATTTACTAGACCGAATAATAATTAAGTAATTTTGTAGTCTATTAAATCAAATGGGAAATCTAAAACAGCGTTGGAATCTTAAAAGTAATTGGCAAATTGTAGCCATTATTTTAGTGTTTGCAATTACCGGATCGACTGCTGCAATGTTATCCAAACCTATTTTACATTGGCTCGGAATTTCAAAAGAAACGCATCACATAGTTCTATATATACTACTTTATTTTGTAATTATTTTTCCAATATATCAAATCCTACTTGTATCCTTTGGATTTCTTTTTGGACAATTTCAATTCTTTTGGAATTTTGAAAAGAAACTACTTCGTGCATTGAAATTAGGATTTATCATCCAATTATTTGAAAATAAAAAAGGAACTAAATAGCTCCTTTTAATTTTATTTTTCTTTATTGATCATATTGAAAAAATCATCCCGATTTGCTTTATCATTAAAAACACCACCATATTGTATTGTAGAAGTGTAACTCGATTCGTCTTTAATTCCTCTACTTGAAACACAAAGATGCGTAGCTTCCATAACTACAATTACATTATCAGTATCTAAAACTGATTTTAATTCGTTGAAAATTTGCATAATTAATCGTTCCTGCACTTGCGGACGACGCGAATAATAATCTACTATTCGGTTTAGTTTTGATAATCCAATTACTTTTCCGCTAGAAACATAACCAATATGCGCTTTACCTATAATAGGTAAAAAATGGTGCTCACAGGTAGAATTAAAACTAATATTCGCTTCAACCAACATTTTATCGTAGTTATAACTGTTTTCAAAAACAGAAATTTTAGGTTTATTGGCAGGATTCAATCCAGAAAATATCTCTTGGATAAACATTTTCGCCACTCTATGTGGTGTCCCTTGAAGGCTATCATCGGTCATATCCAAGCCCATAGCTTCCATGATACTTTGAAAATGATTTTCAATTACAGCCATTTTTTGTGCATCCGATTTATGAAAAGCATCGGCTCTTAAAGGAGTTTCGGCAGAAGTCATTTGGTGATTATCACCTATTAAATCGTAAATTTCTTTTTCTAATGTTGTTTTCAAGGATAGATGTTTTATTTTTTTTGTTTAACAAATATATTAAATAAGTTAAACAAAAAACAAAACAATCTGTTTTTTATTTTTATTGAACTATAAATATTTTCTATATAATCAATAAATAGCAAAATACTTTGTTACTTTGTGAAAAATTGAAGCATGATTAAAGCCCAAAACATTCATAAGTATTACGATAGTTTACAAGTACTTAAAGGAGTAAATTTACAAATTGAAAAAGGAGAGATCGTTTCAATAGTTGGTGCTTCGGGAGCTGGAAAAACAACACTTTTACAAATCTTGGGCACATTAGACAAACCTTCAATTGAGGATGAAACTTCTTTATATATTAATGGTGAGGACATTTTAAAAATGAATGATAAAATGCTGTCAAAATTCAGAAATCAGCATTTGGGATTTATTTTTCAATTTCACCAATTACTTCCGGAATTTACAGCTTTAGAAAATGTTTGCATTCCCGCATTTATTGCCGGAAAGGAAAAATCAGAAACCGAAAAAGAGGCAAAAAGACTATTAGACTACTTAGGCCTTTCCCACAGAATAGATCACAAACCCAATGCGCTTTCTGGCGGAGAACAACAACGTGTTGCTGTTGCAAGAGCATTAATCAATAAGCCTTTGGTGATTTTTGCCGATGAACCTTCAGGAAATTTAGATACAGCTTCTGCCGAAAATTTACATCAATTATTTTTCAAACTTCGAGAAGAATTTGGGCAAACCTTTGTTATTGTTACCCATAATGAAGAACTTGCCAATATGGCCGACCGAAAATTGGTGATGGTAGACGGATTGATTTCGAAGTAAAATTGGAAGCTATTAGCCCAAAGGAATAAAGAACTAATTACCATGCTGCTACTAATTTTATCTTGGATTTATATACTATTTACTTCCATAAATCTTGGATATGGCATAGAAAAATGCTTAAAAATAAATGCAACAAACTTTGTTGTAACTTCTATTTTAGGTCTTTTCAACGCTACGATGCTAGGTTCAATTTGGGCTATCTTTGGTAGAATAAACATTGAATTTCACTTTTTTTTATTGGCTATAAACCTACTTTTGTTTTGGTTTTACATAAAAGAAATTTGTGCCATTTATTATTCATTTACAACCGAATTAAAAGCACTAAACAACAACCTAAAGTGGTATTTATTAGGAATAACTGTCCTTATTATTGATCAATGTGCTGCAAAACCCTTTATAATTGATAATGAAAGTTACTATATCCAAACCATAAAATGGCTCAATGAATATGGATTAGTTAAAGGATTAGCCAACTTGCATATTTTCTTTGGGCAAACCAGCGGATGGCACATCACACAAAGCGCATTTAACTTTTCTTTTTTATATGCTAATTTCAATGATCTAAGTGGTTTTTGTTTGCTTTTAGGAACTCTATTTTCAGTCATCCGACTGAATAATTATTTCTTAAACAAAGAAAAAACAGATCTCATTATTGGTTTGTTACCCCTTGCAAATGTGTTGTTGTTTCAATTCATTAGCGCCCCCTCCCCTGATTTACCCGTTTATGTGTTCTCCTTTATTGCGTTCTATTATTTTTTTACCAATTATAAAAATCCATCAAACGAAAGTTTTACTTTACTTGTGGTATTGGTTTTGTTTATTTTGTTTATTAAACCCACTGCAATAGCACTAATACTTCTTCCTTTTATCTATTTTATTGTAAATTATCATTCACTTAAATACAAACTCGCTCCAAGCATCATAATTAGCATTTTTGTTTTATCACTATTTATTATCAAAAACCTCTTGATTACAGGCTATCCACTATTCCCAACTTCGTTTTTTAGCGGAAATCAGTTGGATTATAAGGTTCCGAATGACTTGATTGGATTTTATTTTAATGAAACCAAACTTTATGGTTTTTATAGCTCCCAAAAAGAGTTTGACTCCCTAAATTCAATTCAAATATTCATCAAATGGCTCACAAAAAACAAGATCAATACACTATTCAATTTGACCAGTTTATTCATGGTGATTTTCAGTTCTTTTTTTGTTTACAAATTCCAAAATAAAAAAGCCTTTTGGATGCTCTATTTGGTTATGCTAATTCAATTTGGCGTCTTACTTTTCACCTCACCTCAATTTCGTTTTTTCATACACTTTTTATTGTTTTTTGGATTCTTAATTGTTTCGTGTTTAATCAATTCTAAAAAAACTGTTTTGCTTTTACTTTTTGTAAGCACGAGTTTGGTTTTAGTTATGGTTTTGGTTCCGATAAATTTCTCGTTACTCACTTCAAATAAATTACTTTCGGAAAACAGCACTTTCAAATTATCGGAACTTGTTTTTCCACATTCAAATACTAAAAAACAAAACCAATATTATAAGGCTAAAATTGGAAATTTAGAATTCAATTCCCCTATGGATACTTCATTTTTTTGGGGAACTGGTGAAGGCGCTCTTCCATGCGTGAATGCGCTACAACTGGAATATTTTAAGGATCAATTTCATTACATTCCGCAACTAAGAACCCAAAATCTTAAAGACGGTTTTTACTCAAAAAAAGTCGACTAAATGAATCAATTAGAACTCAAATCTTATTTAGACGAAAAGGTCGAACTATACAATCGACCGAAATTTATTGAAAGTGACCCAATTCAAATTCCGCATCGGTATACCTTAAAAGAAGATAAAGAAATTGCCGGATTTCTGGCAGCAACCATTGCATGGGGAAACCGAAAAATGATTATTCAGAATTCGATTAAAATGATGGATTTATTAGGCAACTCCCCTTATGATTTCATCCTAAACCACAACGAAAATGACCTTGAAAATTTAGAAAAATTTGTTCATAGAACCTTCAACGGACAAGATTTTACCTATTTTATTAAAAGCCTTAAAAACATTTATTTAAATCATGGCGGACTCGAGAACATATTCACGAAGCACCAAGAATCGGATTCATTGCAAAGCGCAATAACTGAATTTAAAAAGATATTTTTTGAACTCGATCATTCCATCCGAACCGAAAAGCATGTATCCGATCCGAGTAAAAACTCCTCAAGTAAACGCATCAACATGTGGCTTAGATGGAACTGCCGTCAAGATTCAAAAGGCGTCGATTTAGGAATCTGGAAAAATATTTCACCTGCTAAATTAAGCTGTCCATTGGATATACATTCCGGAAATGTAGCACGAAAATTGGGTTTACTGACTAGAACTCAAAACGATGGAAAAGCTCTTTCAGAGTTGGACTCCAATCTTCGATTATTAGATCCTAAAGATCCTGTTAAATATGATTTTGCTTTATTTGGACTGGGAGTATTTGAGAAATTTTAATCTAAATAATTCGCGATTTTAAATTCAGAATTTCCAATTATTATTCTATTTTTGTACAAACCTAAACACTTCATCTATGTTAATTATTGGAATTGCTGGCGGAACAGGATCAGGAAAAACTACAGTTGTTCAACAAATAATGAACGAATTACCTGAAACTGAAGTGGGAATCATTTCGCAAGATTCTTATTACAAAGAAACCAATGGCATGACCTATGAAGAACGATGCAATATCAATTTTGATCATCCAAGAGCAATTGATTTTGATTTATTAGTTCAGCATTTAAAGGATTTAAAAAGTGGCAAAACTATAAGTCAACCTGTCTATTCATTTGTTACGCACAACAGAACCGATGATACCGTAATTACCCATCCCAGAAAAGTAATGATTGTAGAAGGTATTTTAATCTTAACGAATCAAGAACTTAGAGAAATGTTTGACATTAAAGTATTTGTTCATGCTGATTCTGACGAACGATTAATACGAAGATTAAAAAGAGATATTGCCGAGCGTGGTAGAGACATGGAAGAGGTATTGAACCGCTACCAAACAACTCTTAAACCAATGCACCAACAATTTATAGAACCAACTAAAGCCTTCGCTGATATCATCATCCCGAACGATAAATACAATACAGTTGCCATAGATGTTGTTCGAGCTGTTATTAACCAACGTTTGAATTAAATCAGTTTCCCTAAATGAAAAATTGGTATCAAAATTTACTCCTTAATCACCCTTACCTAAAATTTTTAGGGAGTAGATATACTTTGGTGTTATTATTTTTTACCATTTGGATGCTTTTTTTAGATAATCAATCGTACCTAGACCAACGCGTTTTAAACAAGCAAATTGATGAACTAGAGGACAACAAATCGTACTATAAAAAGGAAATTAAAAAAGATGAACAACGTATTAAGAATCTAAAAAGTCCGGGGATGATTGAACGATACGGACGTGAAAAATACTATATGAAACGCGACAGCGAAGACGTTTACATCATTGATATTGAAGACGATAAAATAAAAGACAGCATTGAAAATGCAAAACACTAATTGTACTTCATTTTAGTTTTAACTTACCTATCTCATTCCTTAATTTCCTTTAAATATTTTGCACGTAACACGTGTGTATATCTATTTTACAAAAAATCAATTCAAATTCTGTTTTAGAATATTATTTTATCCTAAATTTGAAGTACTAAAAGCAAATCATTTTGAATACAAAAAATACACTTTTTTCAGATTTTGAAAGCGTGAATTCCAAGCAATGGAAACAACAAATTCAATACGAATTAAAGGGAGCTGACTATAATGAAACCCTAGTTTGGGAAAGCCTTGAAGGAATTAAGGTAAAGCCTTTTTACCACAACGATGAAGAGGTAAAATCTTTTCAAAATAGCACATCATCTAGACCGTTTTCTATTGTACAAAATATTTTTGTACATGAGGTAAAACCATCCAATCATAGAGCGCTAGACACCTTAAACAGAGGTGCCGAAATCATTCGTTTTACGATTGAAAACGAAACCATAGATTTAGACGAATTAATGCAGGGTTTGCCAACTGAGAATGTTACTTATTATTTTAATTTGCCTTTTTTATCAAAAGAGTACCTTGCAAAAATTGAAGATTATGCTGCTAAAAACAAAGTAACTTGTGCTATTCAAATTGATCCTATCGGTCATTTAGCAAAAGATGGAAATTGGTTTGATTCACTTGAAAACGATTTTGAAATACTTCAAAATAGTACAATTAATTCAAGCGTTGCTATTATTAACATTCAGGGAGGCTTTTATCAAAATGCTGGCGCTACCATGGTGCAACAATTGGCTTATACTTTGGCACATTGTAATGAGTATTTTAATCGAATTCCAAATATTAACCACCCCATCTCAATTGAAGTAGCAGTAGGAACCAATTATTTCTTTGAAATTGCAAAACTTCGCGCTTTGCGCTTGCTTTTTAATAGTTTGGCGAAAGAATACAACCACGAATTGGATTGCAACATCATAGCAACTCCGAGCAAACGAAATAAAACCATTTACGATTACAATGTAAATATGCTGCGCACCACTACCGAATGCATGAGTGCCATTTTGGGTGGAGCCAATGCAGTAGCTAATTTACCTTATGATGCATTGTACCATAAAGACAATGAATTTGGTGATCGAATTGCTCGTAATCAATTGTTGATATTAAAACACGAAAGCTTTTTTGACAAGGTTACCAATGCTGCAGATGGAGCTTATTATATTGAATCACTTACGAATCAATTGGCAGAAAAAGCACTAGTTTTATTCAAGGAAATTGAAGCAAAAGGAGGGTTTTTGGAACTATTAAAAGAAGGTGTAATCCAAAGAAAAATCAGCGAAAGCGCCCAAAAAGAACAAGATTTATTGGATAGCGGAAAAGAAGTTTTATTGGGAACTACCAAATATCCAAACAAAAACGATCGCATGAAAAACGATTTGGAATTGTATCCATTCTTGAAACAAAATCCAAGAAAAACAATCATCACACCAATTATTGAAAAGCGATTGGCTGAAAAAATTGAACAAGAACGTTTATCTCAAGAATCATAACATGAGAAAAAACATACAACATATTACGGTTAGTGAAAGTAAAAAATCTTCCATCACCCAACTTCCATCTTCCAGTAATTTTATTACCGCTGAAGGAATTGAAGTTAAACCAACTTATTCTAAAGAAGATATTTCAAATTTAGAACACCTTGGTTTTGGTGCTGGCTTTGCGCCAAATTTAAGAGGCCCTTATGCTACAATGTACGTCCGTCGCCCATGGACCATTCGTCAATATGCCGGATTTTCAACTGCAGAAGAAAGTAATGCCTTTTACAGAAGAAACCTTGCGGCAGGACAAAAAGGACTTTCAGTTGCTTTTGACTTAGCAACGCACAGAGGCTATGATTCGGATCACGAGCGTGTATTTGGAGACGTTGGAAAAGCGGGTGTTGCCATTGATTCGGTTGAGGATATGAAAATATTATTCGACCAAATTCCACTAGGCGAAATGTCGGTTTCCATGACCATGAACGGAGCGGTTTTGCCAATCATGGCTTTTTACATTGTAGCTGCTGAAGAACAAGGTGTGGCACCCGAATTACTTTCGGGAACGATACAAAATGATATTCTGAAGGAATTTATGGTTCGTAATACTTATATCTATCCCCCTACTCCTTCTATGAAAATCATTGCGGATATTTTTGAATATACCAGCAAAAACATGCCGAAATTCAATTCGATTTCTATTTCGGGATATCACATGCAAGAAGCGGGTGCAACTGCCGATATTGAGTTGGCTTACACCCTAGCCGATGGATTAGAATACATACGAACGGGTTTGGCCACCGGTATGAAAATTGATGAATTTGCTCCACGCCTTTCCTTTTTCTGGGCAATTGGAATGAATCATTTTATGGAAATTGCTAAAATGCGTGCCGGTAGAATGTTGTGGGCAAAATTGCTAAAACAATTCAATCCAAAAGATGAAAAATCATTGGCATTACGAACCCATTGTCAAACATCGGGTTGGAGTTTAACCGAGCAAGATCCTTTTAATAATGTGGCGCGAACCTGCATTGAAGCTGCCGCTGCAGCATTTGGGGGAACCCAATCCCTTCATACTAATGCATTAGACGAAGCGATTGCATTACCAACCGATTTTTCGGCACGAATAGCTAGAAATACCCAAATATTTTTACAAGAAGAAACCAAAATTTGTAAAACGGTAGATCCGTGGGCAGGTAGTTATTATGTTGAAAGTTTAACCAAAGAAATTGCAGATAAAGCTTGGGCATTAATTGAAGAGGTTGAAGAATTGGGGGGCATGACCAAAGCCATCGAATCGGGGATTCCTAAATTGCGTATTGAAGAAGCTGCAGCAAGAAAACAAGCACGAATTGACAGTAGCCAAGATATTATTGTGGGTATCAATAAATTCCGTTTAGAGAAAGAAGATCCTCTTCAAATTTTGGATGTGGATAATGATATGGTTCGTAAGCAACAAATTGAACGCTTGCGACAAATTAAAGCCACTCGAAATTCGGAGAAAGTTAAAGAATGTTTGGCCAAATTAACCGAGGCTGCAAAAAACTCCAATGATAATTTATTATCTTTAGCCGTAGAAGCTGCACGCAACAGAGCGACGCTTGGAGAAATAAGCGATGCTCTCGAGGCGGTTTTTGGAAGATATAAAGCACAAATTAGATCATTTAGCGGCGTGTATAGTAAAGAAATTAAAAACGATGAAAGCTTTGAAAAGGCAAAACAATTAGCCGATGCTTTTGCACTAAAAGAAGGGCGACGCCCTCGAATTATGATTGCCAACATGGGACAAGACGGCCACGATCGTGGTGCCAAGGTGGTTGCAACGGGTTATGCCGATGTAGGTTTTGATGTGGATATTGGTCCGTTATTTCAAACTCCTGCCGAAGCGGCCAAACAAGCCGTTGAAAACGACGTACACATTTTGGGCGTTTCCTCACTGGCTGCCGGACACAAAACGTTGGTTCCTCAAGTAATTGAAGAGTTAAAAAAATACGGCCGCGAAGACATTATGGTTATTGTTGGTGGAGTAATTCCGGCGCAAGATTATCAATTCCTTTTTGATGCGGGAGCGGTTGCCGTTTTTGGCCCAGGAACAAAAATTAGTGAGGCGGCCATTAGCATCTTAGAAGTTTTACTAAAGGATTAACCTCAATAAAATAACAACGCAATTAAAAAAAGCAGCAACACTAGTTGGTGCTTTTTTTATTATATTTGAAAAACAAATAAATTAATTATGGATTTTTCAGCAAAAATGCTTCGTGATGACGCCCTTAAAGGCAAAGTAATTGTAGTAACTGGTGGTGGAAGTGGACTGGGTAAAGCCATGACCAAATATTTTTTAGAGTTGGGTGCCAATGTGGCCATCACTTCACGAGATCTTGAAAAATTAAAAACTACTGCAAGCGAATTAGAAACTACAACGGGCGGCAAATGCTTGCCATTACAATGTGATGTGCGTCATTACGACCAAGTGGAAAACATGTTAGCGGAAGTATTAAAAGAATTCGGAAAAGTAGATGTGTTATTAAATAATGCGGCTGGAAATTTCATATCCCCTACTGAACGCCTTTCGGCAAATGCATTTGACACTATAATTGATATTGTTTTAAAAGGATCTAAAAATTGCACTTTAGCATTTGGAAAACATTGGATAGAAAAAAAACAAACCAATTGTAATGTATTGAATATTGTTACCACTTACGCCTGGACGGGCTCTGGATATGTAGTTCCGAGTGCAACTGCCAAGGCTGGAGTTTTGGCAATGACACGAAGTTTAGCAGTAGAATGGGCAAAATACGGCATTCGAATGAATGCTATTGCACCCGGACCGTTTCCTACCAAAGGAGCATGGGAGCGCTTGCTTCCGGGAGACTTGGCGGATAAATTTGACATGTCTAAAAAAGTCCCTTTGCGACGTGTTGGAGACCATCAAGAGTTAGCCAATCTCGCGGCTTATTTAGTTTCCGATTTTTCTGCTTACATAAATGGCGAAGTCATAACCATAGATGGAGGCGAATGGTTACAAGGTGCAGGACAATTTAATATTTTGGAGAAAATCCCTTCCGAAATGTGGGATATGCTCGAAGCGATGATAAAAAGCAAAGGCAATAAATAACATTTTATTGAAGTTTTCAAGTTCAAAACTTTACACTAATGTTAACAAATAACACTTTTATAAACCATAATAAATTGTATTTTTACGACTCAAAATTTGATTAAAATAAATGGGTAAAATCATTGCAATTGCCAACCAAAAAGGTGGTGTAGGAAAAACAACTACTTCGGTTAATTTAGCCGCATCTCTTGGTGTTTTAGAGAAAAAAGTATTACTAATTGATGCCGATCCGCAAGCCAATGCGAGTTCGGGTTTGGGTATTGAAGTTGAAAGTGTAGAAATTGGTACCTATCAAATTCTAGAGCACAGTAACACTCCTGAAGAAGCAATTGTAAAATCAACTTCTCCAAACGTAGATGTTATCCCAGCTCATATTGACCTTGTTGCCATTGAAATTGAATTGGTTGACAAGGAAAATAGAGAATACATGTTAAAACAAGCCTTAGAAAGCATTAAAGATCAATACGATTACATCTTAATTGACTGTGCTCCTTCTTTGGGATTACTTACACTTAATGCATTAACTGCTGCGGACAGTGTAATTATTCCTATTCAGTGTGAGTATTTTGCTTTGGAAGGATTAGGTAAATTATTAAACACCATTAAGAGTGTACAAAAAATTCACAACGCTGAATTAGATATTGAAGGGTTGCTACTAACCATGTTTGATACCCGATTACGTCTTTCAAATCAAGTTGTTGAAGAAGTTCAAAAGCACTTTAGCGATATGGTTTTCAAAACCATTATCCAAAGAACTGTTAAATTAAGTGAAGCTCCAAGTTATGGAGAAAGTATAATTGCATTTGATGCAACTAGCAGAGGAGCAAGTAATTACCTTAGTCTTGCAGAAGAGGTGATTCAAAAAAATAGCATATAATTTATGGCAAAAGCAATAAAAAAACAAGCATTAGGACGCGGATTATCAGCATTATTAAAAGATCCAGAGAACGATATTAAATCGGTTGAAGATAAAAATGCAGATAAAGTTGTTGGTAATATTTTAGAGGTAGATATTGATTCAATTGAAATCAATCCATTTCAGCCTAGAACCAACTTTAACGAAGAATCTATTAAAGAATTGGCCACTTCTATTAAAGAACTTGGTGTAATTCAGCCTATTACTGTTCGAAAATTAGCTTTCAATAAATACCAATTAATTTCGGGGGAGCGTCGTTTGCGAGCTTCTAAATTAGTTGGATTACAAACCGTTCCCGCATACATTCGCATTGCAAACGACAACGAATCTTTAGTAATGGCCTTGGTTGAAAATATTCAGCGTCATGATTTAGATCCAATTGAAATTGCACTTTCTTACCAACGATTGATTGATGAAATTCAACTGACTCAAGAACAAATGAGTGAGCGTGTGGGTAAAAAAAGATCTACTATTACCAATTATCTTCGTTTATTAAAACTTGATCCGATTATTCAAACTGGTATTCGTGATGGTTTCATCAGCATGGGACATGGAAGAGCAATGATTACTATTGAAGATCAAAATGTTCAAACTGATATTTACCAAAAAATTGTAAGCCAAAACTTATCCGTTCGTGATACAGAAGCGTTAGTAAAAAAATACCAAGACGGACAAAAGCCTGCAACTAAAACCAAATCAAGTGCTTCTTTTTCAATTTCTGAAACACAAAAGAAAGCCATCACTAGCTTTTTTGGTGCGAAAGTAGATGTTACTGTTTCAGGTAATGGGAAAGGTAAAATTGCAATTCCGTTTCATTCTGAAGAAGATTTTAATCGAATTATAAAACTAATCAACGGTTAGTGAATCGCTCTTTATACATACTACTTTTTATTTTCTTTTTAGGAAGCTTTTCGGGATTTTGTCAAACCGAATTGGCTCCTGAGTTACGTGTAAAAGACACCATTAAAAAAAATGAAATAAACATGCTTGCTCCTTCTAAAGCAGCATTTTATTCAGCTGTTTTACCGGGTCTTGGCCAAGTATACAATAAAAAATATTGGAAACTCCCGTTAGTTTATGGAGCATTAGGAACTACAATTTATTTTTACATCACAAACAACAATAAATACCATTCCTACAGAGATGCTTACAAACGAAGATTAGAAGGTTTCAATGACGATGAGTTTACTTATCTAGATAATTCACGATTAATTGCAGCCCAAAAATTTTACCAAAATAACAGAGATTTATCTGCATTACTAACTGGTTTATTCTACATATTAAATATTGTTGATGCTAATGTTGATGCACATCTAATGCAGTTTAATGTAAATGATAATCTTACGGTTAAACCCGATTTTTATAGAAATGACTTTACTACAAACCAAAATTTAGGAATTAGCTTAACTTGGAAATTATAAAGTTTTCTTAATTTGTAACAAATTAATTCAATCTCCAACTAATCTCATATGAAAATAGCACTTTTAGGATACGGAAAAATGGGAAAAGTAATTGAAAAAATTGCTTTAGATCGTGGCCATGAAATTGTGCTTAAAAAATCAAGCAGTGACAGTTACCTTGGACTTGAAAATGCCGATGTAGCAATTGATTTTAGTGTTCCTGCTTCTGCTGTTGCAAATATTAGCGAGTGTTTAAATAAGGGGATTCCTGTTGTATCTGGAACTACTGGTTGGCTTGATGAATATCCAAAAATGGTAGCGCTTTGTGAAAATAAAAATGGAAGTTTCATCTATGGTTCGAATTTTAGCTTGGGCGTGAATTTGTTTTTTGAATTGAATTCTTATTTGGCAAAAATGATGTCGAAATTCAAAACTTATTCGGTTTCAATGGAAGAAATTCACCACACACAAAAATTGGATGCTCCAAGCGGAACTGCAATAAGTTTAGCAAAAGGAATAATTGAAAACACCGATTATACTAGTTGGACCTTGGATGCAAATCCAAATGAAAAAGAACTCCCAATTGAAGCCTTACGAATTGAAAATGTACCGGGAACACACAGTATATTTTACACTTCGGAAGTGGATACAATAGAAATAAAACATACCGCACATAGCCGTGAAGGATTTGCTTTAGGATCTGTAATAGCTGCGGAATGGCTGGTTGGAAAAAAGGGAGTATTTACAATGAAAGACGTATTAGATCTCAATTAAAAAAACAATATTTAAGTTTAACAACTTTAAACTTCAAATCTTAAACTAAAAAACTATGAACATTTATCAATGGTTACTATTTTTCGGAGCAGTACAAGCAATTCACTATTTTGGAACTTGGAAATTATATGTAAAAGCAGGAAGAAAATCTTGGGAAGCTGCGATTCCGGTATATAATTCAATTGTATTGATGAAAATCATCAATCGACCTACTTGGTGGACATTTCTATTGTTTATTCCAATCATCAACTTAATAATGTTTCCGGTTATTTGGGTAGAAACCTTACGCAGTTTTGGAAGAAGATCTTCACTAGACACCTTTTTAGTAATTGCGACTTTCGGACTTTATATTTACTACATTAATTTTACACAAGAAGTAACCTATAATGCCAACAGAGAAACTACTGCTACTTCTAAAACTGGAGACACCGTAAGCTCTTTATTATTTGCAATTATTGTGGCGACTTTTGTGCATACCTATTTCATTCAACCTTTTACCATTCCTACGGCATCATTAGAAAAATCATTGCTTATTGGTGACTTTTTATTTGTAAGCAAAATGAACTATGGAGCAAGAACTCCAATGACTACTGTAGCAGCGCCTATGGTTCACGATACTTTACCTTTGATTCATACTAAATCCTATTGCAAATGGCCACAATTGCCTTACTTTAGATTTCCTGGTTTTGAAAAAATAAAAAATAATGATATTGTAGTTTTCAATTGGCCAGTAGATACCGTTGAAAAATTCTTCGACACCTCAGGAAGAAAAGCTGATAAACCGGTAGATAAAAAATCAAATTACGTTAAAAGGTGTGTGGGAATTCCGGGAGATTCATTAGCAATTAAAGATGGAATTATTTTTGTAAACGGAAAAGAATTGATTTTACCTGAAAGAGCAAAACCTCAGTATTCCTACAAAATGGCCATCGATCCTTCGGCTTCGATTGATTTTGAATCGTTGTTTAAAGAATTGGATATCACCGATCGATATGGAATTAACAACACAAAAGACACCATTTATTTTAGTGCCTTACCAGCAGCTAGTGTGGAACGTTTTAAAGGTGTTGCTGGAATTAAATCAGTTACCCGAATCATTCATAAAGAAGCAGACCGATCTACTTTCCCTCATACAAAAGATTGGAATGTAGATAATTTCGGACCAATATACATACCACAAGCCGGGAAAACAGTAGCTATTAACATGGAAACCTTACCATTTTATAGCCGAATTATTACCGAGTACGAAAAAAACAAATTGGAAATCAAAGGTTCCGATATTTACATTAATGGTGCAAAAACAAAAACATATACCTTCCAACAAAACTATTACTGGATGATGGGAGACAACCGTCATAACTCAGAAGACAGTCGTTTTTGGGGATATGTTCCAGAAGATCACATTGTAGGAAAACCAATTTTTATTTGGATGAGTTGGGATTCAAATGGAAAAGGAATCATGAATAAAATCCGTTGGAATAGATTATTTACTACAGTAAGTGGTGAAGGCCAACCGCAATCGTATTTTAAATATTTCTTATTCTTACTAGGAATTTATTTTGTTGGAGAGCACTTTTGGAAAAAACGCAAAGCGGATAAAAAAGTTTAGTTTCAAACTATAATTGAATGAAATCCATTATAATTCATCCAAGTTATTTTCCTTCCATAAGTCACTATATCGCTATGGTTAATGCCGGTGCAGTGACTTTGGAAATGGAAGATAACTTCCAAAAACAAACCAACCGAAATCGGATGTATATTTATAGTCCGAATGGAATACAGCTTTTAAATATTCCTATTAAACATTCAAAAGCGGCGCATCAAAGAATTCAGGATGTAAAATTGGAAACGGCCTTTGATTGGCAAAAACAACATTTTAAATCCTTGGAAGCGGCTTATAGAACTTCTCCATTTTTTGAATATTTCGAAGATGATTTAATGCCAATTTTCACTACCAAGCATACTTTTTTAATGGATTTAAATCTTCAAACCATGGAACTCGTTTCAAAATGTTTGGGAATGGATTTCAACTACACTTCAACCACCGAATATTTCCATGAAGTTCCCAATCACGAGGATTTAAGACATTTAATAAACGGAAAGAAAGACGCAACCCAATTGGAGCACTACACACAAGTTTTTGGAGAAAAACACGGATTCATCAATAACCTAAGTATTTTGGATTTGTTATTTAACGAAGGGCGTTATGCTAAGGATTATTTGAAAAGGCAAACACTCTAATTATTCCATCATCAACCTAGTAAGAATGGGGTAATGATCAGAATTTTTAAATAAAGGAAAGTTTTGAAAGCTTTTCACTTTCATTTTCTTATCTGCAAAAATGTAATCGATACGCGCTGGATAGTATTTAAAATTATAGGTTTCCCCAAATCCGTTTCCGGCTTCTTCAAAACAATCGTTCAAATTCCCCTTTATACTTCGATACACGTAAGAGAAGGCACTGTTATTCATATCTCCACAGATAATCATCGGGTAATTGCATTCTTTTTTATGATTTCTCAAAATTTCGGCTTGCAACTGCTGCTTTTTAAAAGCCTGACTGATTCGCTTCACCATCAATTGCGATTTGTGCTGACTGATTGAATCTACATTGTCCTGAATTTCATTGACATCTGGAGATATTTTTATCGACTGCAAGTGCATGTTGTAAACTCGAATGGTATCTTTTCCTTTTCGAATATCGGCATAAACAATTAAGTTGTCCGATTCAGGAAATTCAATATTTCCTTCGTCTACAATTGGAAATTTTGAAAATATCGCCTGACCGGTCTTAATATTTTTTCCTTGCATAAAAATAAATCGGTGTTTGTATACCCGAAGGTCCACTTTAGCCGTTTTAGAATATTCTTGAATACAAAGAATATCTGGGTTTTGATCGTTAATAAATTGGCGGATGGTATCTCCAATATGTTCTTGTGGAATCCAATTGAATAAATTAAACAAGCGTACATTGTAACTCATTACAATAAAATCTTTATCCTCTTCGGGCTGTGGATTGGAAGCAAATTTGTAAAATTTATTAATGAATGTAATTCCAATAATCAAAACGATACCTGAGAGAATCATTTGTCGTTTTAATTGGAATAACCAATAAATAAAGAACAATGCATTTATGATTAAAAACAAAGGCAGAATTAATGTCAGCACCGAAAGTAAAGGAAAAAACTTAGGAGCCAAAAAAGGTAAAACATAAGCAAGAAACGTCAATACAGTAAGTACTATATTGAACGAAAACATTACTTTATTAAACCACGATAGTTTTTTCATTTTTTTTTAAGATGCTAAGGTGCTTAAGCACTTAGTTTCTAGGTTTTTCTTTTTGACAACTTTAAACAGTATATCTTTCTATTTTCCCGCTTTAAATAGGAATTCTTTTTCCTCGGCTGTTAACGCATCGTAACCCGATTGACTAATTTTATCCAAAATTTCATCAATCTGTTGCTGGTGTTTATCTTTCATTACAATCTTACTAGCCGTTTTTGTTGCTGGCTTTTTCGGATTAACATGAACTTTTTTAAACGGCGTTCTTTTGCTCGGCTGAAACAAATTAACAAAAAAATCCAACACCCTGGTCACATTGGTACTTAAATCAATACCATTTACCAATAGCTTAATATATAAAAATCCGAAAAATGCACCCGCTAAATGCGCGATATGACCGCCTGTATTTTCGGTTAGTACTTGCATGGCATCTAGCAATAATATAACAGCAGTTAAATGCCAAAGTTTGATCGTTCCTATTAAAAACAATCGTATTTGCATTAACGGTTGATAGGTAGTTGCTGCAACCAAAATTGCCATTACCGCTGCAGAAGCACCAACCAAAGTAGCGTTTAGATGGAGAAAATAATAACCCAATACAAAAGCCATTCCTGCAAAAATTGCGCTTAATAAATACAATCCTAAAAATTGCTTCTGGGTAAAAAAAGTTAAAAACAACCGACTAGAAAAATTCAACACCGACATGTTAAAAAACAAATGCCAAAACCCGCTGTGAAGAAAGGCATAAGTTAATAAAGTATAAGGAAAATGTAATACCTCATCTGGATTGGAAGACAACAAAATCCAATTGGGATAGGTAAAAACACCTAAGTTAAATTGAAAGAAAAAAATCAACGAAATTAAAAATACGGCAACGTTCCAATAGATTAATCTATTGGCCACCCCACCTATTTTATATTGTAATTTTATATCGTCAATTATATTCATATTCTAAAATACAATTAATCCCAACGGTTGTGTTTGAACTGATTTTTCTTCCAATACCACATCATGATAAATCCGGTAATTGCGCCACCAATATGAGCGAAGTGAGCAACACCTGTACTTCCAGCACCAAATATTGATTGCCCATTAAACCCTAAAAACAAATCAACTGCCAATAATCCGGGAACAAAATATTTGGCTTTAATTGGAATTGGAATGAACATAATTCCTAATTCTGCCATTGGAAACATAAATGCAAATGCAACTAACAACCCATAAATTGCTCCAGAAGCACCTACAACCGGCACTTTAGATAACATTGCAGCCTGAACTATGGAATTAAATTGGTCTTGAGTACAATGTGCAGTTTCTAATATTGTTTTCATTTTGCTTGGCAGAAGATGACCTTCTGTATCAAAAACCGACTGAAAATCGGCGTTAAGCAAAAGATGTAAATCCGATTTTGATAAATTCAAACTAGCAACTTCCGAAAGTAAATTGTGAATTTGAATATAATTAACGGTTGTATGAAGCAAAACTGCTCCTAATCCGCAGGAAATATAAAAAAACAAAAACTTGGTTCCTCCCCAAAAATGTTCTAAAGCACTACCAAATGAAAACAAAGCAAACATATTAAAGAAAATATGTGCAATTCCTCCATGCATGAACATGTGGGTTAAGGGTTGCCAAATCTTGAACTTATCACTTTCAGGATAATACATTGAAAATAATTCATAAGTTCCTGGAACAAGCTGAGTACCAATAAAAAATATAATATTGATAATCAAAAGTTGCTTTACAACTGGCGTAATTCTCATCATAGGGTAAATCTTTTGTCTATATCTTCCACACGCAGGGTAATGAAAGTGGGTTTTTGAAAAGGAGATACATTTGGGTCTTTACAAGCAAATAAATTGTTAACCAAATTTTCTTGCTCTTTTTCGGTTAGGTACATTCCTGTTTTAACGGCAAGACTTTTGGCCATTGATTTCGCAATGGTATCATTTTGACTAAAACTACTATCTGGAATTCCATCTTGCAAATCGCTTACCAATTCCTCTAAAACAGCTAATACTTCACCTTCAGTCGTATTTGAAGGAATTCCTAATACCTGCAATTGTTCTGATTCCCAATCAAAAACAAAACCAGTAGCCTCAAGTGCAGGTTGCATTTCGGCAATAATTTTTAATTCATTTACTGAAAATGAAATCGCTAATGGAAACAACAATTGCTGACTAGCAGCTTGTTGCACCGTCATGTTAATTAGGAATTGTTCGTACAATACACGCTGGTGTGCTCGGTTTTGATTGATGATCACCATTCCCGATTTTATCGGACTTACAATGTATTTTTTCTGAATTTGATACGTATGCTTTGCGGTTTGCTCTTCTTCTTTCTCATCAAAAAAGGAAGCAGTTACTTCTTCATTTTCAATAGAAAAGTTTTC
The DNA here is from genome assembly GCF_046073885.1 of Flavobacterium sp. Taxonomy (GTDB): domain Bacteria; phylum Bacteroidota; class Bacteroidia; order Flavobacteriales; family Flavobacteriaceae; genus Flavobacterium. Next base: position 58,835 of record NZ_JBJTND010000027.1, read on the forward strand.
TATTTCAAAAGTTTCTTGTTTTAACCCTACATACAAACTCTCCCAATTTTGAGTCGTTTCAACCTTTTTATAAGAGGAACTTCCACCCGAAAATGAATTTGATTTTTTCTCATCCGAAAACGGATTAAAAGTTCGATCCACCTGAATGGTAGGGTATTCAGCTGTTCTATTTTGGTATTCGTATGGTGTATCTAAATTGGGGTCTCGGTCGAAATCAAGTGCCGGAGCCACATTAAACTGTCCTAAACTGTGCTTGATTGCCGAACGCAAAATCGCATAAAGCGCTTGTTCGTCATCAAACTTAATTTCAGTTTTTGTAGGATGAATATTGATATCAATGGTATGTGGCGGAACCGTTAAATAAATAAAATAACTTGGTTGCGAACCATTAGGCAGAAGGCCTTCATATGCATTTATAACTGCATGATGCAAATAATTACTTCTAATGTAACGGTCGTTCACAAAGAAAAACTGCTCGCCTCTATTCTTTTTAGCAAATTCTGGTTTTCCAACAAATCCTTGAATGGTTAAAATATCGGTTTGTTCCTGAATTGGAACCAATTTCTCATTGGTTTTACCCGAAAATATAGCAACAATTCGCTGTCTTAAATTGGAATTGGGTAAATTAAACATTTCACTTCCGTTATGGTACATCGTGAAATATATTGAGGGATGCGCCATGGCAACGCGTTGAAATTCATCAACTACATGTCGGAATTCGACTGTATCCGATTTTAAAAAGTTGCGTCTAGCCGGAATATTATAAAATAAGTTTTTTACTGCAAATGAAGTCCCTTTGGGTAAAACGGCAGGATCTTGAGAAACAAATTTGCTTCCTTCAATGACAATATGAGTTCCTAATTCTTCCTGATCTTGCTTGGTTTTCATTTCTACATGAGCAATCGCAGCTATAGAAGCTAGAGCTTCACCACGAAAGCCTTTGGTATGCAATGAAAATAAATCCTCAGCGTTTCTTATTTTGGAAGTTGCATGTCGTTCAAAACACAAGCGTGCATCGGTGACACTCATACCTACCCCATTATCAACCACTTGAATTAATGCTTTACCCGCATCTTTAATAATCAATTTTATGTCGGTTGCTTTAGCGTCCACCGCATTCTCCAATAATTCTTTCACCACCGAAGCGGGTCTTTGAACTACTTCCCCAGCAGCAATCTGGTTGGCAACATGATCGGGAAGTAATTGAATGATGCTTGACATTTTTATTCGATTCTAGGTTTTGGGTTTTGGGTACTTGGAAAACAAAGTTAGCAAATTTAAGTAAAATCTATTGGTAAATATAATTAAGAAGATACTAAAAAAGAAAAACCTATTCAACAGAATAGGTTTTGTAATTATATGTGTTTAAATCTTTATTCTTTTTCTGAAATTCGTCTCAATTCGGCCATTTTAATTGCCGCAATAGCAGCCTCAGTTCCTTTATTTCCGTGAACTCCTCCACTTCTATCAATAGACTGTTGTTCGTTATTATCGGTTAACAAACAAAAAATAACAGGAACATCCGTCTGAACATTTAAATCTTTAATTCCTTGTGTTACCCCTTCGCAAACAAATTCAAAGTGCATGGTTTCACCCTTAATGACACAACCTATGGTGATGATTACGTCTACATTTTGGGTAACAATCATGCGTTGTGCACCATAAACCAATTCGAAGCTTCCTGGCACATTCCAACGAATGATATTTTCTTGTACCGCTCCGCAATCTATAAGTGCAGCTAAAGCGCCTTTATATAAGCCTTCTGTGATGTGATCGTTCCATTCTGAAACAACAATCCCAAACCGAAAATCTTTCGCATTTGGGATTGTGTTTTTATCGTAATTGGATAAGTTCTTATTAGCTGTAGCCATAATTAAATTAGGAATCAGGAATTACGAATTATCATTTCTTTCGTAATTCATAATTCAAAATTGATTTACTGCGCCATTCCAATTAAAGCATCAATATTTTGTGCTTCTGGAGTTGACTCGTATTTTTCTTTAATTTCAGTAAAATATTTTAAAGCCGCAGCTTTGTTTCCTAATTCAATTGCGGTTTGACCTGCTTTGTATAAATATTTAGGAGTTGTAAATTCGTTAGTATTTAAACGAGCTGCTTTTTCGTAATATTCTAATGCTTTGTTTGCATCATTTTTTTGTGACCAAGCATCTCCAATTGCACCAAGAGCAATAGAACTTAAGAAATTATCTTTAGATGAGAATTTCTCTAAGTATTGAATTGCAACATCGTATTTTTTCAAATATAAATTAGCAATACCTGCATAGTAATTCGCAATGTTACCCGAATCTGTTCCTGAATATTGCTCAGCAATTCCAACAGCACCTTGTTTTCCTTCAGAACCTTTTAATACTAAGTTGTATAAAGAATCTTGTGATTTTGGATTAGTTGCATCTGCAGCCAATTGAAAGTTTTGTTGCGCTACGAATAAATCGGTAGTAGCCTCTTCTTCTTTAGGTTCTACTACAAATTTTTGGTATGACAAATATCCAACCGTAATTACAACAACTACAGCTAGAAAATTTAATATGTATTTTTGATTTTTAGCAACCCAATCTTCAATTTTAGATGCACCCTCATCAAGAGTATCAAAAGCCTTAGCTGTTGTACTATCGGTAGCGTCAACATTTGGTGTATCTTCAATAAAATTATTATCTAATTTTTCTTCTTTTTCTTTTGGAGTTTTGTAACCTCTTTTATTATAAGTTGCCATTTAATTTAAATTTAGTGTGTGCAAAAATAAAATATTTATTGATAATTAAAAGCGATTTTTATCGATATTTTTCAATAATTTGCAGGCTCCTAAAAAAAGAATATAATTATTGCTACTTTTTGTAGTATTTGCAAGCTATAACACATGTTTTTAAAAAAGATTTCCTTATTTAATTATAAAAACTTTTCGGAAGCTTCCTTCGAATTTGACTCCAAAATAAACTGTTTTGTGGGAAAAAATGGAGTTGGAAAGACCAATGTATTGGATGCGGTGTATCATTTAGCAAATGGAAAAAGCTATTTTAATCCGCTTGCGGTGCAAAACATTAGACATGAAGAAGATTTTTTTGTGATTGATGGCGAATTTGAAAAAGCCAATCGACAAGAACAGATAGTTTGCAGTTTCAAAAAAGGACAAAAGAAAATTTTGAAACGAAATGGCAAAGCCTACGAAAAATTTTCTGATCATATTGGATTCATTCCGGTAGTTATTATTTCGCCCGCCGACAACGACTTGATCATTGAAGGTAGTGAAACGCGCAGAAGATTTATGGATACCGTTATTTCGCAATTGGATTCTTCTTATTTGCAAACGCTAATTCAGTACCATAAAATTGTAAGTCAGCGCAATGCCTTGTTAAAGTATTTTGCTCTTAATCATGTTTTTGAAAACGACACCTTATCTATTTATAACGAACAATTAAACGATTTAGGTGCAGTAATTTTCGAAAAAAGAAAAGAGTTTATTGCTGCATTTTTACCCATATTCAACAAACACCACCAAGCCATAACCGGATTGGAAGAGCAAGTGCAATTAGTCTACGAAAGTCATTTACTAGAAAAAGACACTTTATCGTTATTAGAACAAAACTTAGCCAAAGACCGAGCATTGCAATATACTTCTGTGGGGATTCATAAAGATGATTTGGTTTTTCAAATTGATTTCTATCCTATTAAAAAATTCGGTTCTCAAGGGCAGCAAAAATCCTTTTTGATTGCTTTAAAATTAGCTCAGTTTGAATTTGTAAAAAAACAATCGGGTGAAAAACCCATTTTGCTTTTGGATGATATTTTTGACAAACTAGACGAATCAAGAGTAAGCAAAATAGTTGAAATGGTGAATCAGGAAGAATTTGGACAGCTTTTTATATCGGACACCCATCCGGAGCGAACCGAAAACATTGTAAAAACAACCCACCAGAGTTATAAACTATTCAACTTATAAATTATCAAATTGCTTTCAACAAACTAAATTATGATAACAAAAGAGGCTTTACAGTTTTTAAATGATTTGATTGAAAATAACAATACCGAATGGATGCATGCCAACAAAAAGCGGTATGAAAACTACAAAAAAGACTACCATAATTTCATTGGGTCAATTTTGACTGAAATGAAAAAGTTGGATAAGTCACTAGAGCCGTTGGAAGTAAAAAATTGCACATTTAGAATCAATCGTGACATTCGATTTTCAAAAGATAAATCACCCTATAAAACCAACATGGGCGTATGGATGTCGCAAGATAGAACCCAAAAAAACGCACCGGGTTATTACATTCATTACGAACCAGGAAACTGTTTTGTAGCGGGCGGCGTATGGTGTCCGGAAGCAAATGAATTGAAAAAAATCCGAAAGGAAATTGAGTTTTTTTATGATGACTTAGAGGAAATTGTTTCCAATAAAAATTTCAAAAAGGAGTTTGGCCAACTCGATCGAAGTGAAAATAATGTTTTGAAAAAAGCTCCCAAAGACTTTGAAGCCAACCATCCTGCAATTGAATTCTTAAAACTTAAAAGTTTTACTACAACGTTAAAAATTAATGAATCTGTATTTACTGAAGCTGATTTCAGCAAAGAAATTGCAGCAAAATTAATTCTATTAAAACCATTGAATGACTTTTTAAAAAGAGGACTTGAAACCGAAGAATAAATTCAATTCAAACTCGAAGATAGAACTTATAAATTAATTACTTTTGTAAAACACATTTCGAAAATATTTATGCAAATTCAACATAACTTTTCCTTAAAAAAATACAACACTTTTGGCATTGAAGCCAAAGCCAAACAATTTGTTGCCGTTCATTCTACAGAAGAATTAAAGCAGGTTTTAGAAACTCATAAAGGTGAGGCTAAATTCATTTTGGGTGGCGGTAGTAACATGTTGCTTACTCAAGATATTAATGCCTTGGTTATCCATGTAGATATAAAAGGAATAAAAATCATTAAAGAGGATGACGACCATGTTTGGGTTGAAAGTAATGCTGGAGAAGTTTGGCATGAATTTGTGTTGTGGACGATTGATCAAAATTTTGGCGGATTGGAAAACATGTCTTTGATACCGGGGAATGTGGGCACCACGCCAGTTCAAAATATTGGAGCCTACGGCACCGAAATTAAAGATACTTTTGTTTCTTGTAACGCCATGAATATTGCCACTCAAGAAATGAGAACTTTTGAAAAAGCTGAATGTAAATTTGGTTACCGTGAGAGCATTTTCAAACAAGAAGTTAAAGATCAATATGTGATAACTTCGGTGGTATTTCAACTTACCAAACGCAATCATAAAATAAACACCGCTTATGGCGATATCACTAAAGAGTTAGAAAAAAACAACATTGTAACTCCTACTTTAAAAGAGGTTTCTAATGCAGTGATTGCTATTCGTCAAAGTAAACTACCCGACCCTAAAGAATTGGGAAACAGCGGAAGCTTTTTTAAGAATCCTATTATACCAAAAGCATTATACGAAAAAGCTCATGCAAAATTTCCAGATATGCCGCATTATGTAGTTTCTGAAACCGAAGTAAAAGTTCCTGCTGGATGGCTCATTGAACAAGCCGGGTTTAAAGGAAAACGCTTTGGAGATGCCGGAATTCATAAAAATCAGGCCTTAGTTTTAGTAAACTATGGAAACGCTACCGGGCAAGAAATTTTGGCAGTTTCTAGAGACATTCAAGCTACCGTTTTGGAAAAATATGGTATTGCAATTGAAGCAGAAGTGAATGTAATTTAATTCTGAAATTTCGCTTTTCATATTTCGTTTATCAAAATTGAATTTTGTATTTTTGCAATCGATAAAAAAAAGATCCTAAAGCCAATATGTTACTAATTCTACTTTGTTTATTTATTGCTGTTGTAGTTGTTCAATTTCTATATTACATCGTGTTTTTTGGCAAATTTTCATTTGCGAAACCACAAACCTCAACTCCCAAAAGAGTTCCTATTTCGGTGATTGTATGTGCTAAAAACGAAGAAGAAAATGTAAAAAACTTTGTTCCAATACTAGCACAACAAAACTATCCCGATTATGAAATTGTGCTTATTGATGATGCTTCCAGCGATGAAACCTTAGAGCTATTTGAAGCATTTGAAAAACAATATTCTAACGTTAAGTTGGTTAAAGTTGAAAACAATGAAGCTTTTTGGGGAAACAAAAAATTCGCACTTACACTAGGAATTAAAGCGGCTAAAAACGAATACCTGTTGTTCACCGATGCCGATTGCTATCCAACTTCAGCAGAATGGATCAAACAAATGAGCTCTCAATTCACCATAGAAAAAACGATTGTTTTAGGCTATGGCGCTTATGAAAAAGTAAAGAATTCTTTCTTAAATAAAATCATCCGATTTGAAACACTTTTAACCGCCACCCAATACTTTTCTTGGGCTAAACTAGGCAAACCCTACATGGGAGTTGGAAGAAATATGGCCTATAAAAGAGAAGAGTTTTTCAAAGTGCGTGGCTTTATGGACCACATGAAAATACGATCTGGAGACGATGATTTATTCATCAATCAAGCGGCCAATTCTAAAAACACCACGATTTGTTATTCAGCAGAAAGTTTTACTTACTCGAAACCAAAATCAACTTTTAAAGAATGGTTTACACAAAAGAGAAGACATGTGGCAACAGCCGAACATTATAAAGGCTTTGACCGTTCGCAACTGGCATTGTTTTATGCTTCACAATTGCTATTTATTATGCTACCTATTGTACTTCTTGCCTTTCAATACCAATGGATTGTGGTGTTGAGCTTAATTGGTTTCCGTTATATTTTTTCATGGATATCAATAGGATTTGCAGCCGGAAAACTTAAAGAAAAAGATGTCGTGTATTGGTATCCAATTATTGAACTTATTTTGATTGTAACACAACTGAATATTTTTTTTACCAATATGTTTTCAAAACCCGTGCAGTGGAAATAATTTCCTACATAGAAAAAGCCAAAAATGGCGATCAAGTAGCGTTTACCTATTTGTTGGATCATTATTGGAATGAGGTCTATGGATTCATGCTTAAACGCACCGAAAACGAGACCGATTCAGAGGATATTACCATAGAGACCTTCTCTAAAGCTTTCGATAAATTAGCGACATACAATCCCGAATATCAGTTTAACACTTGGCTTATTGCCATTGCAAAAAACGTACATATTGATTTACTGCGTAAAAAAAAGTCGAGTCTTTTTGTAGAAATCACCGAAGAAGAAGACCAACAAGCGCATAATGTTGCCGATAATTCACCCTCTGCAGAAGATGAAATCATCACCGAGCAAAACCTTGCCCAACTGCTACAATTCATTAAAGAATTAAAACCCCACTACCAAGAAGTGATTCAGCTGCGATATTTTCAAGAAATGAGTTATCAAGAAATCGCCTCCAAAATTGACGAACCGCTCAGCAATGTGAAAATC
>NZ_JBJTND010000028.1:0-40655 GCF_046073885.1 Flavobacterium sp.
TCCCATTCGAGAATCATCAATGAAGCTGTGCCATTTAATATGGAAGCCGATTCATTGAACGCTTCGATTTTAGGTGCAGATGCCGTGCCAGGAACACCGGAATTTGATTTGTTCATCAATCAGGCGCGAAGCGAAATCACCGTTAAAGCGGGTCAGAAATGTACCGCAATTCGTAGAATGATTGTTCCTGAAAAACTTATTGATGAAGTGCAAAATGCTCTTTCTAAATCGTTGGATAAAGTAACCGTTGGTGACCCACGATTGAAAGAAGTGCGCATGGGTGCTTTGGTTAGTAAAGACCAAGTTGAGGTGCTTAAAAATAGAGTTTCGGAGTTATCTAAAACCACCAAATTGGTTTATGGCGATTTAGAAAAAGTGAATTTAATTGGTGCCGATGCAAAAGGTGCTTTCGTGAGTCCGATTTTACTTCGTGAGGATCAACCATTTCAAAATACTTCCGTGCATGAAACGGAAGCGTTCGGACCTGTTTCAACCTTAATGCCTTATGCAACTTTAGAGGAAGCCGTAGAATTAGCACAAATGGGTAAAGGTTCTTTGGTTTCTTCCATTGTTACCAACTCGGATGCAATTGCCAAAGATTATGTAGTCAATGCTGCTTCGCATCATGGAAGAATTTTAGTGCTGAATCGCGAAAATGCAAAACAAAGTACCGGTCACGGTTCGCCATTGCCTTTGTTGGTTCATGGTGGTCCAGGGCGTGCTGGTGGAGGTGAAGAGATGGGTGGAGTTCGCGGAATTACGCATTACATGCAGCGCTGTGCTATTCAAGGTTCGCCAACAACATTAACCGAAATCACCGGAATTTACCAAGCAAATTCAGCTTACAAAGAAATTACCCAACATCCGTTTCAATACCATTGGGAAGACATCCAACCGGGAATGTCGTTGCGTACTCATAACAGAACGGTAACCGATACAGACATAATAAATTTTGCCAACCTTACTTGGGATCATTTCTATGCCCATACCGATATTACCTCTTTGGACGGAAGTATATTTAAGAAAAGAACCGCGCACGGCTATTTTATTTTGGCAGCAGCTGCAGGATTGTTTGTGTATCCAAATAAAGGTCCGGTAGCAGCCAATTACGGATTGGAAGAATGTCGTTTCTTACGTCCAATTTACCACAACGACACCGTTTATGTGCGCTTGACTTGCAAGCAAAAAGTAGATCGTGATGTGGCTTCCGCCGAACATCCAAGCGGAATTGTAAAATGGTTTGTAGAGGTTTTTGACACTACTGATGAATTGGTGGCCGTGGCTACAATCTTGACCATGGTTCAGAAAAAGCAAGAAGTTTTTGTGGAAATGACCGATGAAAAAATAGCAGGATGCTTAAATAAATTAACCGAAGATGCTAAACCAAAATGGGGTACCATGTCGGCGCAACATATGTTGGAGCATTTAGAATTTGGCTACCAAATCGCATCGGGTAAAATTCAAGATTTTGAAATTACCACTCCCGAAAAGATTATAGATAAAGTGCACAATACACTTTATAATTATGAGAAAATGCCACAAAATTTTGATTTTCCTTTAGCAGAAAAATCAAAAATAAAAGAGTTGAAGTACGCCGATTTATCAGAAGCTAAAAACAAAATGTTGGAAGCTCGTTCAGCTTACCTTGATTTCTTTAAACAAAATCCAGAAGCCCTATTGAAAAATGCCGTTTTTGGTGAAATGAATCGCTATGAATGGTATTTATTAGAACGAAAACATTTGAACCATCATTTTGAACAGTTTGGTGTGCTATAAAACTTTATACTTTAAATTTTAAACAAAATATGAGCGCTTACGTAAAACATAACATAGAAAATCACATTGCAACGATTGAATTTTTTCATCCGGAGCAAAACTCATTGCCGGGAACTATTTTGGCGCAATTGGCCAATACGATTATCGAAGTTGGAAATCGCGATGAGGTAAAAGTAATTATTGTAAAAAGTGGGGGCGACCGAACCTTTTGTGCCGGAGCCAGCTTTCAAGAATTAATTTCAATTAACGATGCGGCAACAGGAAAAGTTTTTTTCTCGGGTTTTGCCAATGTCATTAATGCGATGCGTAAATGTCCGAAGTTCATCATTGGGCGCATACAAGGAAAAACTGTGGGTGGTGGAGTCGGAATAGCTGCGGCAACCGATTATTGTATGGCAACCAAATTTGCAGCCATAAAATTATCCGAATTAAATGTCGGAATCGGACCATTTGTAGTTTCACCTGCCATTGAAAGAAAAATGGGTGTTTCAGCTATGTCACAAATTGCTATTGATGCCAATTCGTTTTACGATGCCAATTGGGCAAAAGAGAAAGGGTTGTTTGCCAATGTTTTTGAATCTATTGAAGAAATGGACGAAGCCGTTCAGAAATTTGCCGAACATTTGTGCACTTACAATCCGGAAGCCATGCTTGAAATGAAAAAAGTTTTTTGGAGAGGAACAGAAGATTGGGATAATTTATTAGCCGAAAGAGCCGCTATCAGCGGAAGATTGGTGTTGTCTGATTTTACAAAAGAAACATTGAAAAAGTTTAAATAGGGTCTAAGGTTTGAGGTGTTGGGTATTTGAAAAAGCCTAGAACCTACAACCTAGAACCTAATACCTATAAAAATGATATACGAATTCAAAGGATTTATTCCGGTTGTTCACGAAAGTAGTTTCATTCATCCGCAGGCTGCGGTCACGGGGAATGTAATTATTGGGAAAGATGTATATGTTGGTCCGGGTGCTGCCATTCGTGGCGATTGGGGCGAAATCATCATTGAAGACGGATGTAATGTGCAAGAGAATTGCACCATTCACATGTTTCCAGGAAAGGCCATGGTTTTAAAAGCGGGAGCGCATATAGGTCACGGTGCGATTATTCATGGAGCCAATATTGGAGCCAATACGCTTATCGGAATGAATGCCGTGATTATGGATGATGTAACGGTTGGTGATGAATGTATCGTGGGCGCGTTAAGTTTTGTTAAAGCTGGAACACAAATTCCGAATCGAAAAATGGTGGTTGGAAATCCGGCTGCAATAATTAAAGATGTTTCCGATGAAATGATCGATTGGAAAACCAAAGGAACTGCTTTGTACCAACAATTGCCAAAAGAATGTTACGAGACTTTAAAAGCGGTTGAGCCTTTGCGTGAAATTCCAGCCAATAGACCAACACAAGAAGCATTTTATAAAACATTAGAAGAATTTAAATCAAAATGATAATAGAATTCAAAATGCCCAAAATGGGCGAAAGCATATCCGAAGCAACGATAATCAGTTGGGTGAAAAGCGTGGGTGATTATGTGGAAGCCGAAGAAACCATATTAGAAGTTGCTACCGACAAAGTCGATAGTGAAGTGCCTGCACCCGTTTCTGGGGTGATTACTGAAATTCGTTTTAAGAAAGATGCTGTTGTTGAGGTAGGTACTGTTTTGGCTTTGATTGAAGAGACAGCCGGAAGCCAAAAGCCAGAGGTTGGAAGTAAAAAAATAGAAGTTAAAAAAGATCAAGTTGTTGAAGTTCCACAAACTAAAACACAAAACTCAAAATTCATAGCTAATCCTGACGCTTTCATTTCGCCATTAATAATCTCCATTGCTCAAAAGGAGAATCTATCTATCGAGGAGTTGCAAACCATTCCGGGATCAGGGGCAGACGGGCGTTTGCAAAAAAGCGATGTTTTTAATTATTTGAAAAATAGAAAATATCCAATTCAAAGTAAGCCAACAGCTAATTGCCAACCTACATCTTCTTATCCGAAACCAAAAATCAATTTTGTTGAAGGAAAAGACCGCATAGTAGAAATGGATCGTATGCGCAAAATGATTGCCGATCACATGGTTTATTCCAAACAAACTTCGCCTCACGTGACTTCCTATATTGAAGTGGATGTGACGAATTTGGTGAATTGGAGAAACGAAAACAAAGATAAATTCCAAGAGAAATACAACGAGAAACTGACATTTACTCCGGTTTTTGTTCAGGCTGTAGCCAAAGCAATAACCGATTTCCCAATGATTAATGTTTCTGTGGATGAGAAAAATATTATCGTGCACAACGACATCCATATCGGAATGGCAACGGCTTTACCAAACGGAAATTTAATCGTTCCGGTGGTGAAAAATGCCAATGAAAAAGACCTTGTTGCATTAGCTAAAGATGTTAATTATTTGGCGGATGCCTCACGAAATAACAAATTAAAACCAGAAGAAATACAAGGAAGTACTTTCACGATTTCAAATGTGGGAACCTTTGGAAGTTTAATGGGGACTCCCATAATTAACCAACCTGAAGTAGCTATTTTAGCTCTCGGAATTATCAAAAAGCGTGCTGAAGTAATCACAACTTCCAAAGGTGACGAAATTGCCATTCGCAGCATGATGTACCTTTCGCTATCCTTTGATCACCGCATAGTAGATGGTTATTTAGGAGGTTCTTTTTTAAGAAAAATAGGCGATTATTTAGAACAATTTGATATAAACACAACACTATAAATAAGGAACAAGAATATGAAATTTGACATTAAAATAAACAAAGTTGCGCAGTCTAAAGTTAGCCAAGTCGATTTGGATAATGTAATCATGGGATACAATTTTACCGATCACATGTTTATATGTGATTATGAAAACGGAGAATGGCAGAACCCAAGAATTGAGCCATTAGAATTAATTCCGACGCATCCAGCTGCTATGGCGTTGCATTATGGGCAGGCTATTTTTGAAGGAATGAAAGCGACTTTGGGTAAAGACGGAACGGCTTTATTGTTTCGCCCAATAGAAAATGCAAAGCGTTTGAATCACAGTGCGGACCGAATGGGAATGCCTGCTTTTCCTGAAGATTTATTCGTGGAGGCGTTAAAACAATTCACTGTTTTAGAAAAAGAATGGATTCCGAGTAAAATTGGAAGCGCCTTGTACTTAAGACCGTTTATGTATGCCGATGAGCCTTTTATAGGAATGCGTGCTGCAAATAATTATAAGTTTATTGTGATGGCTTCCCCTGCTGGGCCTTTGTACAGTAGAAAAATTAAATTATTTGCCGAAAAAACATTTGTTCGAGCAGTAAATGGTGGAACCGGAGAAGCAAAAGCGGCAGGAAATTATGCTGCGGCTATACGCCCAACCGAATACGCAAAAGCAAAAGGGTACGACCAAGTATTGTGGTTGGATCCTTATAATTTTGAATACATTCAAGAAGTAGGAACCATGAATATCTTTATCAAAATTGGAGGTAAATTCATTACTCCCGATTTGAGTGGTTCGATATTGTCTGGAATTACACGAATGAGTGTCATTGATTTATTGCGAAGCAAAGGATTTGAAGTAACCGAAAGACCAATCACTATTTCAGAAATTGTAGAAGCGTCGAATAATGGGACTTTAGAAGAAGCCTTCGGAACCGGAACAGCGGTAGGAATAGCGATGATTGAAGAAATTGGAAATGAAGAATTGGCGATTAAATTCCCAGAAAACAATCCGGTTTCTGTAATGGTAAATGATACCTTGAATGGAATTAAAGTTCAAGATATCAAAGATGAATTTGGTTGGATTATAGAAGCAAAATAGTTTTTTTCAATTCAAAATAACCCAGAAAAAGAATCAATGTTAGATAAAAAAATATTAGAAAAAGCCTTCTCCACTATGGCTACTGCCAAAGCCATGGCGACCTTGTATGAAGACAATTTCAAAATAGTTTCTAAATACGTACACGCCACTTCGCGTGGGCATGAGGCCATTCAAATTGCGATGGCAATGCAATTGTTACCACAAGATTATGCCTTTCCCTATTATCGCGATGATGCGATGTTACTGGGAATAGGAATGCAACCGTATGATTTGATGTTGCAATTAATGGCAAAAAAAGACGATCCGTTTTCGGGAGGGCGAACTTATTATTGTCACCCAAGTTTGAGGGATGCCGATAAGCCAAAAATTCCGCATCAATCTTCGGCAACGGGAATGCAAGCCATTCCGGCAACAGGCGCTGCGATGGGATTTTGGTATAAAGAAAATACAGGAATTCAAGATAAAAATCAAGAAAATCCAATAGTGGTTTGTTCGCTTGGTGATGCTTCGGTAACCGAAGGAGAAATTGCTGAAGCGCTTCAAATGGCAGCTTTAAAACAGCTTCCAATTTTATATTTGGTTCAAGATAACGGCTGGGATATTTCGGCGAATGCTGCCGAAACCAGAGCACAAAATGCCTTTGAATATGCCAAAGGATTTCATGGAATTGAAGCGATTTCTATTGATGGCGCTAATTTTATAGAAAGTTATGAGGCCGTTCAAAAAGTAGTGCAGATTATTCGAAAGGAGCGTCGTCCGTTTTTACTACATGCTAAAGTTCCATTGTTGAATCACCATACTTCTGGAGTTCGAATGGAGTGGTACCGTGATGATTTGGAAGAAGCGCAATCTCGAGATCCGTATCCGGTTCTAATAAAACAGTTAATGGATGCCGGATTTACTTCGGAAGAAATAAAAAATATTGAACAAAATGCGGTTGCCAAAGTGCAATCCGATTTTGATAAAGCACAACAGGCAGAAGACCCTTCGCCTGAAGATTTATTCACACATGATTTTGCTCCAACTCTAATTACGGAAGAAGTAGGCAATCGAAATCCGGAGCGGGAAGAAAAAGTGGTGATGGTTGATTGTGCGCTTTTTGCTGTGGAAGAATTAATGAAAAAACATTCCGAATGTTTGCTTTACGGACAAGATGTAGGCGGAAGATTGGGAGGTGTTTTTAGAGAAGCCGCTACATTGGCACAGAAATTTGGCGACGACCGCGTTTTCAATACACCAATTCAAGAGGCTTTTATTGTTGGTTCTACTGTCGGAATGTCGGCGGTTGGTTTGAAACCAATTGTTGAGGTGCAGTTTGCCGATTACATTTGGCCGGGATTGAATCAGCTGTTTACCGAAGTGAGTCGTTCGTGTTATTTATCGAATGGTAAATGGCCGGTAAGCATGATTTTAAGGGTGCCTATTGGTGCTTACGGCAGTGGTGGACCGTATCATTCTTCTTCTGTAGAAAGTGTACTAACCAATATCCGCGGAATCAAAATTGCCTATCCAAGTAATGGTGCCGACTTAAAAGGATTGCTAAAAGCCGCTTATTACGACCCCAATCCGGTGGTGATTTTAGAGCATAAAGGTTTGTATTGGAGTAAAGTAAAAGGCACAGATGCAGCTCGAGTGAATGAGCCAAGTGAGGATTATATTTTGCCTTTTGGAAAGGCCAATGTGGTACAGGAAATTTGGGAGCAAGAAGAGGAAGAGACCATTTCTGTAATTACTTACGGAATGGGCGTGCATTGGGCATTGAATGCATCTGCTGAAATTCTTCGACAAGCTCAGAATGACAAGCAACGAGTTGAAATTATCGATTTGCGTACCTTATATCCGCTTGACGAAGAAACCATATTTAAATCGGTTAAGAAAACCAAAAAATGTTTGGTTGTCACCGAAGAGCCAACTAATAATTCTTTCGCGAGAAGTTTGGCAGGATTAATTCAGGAAAAATGTTTCAAGTATTTGGATGCGCCTGTCATGGTTATTGGTTCGGAAAATATGCCGGCTATTCCGCTGAATAGCACCTTAGAGTTTACCATGATTCCGAATGTGGATAAGGTCCGATTAAAAATGGAAGAGCTTTTAAATTATTAAATCATAAAAAAACCACAACTCAGTTGTGGTTTTTTTATATAATTAGTTTACTTTTTTTGAGGAGGATATTGTTCTAAAATTTTATCTACAAATTCTTTAATTCGGGCATCTTTTTGCTCTACATCTTTGGTTAAATAGCCACTTCCTTCACCTTGCCAAATTAGTTCTTTAGTTTTTGCATCTAAAAGATCAATGAATAAAGATCCTTCGGGAGTAACAAAAGTGGAGGAATAACCCATTCCAAAACCTGGTCCCCAGCCCCAGCCCCAGCCGAAACCTGAATTATTGTAAACGTCTACACGTTGGTTTTCTTTGGTAAAAATACTCACCAATAAATCAGGTGTTTCGCTTTTAGAAAAACCTTTTAAAGCTAGCGCTTCGTCAATAGAATGAAGAATTCGTTTTTTGTCTAAATCGGAAATTTCAACTTTATCCACGGCGCCTTTTAAGTAGGCATAAGTTTTATAGCTGTCGAAATTTGCTTTTTTGTCGTAATCGACATTTACTCTAACCGAACTACATGAAGTTACTATTAAAAGTAAAAATAGAGGAACTAGTTTTATTGCTTTCATAATTAGAGAGTTATTAAGGTTGAAATACTATTTTTCAATTCAAATTTAATAAAAAAATGCAATCAACTTATTTTTGTTTTCTTAATTAACACTTTCTAAATAAGTTTTAACACTAATTAACAAGGGTTTAGGTTTTTTGTTTGAACCACTTTTGAGCATTAGGTCTTCTGTGAGGGCATCCCGGCCAGCAACAAGGGTTGCGTTTTCCTTTTATTAATTCTTCTCTCAATCTTTTATTATGGTCTTCTCTTGTTTCTTGTTTTTTGACAATCGTGACCCAACAAATCCATTCATTTCGTTGAATAGGTGTTAGTTTGTTCCATTTTTCAAGAAGAGTTGCGTTCGATGATAATGTCGTTTGCATATCATCTGGTACTTCATGTAAAATACCGTTTAAGATTTCAATAGTCATTATGAGTTACTATTAAATGAAATTTATCATTATTTAATGCTTGCTAAGTTTTTTTTGATTTTTATCATAAGTACGTCTGGAGTAACTCTAGGTAAATTACTAATAAACCAATTCAAAAATCCAACAACTTTCTTGCTTTTTCCATTTAAAAAGAGTTCAACTCCGGCTTTTGCAACGACCTTTACAGGCATTGGTTTGTTGATTTTCATAGCGTTAGTTTTACGCATTGAATTGGTGTGAAATGCAGTTTCTACTGCACCAGGACAAAGCGCTGTAAGGGTAACGCCAGTTCCTTGTAATTCAGAAGATACGGTTTCTGTAAAGGCTAGAACGAAACTTTTTGTAGCCGAATAAACAGAATAGTAAGGGAAGGGTATAAACGAAAGTATGGATGCTACATTCATGATTTTGCCTTTGCCAAATTGCACCATGTCAGCGCCAAACAATTTTGTAAGTCCAACTAATGCAGTGATGTTTACAGCAATCATTTCGTTGTCTTTTTGTAATGGCATTTCAACAAAATTACCATATTCTCCAAAGCCTGCATTGTTAATTAAACCGGTAACTAGTAAATTAGATTCTTTGATCTTATTATATAAATCTTCAGCAGAATTTGGTTTAGACAAATCAAAAAGAAAATAGAATACTTCAATTTCAAACTTATGTTTCAATTCATTAGAAAGTTCCTCCAATTTATCTTGACTTCGAGCTACCAATATTAAATTGTGTTTTTTTGACGCTAAAATTTTTGCCATTTCATAGCCAATACCCGAGCTTGAACCAGTTATTAAAGTAAATTCTTTCATTTTTTAGTTCTTAAAGATTTTGTTTATTCTACAAATCTAATTAATTAATCGGATCTTTTTTCTGTAAATAGAATTGTGAATTGCAATTGAATTTAATAATAGAAGCATTTACTTTAACTAATCCTCCTCTTTTTCATTGTTTTAGGTTAATTTCTCGTCTCTTTTTTTGTTGTTTTGTAAAAAAGTAATACTTTTGCAATCCTTTTGGCGAAGAAGAGTTTCCATTAGGAATCAACTATTTATGTAAAACACTGCTGCTGTTTTCTACCGCATTAAGAAACTCGAGAGGCACGGCATACAAATTTTTTATCAGCATGTCTGAATTAAACAAAGAACAACAAGCATTTTTAAATGATTTTAATTGGCACAATTACGCAGAAGGAATTGATGCAGTAGATCAAAAAAACTTGCAAGAATTTGAAGATTTAGTATCAAAAACTTTTATTGATACAGATCAAGAAGAAGTAGTAGAAGGTGTAGTAGTAAGAATTACCGATCGTGATGCTATTGTTGACATCAACGCAAAATCGGAAGGTGTTATTTCATTAAACGAATTCCGTTACAACCCAAACTTAAAAGTGGGTGACAAAGTAGAAGTATTAATTGACATCCGTGAGGACAAAACAGGTCAGTTAGTATTATCTCACAGAAAAGCTAGAACAATTAAATCTTGGGATAGAGTTATTTCTGCTAATGAAACTGGAGAAATCGTTCAAGGTTTCGTTAAATGTAGAACTAAAGGTGGTATGATTGTAGATGTTTTTGGAATTGAAGCATTCTTACCAGGTTCACAAATTGATGTGAAACCAATCCGTGACTACGATGTATATGTGAACAAAATGATGGAATTTAAAGTTGTTAAAATCAACCACGAATTCAAAAATGTTGTTGTATCTCACAAAGCGCTTATCGAAGCAGATATCGAAGTACAGAAAAAAGAAATCATTGGTCAATTAGAAAAAGGACAAGTATTAGAAGGTATTGTTAAAAACATTACTTCTTATGGTGTGTTTATTGACTTAGGTGGTGTAGATGGATTAATCCACATTACAGACCTTTCTTGGTCAAGAATCAATCACCCAAGTGAAGTTCTTGAATTAGACCAAAAATTAAACGTAGTAATTCTTGATTTTGATGATGAGAAAACAAGAATCCAATTAGGTTTAAAACAATTAAACGCTCATCCATGGGATGCTCTTGGAGCTGAACTTAAAGTAGGTGACAAAGTGAAAGGTAAAGTAGTAGTTATTGCTGATTACGGTGCTTTCATTGAAGTTGCTGAAGGTGTTGAAGGTTTAATCCACGTTTCTGAAATGTCATGGTCTACGCATTTAAGAAGTGCGCAAGATTTCGTGAAAGTAGGAGATGTAGTTGAAGCTGTTGTTTTAACATTAGACAGAGACGAAAGAAAAATGTCTTTAGGTATCAAACAATTAACTCAAGATCCATGGACAGACATCACTGCGAAATATCCAGTAGGTTCTAAACATACAGGTATCGTAAGAAACTTTACTAACTTTGGTATCTTCGTAGAATTAGAAGAAGGTATTGATGGTTTAGTTTATATTTCTGATTTATCTTGGACTAAAAAAATCAAACATCCATCAGAATTTGTTAACGTAGGAGACAAGTTAGAAGTTGTTGTATTAGAATTAGATGTTGACGGACGTAAATTATCTTTAGGTCACAAACAAACTACTGCTAATCCATGGGATAAACACGAAGCAGCTTTTGCTGTAGGAACTATCCACAACGGAACTATTGCTGAAATCGTTGATAAAGGTGCTACTGTAGATTTTGGTGATGATGTTGTTGCATTTATTCCAACACGTCACTTAGAAAAAGAAGACGGTAAAAAATTGAAAAAAGGCGATGCTGCTGATTTCAAAGTTATCGAGTTCAACAAAGAATTCAAAAGAGTAGTTGCTTCGCACACTGCTATCTTTAGAGAAGAAGAAGAGAAAAATGTTAAAGCTGCTACAGAATCTGTTGCTGCTGCTAACAGTAACAATCAAGCTTCAACTTTAGGAGATAACAATGATATTCTTGCTGAATTAAAAGCTAAAATGGAAAAAGGAGGTAAATAATCTCCATTCTAATACTAGTAAAAGCGTTACTTCTGTAACGCTTTTTTTTTGATTCAATTCTATAAAAAAACACTCCAATTGGGAGTGTTTTTTTTATAAAAGAACGTTACTAATTATCTCAATTGAGCTCCAAGTTCGCTTTCAAAGTTGGATTGAAGTTTGCTCATGATTTTGTCAATTTGAGTATCAGTAAGTGTTTTTGTTGCATCCTGAATTGTAAAACTTACCGCATACGATTTTTTCCCTTCCGGCAAATTCTTCCCTTCATATACATCAAATAGATTGATGTTTTTAAGCAATGATTTTTCCGTTTGAAGTGCAATTTTATATATAGATTCAAATGCTACATTAGCATCAACTAATAAGGCAAAGTCTCTGCGCACTTCTGGGTATTTTGGAATAGGAGTAAATTTGATTTTATTCGATAATACCTTAAGAATTAAATCCCACTGAAATTCGGCATAAAATACTTCTTGCTTAATGTCAAAATGTTTGGTAATTGATTTTTTAACCGTTCCCATTTCAACCAAAATATCTTTTCCTAAAGCAAATCCGATCCCTTCTGCAAAAACGTCACTAGCAACTGGTGTGTTTTGAACAGAGTCAATTCCTAATCTAGATAAAACAGAATTTACATATCCTTTAAATAAAAAGAAATCGGAAGGTTTTTCTGGATTAGTCCAAGTTTCGGCCGAACGATTCCCGGTTGTGAAAAGAGTAAGGTGTTTCTTTTCGCTATAGCCATTTACTAAATTGCGGTAGCTTTTCCCGAATTCAAATAATTTTAAATCGCTACTTTTTCTATTGATGTTATACGAAATAGCCTCAAGCCCAGAAAACAACATCGATTGTCGCATCGTTGACAAATCGTTGCTTAACGGATTTAACATCGTTACATTATGCTCCTCTTTTAACTGCTCAGATAATTTAATATACTCTGGGGTGGTTAAAGAATTGGCCATCATTTCATGAAATCCCAGGGAATTCAACTGATTGGCAATTACATTTTGAACTTTATAATCTTCGGTTCTTGGAGAATTCGAAACAGTAGCTGTTAATTTATTTGGAATGTGGATGTTGTTGTATCCATATACTCGAAGAATCTCTTCAATTACATCTACTTCTCTTTGCACATCGACTCTATATGGAGGAATTTGCAATCCAAGACCCGCATCTGAAGAGCTATTTACTTTAATATCTAAAGAAGCAACAATTTTTTTGATGGTTTCTTTAGGTAATTCTTGACCTATTAATTTGAAGGTTTTTTCATAATTTAAGAAAACCGAAAACCCTTCAATTTTCTTTGGATACAAATCAATTATATCAGAAGTGATTTCACCACCTGCAACTTCTTGAATCAATAATGCAGCACGTTTTAATGCGTATTCTGTAATCTCTGGATCGATACCTCTTTCAAATCGGAACGATGCATCGGTACTTAAACCATGTCTTTTTGCCGTTTTTCTAACCGCCACCGGATTAAAATAGGCACTTTCTAAAAATAGGGAAGTAGTGCTTTCTGAAACACCTGAGTTTTTTCCTCCAAAAACTCCTGCAATACAAAGTGCTTCATTATCGTCGCAAATCATAATGTCTTCTTCGTGAAGCGTTCGCTCAATTCCGTCTAGTGTAACAAACTTAGTTCCCGAAGCAACTGTTTTTACATTTATTTTTCCATTAATTTGGGAAGCATCAAATGCATGAAGCGGTTGGCCCAATTCGTGTAACACATAATTCGTGACATCAATCACGTTGTTTTTTGGCGAAAGCCCAATTGCTTTCAATCTATTTTGTAACCAACTTGGAGATTCTTTAATTGTAACTCCAGAAATTGTAACACCACAATAGCGAGGTACCAATTTAGAATCGGCTACATTCACGTCAATTTTTAGCGTTCGTTTATCTATTTTAAATTTAGATACCGATGGAGTAATCAATTCTAGTGAAGCGTTTTTCTGTAATAAACCGGCTCTCAAATCTCTTGCCACCCCCATGTGAGACATGGCATCAGCGCGATTTGGCGTCAATCCGATTTCAAAAACTTCATCATTTTCGATATTAAAAACTTTAGCCGCAGGAGTTCCTGGAGCCAAGCTGGCATCCAAAATCATAATCCCATCATGGCTAGAACCAAGATCCAATTCGTCTTCGGCACAAATCATACCGTGACTTTCTTGACCTCTAATTTTTCCTTTTTTGATTTCAAATGCTGCACCTTCTTTATCAAAAAGTTGGGTTCCAATTGTTGCAACAGGTACTTTTTGACCAGCTGCCACATTACTAGCGCCACAAACAATTTGAACCGGAGTACCCGATCCAAGATCTACGGTTGTAATTTTTAATCGGTCGGCATCTGGATGTTTTTCGCATGTTAAGACATGACCTACAACAACGCCTTCTAATCCTCCTTTAACCGATTGGTATTTTTCAACCATTTCTACTTCAAGTCCTAAATCAGTAAGGATATTAGAAACTTCTTCAGAGGGAGCATCTATTTTTAAAAATTGTTTTAACCAGTTGTATGAAATCTTCATGATATTATATGCTATTTGAGACCTCAAAGATAAGTATTGTAGCTTTTACAATAAAATATATTTAACCCAAAAAACATTTTCTTTTATTTTGAGAATCTAATTATGAATACCTATCTTTTTTTTGAAATGTATAATTAATTAGCAATTTTTTTCCTTACTTATCATATTTGTGCTATAGAATGCAATTTTTGTGCTATTTTTTTGTGAAGTGGGTTTCTACTTTTGGATAAACCAAAAAATTAAATATTATGAGTAATTTAGTCAAAAGACCACAATTAAAAGAAAAGTACGATAATTACATTAACGGAACTTGGACTGTACCTTCTACAGGTCAGTATTTTGATGTAGTTTCTCCAGTAGATGGGAAATTATTAGCAAAAGCTGCACATTCAGCAAAATTAGATATCGAAAAAGCAGTAGATGCTGCTGAAAAAGCATTTGTAACTTGGAGTCAAACCTCGGCTACAGAAAGAAGTATAATATTAAACAAGATTGCAGATCGTATTGAAGCTAACATTGAGCTTCTTGCAACTGTAGAAACGCTTGATAACGGAAAAGCAATTAGAGAAACAATTAATGCCGATTTGCCATTATCTGTTGATCATTTTAGATATTTTGCAAGTGTTATTCGTGCAGAAGAAGGATCTATAAACGAATTAGATAAAGATACGGTTTCAATTATTGTTAATGAGCCATTAGGAGTAATTGCACAAATTATCCCTTGGAATTTCCCAATATTAATGGCAGTTTGGAAACTTGCTCCGGCACTTGCCGCAGGAAACTGTGTGGTGCTTAAACCAGCAGAAAGCACTCCAATTTCAATCATGGTAATGATGGAAATCATTGGAGATTTATTGCCTCCAGGGGTAGTGAATGTTGTAAATGGTTTTGGTGCAGAACTAGGAAGAACTTTAGTTACCAATCCAAAAGTTGCTAAAGCGGCATTTACAGGATCTACTGCAACAGGTAGAATGGTAATGCAATATGCTACAGAAAATATTATTCCTGTAACATTAGAATTAGGTGGAAAATCTCCAAATATTTTCTTCCCTTCAGTTATGGATGAAGACGATGCCTTTTTAGATAAAGCTATTGAAGGTGCTGTATTATTTGCTTTCAATCAAGGAGAAGTTTGTACCTGTCCATCAAGATTGTTAATTCATGAAGCTATTTATGATAAATTCATTGCAAGAGTATTAGAAAGAGTAAAAGCTATTAAAGTAGGACATCCATTAGATCCAACTGTAATGATGGGTGCTCAAGCTTCACAAATTCAAAAAGATAAAATTCTTTCTTATATCAATTTAGGTAAAGAAGAAGGAGCTGAATTATTATGTGGTGGTGGTGTAAACCACTTGGGTGACGAACTTGAAGGAGGATATTATATTCAGCCAACTCTATTTAAAGGTCATAACAAAATGAGAATTTTTCAAGAAGAAATTTTCGGACCTGTATTGGCAGTAACTACATTTAAAACTACCGAAGAAGCATTAGAAATTGCTAATGATACCATGTATGGTTTAGGTGCTGGAGTTTGGACTCGTGATGCACATGAATTGTACAGAGTTCCAAGAGCAATTCAAGCGGGTAGAGTTTGGGTGAATCAATACCATGCTTATCCAGCTGGCGCTCCATTTGGTGGATACAAACAATCGGGTATAGGTAGAGAAAATCATAAAATGATGTTGGATCATTACCGTCAAACAAAAAACATGTTGATTTCTTATAACAAAAACAAATTAGGTTTCTTTTAATAGTTAACAGAAATTAATCTAACCGCAAATTCACAAATTACTATATTTGATGAGTTTGCGGTTTATAATTATATATTATGGAAAAAATAAAACGATTGGCAGTAACTCCAAAAGCATTGGAAGTTATTGAGATGCTTGAGAGTAAATTTGGTGATTTAATGTTTTATCAAGCAGGTGGATGCTGTGAAGGAACCCAGCCTCAATGTTTTGAAAAAGGTGCATTTTTTCCGAGAACCAATGATGTTTGTATTGGGCAAATTCTAAGTTTTGACTTTTGGGTAGATAAAGATCTATTTGAATATTGGAAATTCAGTCATTTTACTTTGGATGTAACCGATGGGTTTGGTCCGGGTGGATTTTCTTTGGAAACCCCTTATGGTAAAACATTTAAAATTAATTACCGATTATTTACAGAAGACGAATTAAGTAATTTGGAAGAAGTAAATTTAAATTCCTACGATTAATGACCAACATTCATTAATTGGTATTGCTTTGGTGTAACTCCCTCGTATTTTTTAAATAAACGAATAAAGTAATTACAATCCTCAAATCCGGTTGCATAAGAAACTTCATTCACATGAATCTTTGGGTTTTTAAGCAGTTTCTTTGCGTGTTTTATTTTTTCATTCAAGATGTATTCAATTGGGCTCATACCCAATTCTCTTTTAAAATAGCGATAAAACGAGGTCGTACTCATGCACGCTTTCTCGCTTAAATCTTTCAAATTGATATTTTCCTGAATATTTTTTTTAATAAAATCAATGGATGCCGAAAGCGAACTATTGATTTCAATTGGGGCATCACCTTCAAATCGTTTTGCCGTTTGTGTTTGAATGATTCGGATGAGTAATTCTTGCAAAGTCAAATCCGCTAATGCGTCTTTGGTTATTGAAGTGCTCATACACTCTTTAATCAATTTATTAATAGTTGTAGCCAAATCTACATTGTTGTAGAAAAAATAATTCTGATAATTTAATTGCCAAAAATTATTATTTCCTTCTTTAGGATACCGCTCATTCAAAAAATTCAGCGTATCCGATATTTTAGTTTGGTCAATAGCCAATGCCAAACATTGAGTTGGATTTTCTAGTGTAGCTTCAGGAAAGTCAATTTTCATTCCCACATTGGACGGAATAACTACCGTTTCTCCAGGAAGATAATCAAAGCCAGGATCATCAAAAAGATGCATTACTTTCTTACCACGCAACATGCTTGTAACTACCAAATCATTGAACTTTAAAGGAACCAAAGCCGATTCTTGATAGGTTTCAAAAATATTCAACTCACAATTATTCAAAGAAAAAATGGTTCGGTTTTCCACCAAAGTTTTCAGAGATTTTTCATGAGTTAATGCAGGTGCATTAAGTAATGATTTTAAAGACATTGAAAATAAATACTTGATTTCGAGTACCAATATAAAAAAAATAATCAGATTAATTGCATCTTTAATTAATCTGATTATTAGAATTGAATATTTATTAGGTTACAATAAATTTTCGTCTACCAAATTTGGAAGAGTTACTTTTAACAAAGGTTGCACTTCCATAGCTCTCTTAATTGCAAAAACAGCACCTTCATTTCGCGCCCAACTTCTTCTTGAAATTCCGTTATTGACATCCCAAAAAAGCATCGATTCCAATCTTTTAGAAGCTTCTTTGCTGCCGTCAAGCACCATTCCAAAACCACCATTAATTACTTCGCCCCAGCCAACGCCTCCACCATTATGAATGGAAACCCAAGTTGCGCCACGGAAGCTATCACCAATAACATTGTGTATTGCCATATCGGCTGTGAAACGAGAGCCATCATAAATATTGGATGTTTCTCTATAAGGTGAATCCGTTCCGGAAACGTCGTGGTGATCGCGACCTAAAATAACATAACCAATTTCTCCACGAGCGATAGCTTGATTAAAAGCTTCAGCAATTTTCATTCTTCCTTCTGCATCAGCATAAAGAATACGCGCTTGCGACCCTACCACCAATTTATTTTCTTGAGCTCCTTTTATCCATTGGATGTTGTCGGCCATTTGTTGTTGGATTTCTTCGGGTGAATTTTGCATCATTTTTTCCAATACATCACACGCAATTTGATCGGTTTTTGCTAAATCATCCGGATTTCCAGAAGCACAAACCCATCTAAAAGGGCCAAATCCATAGTCAAAACACATGGGACCCATAATGTCTTGCACATAACTGTTGTATTTAAAATCGATGTGGTTTTCTGCAAATACATCAGCGCCAGCTCGAGATGCTTCCAATAAAAAGGCATTTCCGTAATCAAAGAAATACGTTCCTTTTGCGGTGTGTTTGTTAATAGCCGCAGCATGACGACGAAGTGTTTTTTGCACTTCTTCTTTAAATTTATCGGGATTGTTCGCCATTAATTCATTGGATTCCTCAAAAGTATAACCAATAGGATAATACCCTCCAGCCCACGGATTGTGTAATGAAGTTTGATCTGAACCCAAATCAATATGTAGATTTTCTTGATCGAATAGCTCCCAAACATCCACCACATTTCCTAAATAAGCAATAGAAACTACTTCGTTGTTTTGTAATGCTTTTTTCACTCGAGGGACTAATTCCTCAATAGAATCGGTTACTTCATTGATCCATCCTTGCGAATGACGAATGTGGGTAATTTTCGGATTTACTTCGGCACAAACCGTTACGCAACCCGCAATATTTCCTGCTTTGGGTTGTGCTCCCGACATTCCGCCCAGTCCCGAGGTTACAAATAATCCGCCTTTTGGTGATTTTTTTATTTTTCTGAATCCGTTTAAAACAGTAATAGTAGTTCCGTGAACAATTCCTTGCGGTCCAATATACATATAACTTCCTGCAGTCATTTGGCCGTATTGAGAAACACCCAAGGCATTCATTTTTTCCCAATCGTCGGGCTTAGAATAATTCGGAATTACCATTCCGTTGGTTACAACCACTCTTGGTGCTTCTTTATGCGAAGGAAATAAACCCATTGGATGCCCGGAGTACATCACCAAAGTTTGCTCGTCGGTCATTTCAGATAAATACTGCATGGTCAATCGGTATTGCGCCCAGTTTTGAAACACCGCACCGTTTCCACCATAAGTAATTAATTCGTGTGGGTGTTGTGCCACAGCATGATCCAAATTGTTTTGTATCATAAGCATAATGGCTTTTGCTTGCTCGCTTTTTCCAGGATATTCAGAGATAGGGCGGGCATATATTTTATAGTCAGGACGGTAGCGGTACATGTAAATTCTACCGTACGTTTCTAATTCTTCTTTAAATTCAGGTAGTAACACCGCATGGTGTTTGGCATCAAAATAGCGTAAGGCATTTTTTAAAGCCAATTTTTTTTCTTCAGCAGAAAGAATCTCCTTTCGTTTTGGGGCATGATTTATTGCTGCTTCGTAGGGTTTTACATTCGGTAAGGCCGATGGAATTCCTTGTGCTATTTCTTCTTTAAAAGTCATATTATTTATTTTCTATGATAATATTCGGGTTGATTTTTTGTAACTCGTTTAGGAATAATACTTCATTATCAGGAGTAATGTAGAGGTCGTTTAAGTGTTTTGTAAAAATAATTAATCCATTAGTTGTTGTGCCAAATTTATTAAATCCGCTCCACATTGTTTCGCCTTTTCGTACTTTATAAATTTTATTGATGTCGGTTTTGTACATCGTAAAAATTATTTTTATCAGAAGAAAATTCCCTTCAATTCTAATTTTTAATTTTAGAATAGAAACAATTAAAATGAATATTATAATCAGAAAAATACTTTCCATTACTAGAAATGGATAGAATCCATTTTTTTCTAATAACATTAGTACGGGCATTAGCAACAAAAAAAGAAATAAAAAAATATAAATCAGCCGAAATATCCCTGCCAGCTTCTTTGATTGGAATTCCATATTCATTGTATCAGCTATTTTTTTATAGTTCCTGTTTTTTTATCAAATCCATATGGACAATGGCGACAACCACTTCGGCAACAATGGCCTCTTTTTAAGTGGAATTTTTCGGTAAAAACTTTATAACCTTCTGGTGCAAGATAATAATCTTCACCTTCAATAAGTTTTACTTCTTCTTTGTCTTCTTTCATAGCTACAAATTTAGCAACTTACAACTACTAAATACCATTTCTAATTAATAATTTTGATGGAGTTAAATTTCATTTATTTTTAAAATTTAGGGCTTCCGATTCGTAACTTTGTAAAAAATAATTCAATTGGAAGTTTTAACTCAAGAAATACAAATTAATAACCCATCGGTTAAATTAGCTATCCGAAGGGAAGATTTGATTCATCCTTTTGTTTCTGGGAATAAATTCCGAAAGTTAAAATACAATTTGCTGCAAGCAAAAAAAGAAAATCATCACACGCTGCTTACTTTTGGCGGAGCTTTTTCCAATCATATTGCGGCAACAGCATTTGCAGGAAAAGAGAACGGATTTCAAACCATTGGTGTCATTCGTGGGGAAGAATTAGAATCAAAAATCAAAGAAAATCCAACATTGCAATTTGCCCAAGATTGTGGTATGAAATTTGAGTTTGTATCGCGGGAGGAATACCGACAAAAAGAAAGTGATGTGTTTATTTCAAAATTAAATCACAAATACGGTTCTTTTTATTTGGTACCCGAAGGAGGAACCAATGAATTTGCGATAACGGGATGTGAAGAAATTTTGACTTCTGCCGATTCAGAATATGATTATATATGTTGTGCGGTAGGAACAGGAGGCACGATTTCGGGGGTTATAAATAGCAGTTTTGAAGGCCAAAAAATTTTGGGATTTCCGGCGTTAAAAGGAGATTTTTTACAAAAAGATATTCGTAATTTTGCCAAAAAAGATAATTTTAGTTTGATTACTGATTATCATTTTGGCGGATACGCAAAAGTGACAGAGGATTTGATCGAATTTATTAATTTGTTTTACCAAAAAAATAAAATTCCTTTAGATCCAATTTATACCGGAAAGATGGTTTTTGGCGTTATAGATTTAATACAAAAAAAATATTTTCCATCAGGGTCTAAAATTCTCCTGATTCATACTGGAGGATTACAAGGAGTGGCCGGAATGAATTTACAATTGAAAAACAAAAATTTACAAACTATACAATTTGATGATTAAGAAATTAGTTTTCGGTTTTGCTTTAATTGTTGCTACTTCCTGTGGCACAAGTCGCCCAGTTATTGCCTATACTAAGAGTAAAAAAGCACCAGCAAAAGCAGTAGTTAAGCCTACGCAACCTGTTGCTGTAACTAAAACGCAAACGGGTAATACTACTGAGCCCACACCGGCCAACACAATCAGCACAAGCAATTCAACTGAGGTGCTTGCTGCAACTACTCGAGTGAAAGTTACTACGGCCATGGTGTTGGAATACATTGAAAAATATAAAGAAATTGCCAAACAAGACATGATTGACTACGGAATTCCGGCAAGTATCACGCTTGGTCAAGGGATTTTAGAGTCGGGGGCGGGTACTGGACCTTTGAGTATTCAGGCCAATAATCATTTTGGAATAAAATGCCACAAAGAATGGACAGGACCAAGTATCAATTATGATGATGACGCCGAGCAAGAGTGTTTTAGAAAATACATGGAGCCAAAAGAATCCTATCGTGATCATTCACTATTTTTAACTTCACGGGAACGGTATTCTGGGTTGTTTAAATTACAAAAAGACGATTACAAGGCATGGGCAAAAGGCTTGAAAGACGCGGGTTACGCGACCGATGTTGCTTATCCAACCAAACTTATCGGATTGATAGAGCGCTACCAATTGCAAAAATACGATGCCGAAGTATTAGGCAAAGTGTATATTCCAACAGCAGTCAGCTCGGTGGAAAAAAATACTCCTGCAACCGATTCAAATTCGGATTTGCATGAAGTGATTAAAGGAGATACGTTGTATTCGATTTCAAAACGATACAATATTTCGGTGGAAGATTTGAAAAGAAAAAATAATATTCCGGATTTCGGAATTGCTATAGGCCAAAAATTAATTGTAAAATAATAGTTCAGCATACATTTTATGTTATATCAAAGAAGTAGTCAGTTATTTATCGATGCAGAAAAAGTAATTCCAGGAGGAGTAAATTCTCCGGTGAGAGCCTTTAAAGGAGTAGGAGGAACCCCAATTTTTGTAAAAAAAGCCCAGGGTGCTTATTTATATGATGAAGACGGGAATAAATTAATAGACTACATCAATTCGTGGGGGCCTATGATTTTAGGTCATGCCTATCCACCCGTTATTGACGCTATTACGGAGCGAGCAAAAAGCGGAACTTCTTTTGGAATGCCTACTGAGTTAGAAACTCAAATTGCGCAATTGGCCGTTTCAATGGTTCCAAATATTGATAAAATTCGATTTGTAAATTCAGGTACCGAAGCATGTATGAGTGCCATTAGACTGGCTCGCGGATTTACAAATAAAAACAAAATAATCAAATTTGCTGGTTGTTACCACGGTCATTCCGATTCGTTTTTAATTCAAGCCGGAAGTGGAGCGAGTACTTTTGGAACTCCAAATAGTCCCGGAGTTACTCCAGGTACCGCACAAGATACCTTATTGGCAAATTACAATGATTTGGAAAGTGTTCGGAATTTATTTGAAGCAAATAAAAATCAAATTGCAGCCTTAATTGTGGAGCCCGTTGCCGGAAACATGGGTTGCGTGCCGCCTCTTGGGGGATTTTTAGAAGGTTTACGTGAACTATGTACTGAAAATGAAGCGTTGTTAATTTTTGATGAGGTGATGACTGGCTTCCGATTGGCAAAAGGGGGCGTTCAAGAATTATATAATATCAAAGCAGATATTGTTTGCTTTGGGAAAGTAATTGGTGGTGGTTTGCCTGTTGGTGCTTTTGCTGCACGAAATGAAATCATGAATTATTTGGCTCCGGTTGGACCTGTTTATCAAGCAGGAACTTTATCGGGAAATCCGTTGGCAATGGCCGCTGGATTGGCCATGTTACAGGAAATAAATACAAATACCCAATTATTTGATAATTTAGATAAAAAGACGGCCTACTTAGAGGCTGGAATACATAAAGTACTTACTCAAAACGGAGTTGTTTATACCATCAATAGAGTAGGATCGATGATTTCGGTGCATTTTGATGCGCAACCAGTGGTAGATTTTCAAACTGCAAAAAATGGTGACAACGAAACCTTCAAAAAGTTTTTTCACGGCTTGCTAAAAGAAGGAGTATACATTGCGCCTTCTGCCTATGAAACTTGGTTTATTACGGATGCACTTACCTATGAAGATTTAGACTTTACGATTTCTGCCATAGATAAAGTTTCGAAGGCATTTTAATTAAGTTTATCTGCCTTGCAGCCATAAATTTCTAAAATCTCCATTTTTATCATAATCGGAGGCTTGTTTTTCAATGTTAAAATAACGGTTGCCTCGCGGGTCATTGCCAACGCCTGCCAGATAGGCCCAGTTGCCCCAATTGCTGCACACATCGTAATCAATTAATTGCTGCTCGAAATAAGCGGCGCCCAATCTCCAGTCTAGTTTCAAATCGTTGCATAAATAACTAGCTACATTTTGTCGACCACGATTGCTCATGAATCCGGTATGTTTCAATTCGAGCATGTTGGCATCAACAAAATCAACTCCGGTTTTACCCTCTATCCATTTTTGAAGTAGATTAGTATTTGAGTTGATTTCTGAACTTTCTTTGTTCTGGATACCTGCTTTTTGGAATAATTTTACTTTGTGTTTCTTCATCATAAATCGAAAATAATCACGCCATAATAATTCAAAAACCAACCAATAAGTAGAATCATTTGCTCCAAATTGGTGCTCGTATTTTTTTAATTCCTGATAGATAAATCGGGGTGAAATACAACCCATGGCCAGCCAAGCCGAAAATTTTGAAGAATAATCTGCCCCGATCATCCCGTTGCGGGTTATTTTATATTCTGAAATGCATTTACTTTCATAAAAATAATGATTCAGTCTAGCAATTGCTTCTGTTTCACCGCCTTTAAAATGAAGTACTGCATGCGAATCAATAGCTTGAGGGGTTAATCCCAATTCTTCCAATGTAGGAAGATTCATAGTTTCAATAATTGGAGATTTTATTTGCGGAGGCACATTAAAAGCAGGTCGAATAACAGATTCTTTTTCAGTTTTTTTTCTAAAATTGGTAAACACATCGGGAATGTTTTTAATAGAAAAAGGTAAATCTTCAGCGTGATACAAGGTGCTGGTGCTGAACGATTCGAAATCACATTTTATTTTAAACAGTGCTTCCTGAACTTTTTGTTCGGTGTTTCGTTCTTCAAAAGCAACCTCTCTTTTAGCAAACACTTTAGTTGCCTTATGTTGCTTTACTAATTTTGGAATTTCCTCTTCGGGTTTTCCTATTAAAATGACTAAACTAGATCCTAGGGCTCTTAAATTCCGATCTAAATCCTCAAGGGATTCCAATAGAAACTGCGCTCTAAAACTACCTGTTTTTTGGAAACCAAATTTGGTGGTGCCAAATTGTCCCTCATCAAAACAATACACTGGAATAATGAAATCACTTTCTGTAATGGCCTTAATTAAGGTTTCGTTGTCGTGTAATCGCAAATCGGTTTTAAACCAAACCACACTTATTGTCATAATTCGTTAATGTTATTTAAATAATAATCGGCTTGTTCAAGCAAAGCTGTTTTGTCTTCATTTTTCATTTTTCGCCATACATTATACATCATCCCAATGCGAGGATTAGAGGCAAGTTTGCTTTCATTTTTATCATAAAAATTCCAATATAAACTATTGAACGGACAGGCTTTATCACCTGTTTTTATATTTTTTTTGTAAAAGCAACTGCCGCAATAATGGCTCATTTTATCGATATAACTTGCTGAACTCACATAAGGTTTGGTTCCAACAATGCCTCCATCTGCAAACTGACTCATGCCACGCGTGTTGGTGATTTCTACCCATTCAAAGGCATCCAAGTATATTCCGAGATACCAAGCATCGATTGCATCGGGGTGCACTCCGGCCAAAAGCGCAAAGTTTCCTGTGATCATTAGGCGCTGAATGTGATGCGCATATCCATAGTTTAAGGATTGATTTATGGCATCTTTTAGGCAATTCATTTTTGTTTTCCCTGACCAATACCAAGATGGTAAATCAGCCTGATTGTTAAAGAAATTCAAAGCAGCATAATCGGGCATTTTGTTCCAGTAGATACCGCGCATGTATTCGCGCCAGCCAATTATCTGCCGAACAAAACCTTCCAATTGGTGAAATTCAATTTCATCGGGCCTACGTTTCCATTCCTCAATTACCCGATCGATTACTTCTTTAGGAGAAATGAGTTTGATGTTCATGGAAAATGAAATTCGAGAATGATATAAAGACCATTCATTTGGCATCATGGCATCTTGATAACTTCCAAATAAAGGGAGGCAATTGGTTGCAAAAAAATCTAATAATTCTAACGACTGCGCCCTATTTATTGGCCAAACGAAATTTTTAGCATCAATAGTTCCAATAGTTTTAATGTTGGTTTTATTTATTTCTTCCAAAATGTTTGAAACGTTGTTGTCAAACACCAATGGTTTTGTTGGTTTGTGGTCTTTGGGTAGTTTTTTTCGATTGTCACTATCGTAATTCCATTGTCCTGTGAGCGGCTGATCTCCCTCCATTAATACCCCATTTTTCTTACGCATGGCACGATAAAAGTTTTCCATTAGAAACATTTTTTTGCCTTGAAAAAAATCGCCCAATTCATTTCGGGTGGTATAAAAATGTTCAGAATCTACGGCAGTGCTTGTTATAGAAATTGAACGACAAAGTGCTTTTAGAGTTTCGTCTACACGAAATTCATCGGGTAATTGGTATTCAAAATGCGTAAAGTGATGGGTTTCAATTAGGTTTTGTATGTTTTTTTCAATTGATTGAAAGTTGTTTTCATCATTTAATTGAAGGTAAATCAGTTGGTGTCCATTTGACTTTAATTCCGCAGCAAAAGAACGCATGGCAGCAAAAATCCCAACTACTTTTTGAACATGATGTTGCACATAATCGGTTTCTGTTCGAATTTCCATCATCACATAAGTAACGGAATCTTCTGTTTTAGAAAACCAAGAATGATTGCTATTTAATTGATCGCCTAAAATTAATCGTAAGGTTTTATTCATTTTATTTATTGCTTCGGCATTTATCACTACAGTATTTTACTTCGTCCCATACTTTTTCCCATTTCTTTCTCCATGAAAAGGGTTTGTTGCAAACGACACAAATTTTACTTGGAAGATGCTGTTTTTTTACTCCGCGCATTTTTTAATTTATTTGGATTTTGCACATGTTTGTTTAAAATTCTTTTTCCTTCAATCTTCACTTCACTTTTATTTCTAAAACTCCAAACTATTTCACTGGCTCGTTTCCGGGATTCTTCAATATCTACAATAGGAAACGGATAATCTTTTCCAATTTCACAATTGTAAAATTGTTGTTCAATGAGGTTTAATTTCCAAGGTTCATGAATTAAATTGGGTGGAATTTGATCTAATTCGGGAACCCATTTTTTTATAAATATTCCCTCTGGATCGTGGTCTTCCGAATTTTTAATTGGATTATAAATCCGAATTGTATTGATGCCGGTGGTTCCCGCTTGCATTTGCAATTGGGGATAGTGAATTCCGGGTTCATAATCTAAAAACTGTCGCGCCAAAAAATGCAGTTCCCGCCAATCTTGCCATAAATTGAAAGTAAAAAACGAAACCACCATGGCTCGCATTCTAAAATTAATATATCCTGTAGTAACCAGGCAGCGCATGCAGGCGTCAATTATTGGAATTCCAGTTTTACCTTCCTGCCAAGCTTTAATATAGGTGTCGTTTTTTTGTTTTACTAATTGATCATAAGCGGAGTTAACATTTTCAAATTCCATGCGGCATTCGTCTTCAAATTTTTGAATGAAATGGCAATGCCAATGCAATCGAGAAACAAAATTTAAAAGAGCTCTTTTGTTTGTTGCCTTGTCATAATTTTGAAGCGTGTATTGATACACCATTCTCATGCTGATGTTCCCATAAGTCAAGTAGGGAGATAATCGGCTACATCCTTTTCTGCTTAAGCTGGGTTTAGAAATATGTTTGCTGTAATTTTTATGGCGCTCTTTAATGAAACTATCCAAATAGCGCCAAGCCCAATATTCTCCACCTTGTTGAAAGTTTTCATTTCTAGTAATAATCTCTTTGGGAAGTTCTTTTCCTTTTAATTTCAAATAAAAAGCAGGCTCTAAATTTTCAAATTGAATTGCATTTATGTCTACCATTTTTGGGGTAGCGCGCATTTCTTGTTCCCATTTTTTATCCCAGTCGGATCTTGATTTGAGTTTTCTAATAACTCCGTGCATTTGGGATTGCTTCCATTCAATGTTATGAATGTCAAAAAATACCTGCATGGATTTATCCCTATTAAAAGTAATTTGATTGCCAATTTCTTGATGTGAAAATACCGTTTTAATGGTGTATTTTTTTTGTAATGCTTCAAAAACGGAAGCTACTTCATTATGGAAAAAATAGATTTGAGTTGGGATTTTACTCAGTTTATTTTGCAATTCTTGAATGGATTCATAAATAAACCTCCAATGGCGCACATCGGAATCATCATAAGACATTACTGAAGGTTCAAAAAAATACAATAATAAAATCGGAATGTCTTCTTTCTGTGCTAAATATAATGGTTCATGATCTACAAATCGAAGATCACGTTTAAACCAAATAATATTTATTGTTTTGTTATTCAATTGTTGGTATTGACTTTATTTCAAGATTGGGTTTTGCATAGCTCAATCGATCCAATATTATTGTTTTATGATAACTGTCAAGTCCGGAACAGGTAACAGTATTTGCTTTTTCAATATCTACAAAACCGTCTGTTGCTATACAATTTTGGGGCACATAAATGTGTTTGATTTCTCCAATAACAAGCGTGGTGTTGTTGCTTGTAATGTCAATTTTTTCTTTGAATTCAATTCCCAATTGAATTTTGCTTTGTGCTACGTAGGGCGCCAAAAAATGGTCTTTATATTCTTCATTTAAACCCGTAATTTCAAATT
Source organism: Flavobacterium sp. (assembly GCF_046073885.1). Lineage (GTDB taxonomy): Bacteria > Bacteroidota > Bacteroidia > Flavobacteriales > Flavobacteriaceae > Flavobacterium. Next base: position 27,910 of record NZ_JBJTND010000028.1, read on the forward strand.
CGGATACCTCTTTATCATATCGAGCCGAAGTTTGATGGGCTTGTTTGTAAATGGATTCATTTACATGGTTTAAGGTATAATAACCGGTTTCTATAATGTTACTAAAAGTGTTTCTTTCGGGTGGTGAAGGCCGAAAGATCAAACCAATTAATGGCGGATTGGCACCCACATGAAAAATAGAACTGAACACCGCCAAGTTGGTATTTCCATTTGTATCGATAGTGCCAACAAGGGCCAGACTTTTAAATCCGCCCAAACTATTTATTAAATGCGCTCTTTCGTGTTTTTCTAAATCTATTAAGGTTTCCGATGTAAAATGTTTTACCATGTTTTTTGGATTATTTAATTTTATCTATCGAAATCCATTTTTTGTCACTATTCAATTTGAATGTTCCAATATGTTCTTTATTCCATTCCAATGGAGAAATTAAAGACAAGAAATTTTCACCATCATCGCCCCGATACAGGTGATAGATTTCGCCAATTACAGGTTCAAAAGAAAAATTTGAATTGTAAACCAATTCATTGTTTTCAAATTCTTTCAATAATTTTTCATATTCCTGTCTGAGTTCGTAAAATTTATTTTCAAACTCTTTATTTACCGAACTTATGTTTCTGCTCTTCCAAGAAACGATGTTGTCTATTTTAATTACTGGTGCTCCAACATTTGTAGGATAATTTAATAAACTAGAATTGTAACCGGTTTCGTGATTATATACTACATTGTCAGGTCTTTCTTTCTTCATTTTTAATGATTTAGGTGTGCTTTTTTTGGAAATAAAAAATTAACAAATATTTTTGTTTAACAAATGTACAAAATTGTTAAACAATATTTATCTTTACACCAACAAAATTTATCAAATATGGCAACAAAAAATGCAACACTAACCAAAGATGCAATCGTATCTATGTATATGAATTATGTTTTAGAACATGATGAAAAGCCAAAATCTGTTTATCAATTTTCGAAACAAAATTCTATTTCAGAAACAGAATTTTATAATTTCTTTGGAACCATTGAAAGCCTTGAGAAAGAAATTTTCAAAATCTTTTTTGATAATACCTTTCAACTTATTCAAAAGGACGAAAATTATGAATCGTATGATATGAAAGGGAAGTTGTTAAGTTTCAATTTTACTTTTTTCGAATTGTTAACTGCCAATAGAAGTTATGTATTGTTGGCTTTAAAAGAACACGGCAACCATCTTAAAAGCTTGATGCAGCTTTCTAGTTTGCGCACGCATTATATTCAATTTGTATCCGGAATTATTTCTGAGGAAATGATTGTAAAACAGGAGAAACTTCAAAATATTCAAGAGAAAGCCATTCAAGAATCTTTTTGGGTTCAATTGGTATTAACCATGAAATTTTGGTTGGATGATAGTTCACCAGCCTTAGAAAAAACGGATATTTATATTGAAAAATCAATTAATACCGCGTTCGAATTAATGAACGCATTTCCATTAGACAGTCTTTTTGATTTTGGAAAATTCCTATTTAAAGAAAAAATTTATTCCAAATAATGAAAACAATAGACTACATCCCGACTTCCAAAATTCAAAGAGCCTCTAAGTTGGTCCAAACTGGAGCTAAAGTCGGCGTAAATTATTTGAAATATTATGGCGAAAAGCTGGTCAATTCCGATTTAAATAAAGACAAGCTGAATGAAAGTAATGCCGAAGATATTTATGACGGTTTGAAGAGTTTGAAGGGAAGCGCTCTTAAAGTGGCTCAGATGTTGAGTATGGATAAGAGTTTTTTGCCGCAGGCGTATGTAGAAAAATTCTCACTTTCTCAATTTTCGGTACCACCGCTTTCCGCACCTTTGGTTTTGAAAACTTTTAAAACCAATTTGGGAAAATCACCATATGAAATTTTTGATGAGTTCAATCCCAATTCGGTTAATGCAGCCAGTATTGGACAAGTGCATAAAGCTGTAAAAAATGGAAAAAATTTAGCTGTTAAAATTCAGTATCCCGGTGTTGCCAACAGTATTTCATCCGATTTGGCTTTGGTAAAGCCCATCGCTATTCGAATGTTCAATCTTCAGGGTAAGGATTCTGATAAATATTTTAAGGAAGTTGAAGATAAATTGATTGAGGAAACCAATTATTTATTGGAACTAAAACAAAGCCAGGAGGTAGTTGCTGCTTGTAATAAAATTGAAAATTTAGTATTCCCTGAATATTATCCTGAATATTCTACTGAGAAAATTATCACCATGGATTGGATGTCAGGAATTCACCTTTCAGAATTTGCTGCAATAAATAAAGACCAAGAAATCGGTAATAAAATAGGTCAAGCTTTGTGGGATTTTTACATGTATCAAATTCACATTTTGAGAAAAGTACATGCCGATCCGCATCCTGGAAATTTTATGGTGAATGAAGAAAATCAGCTCATAGCACTTGATTTTGGTTGTATGAAAGCAATTCCGAATGATTTCTACATTCCGTATTTTCAATTAATAGACAAGAATATCATTAATAATCCAAAATTGTTTTCTGATAAATTATATGAATTGGAAATTCTAAGAGTTGATGATTCAAACGAGGAGGTTGACTATTTCACTTCGATGTTTTACGATTTGTTGTCTTTGTTTACCAAGCCTTTTCAAACCGAAAATTTTGATTTTTCAGATGATGAATTTTTTGAAAATATCGCCAAACTTGGGGAACGTTTTGCAAATGACACGACTTTAAGAAAAATGAATGGAAACAGAGGTTCTAAACATTTTATATATATGAACCGTACCTTTTTTGGATTGTATAATTTGTTGTACGATTTAAAAGCTAAAATTGTGGTCAATCAGTTTTTGAAGTATCAAAATCAATAATCAAAATGGATTTATTTAGCCAAGAAAGAAACGATAAAAAATTTGAAGTTTTGTCGTTAGAAGACGGTGAAATATTAGTCATGAAAAACTTTTTCGATCCTTCTGAGGCACAAAACTTGTTTGAGATTTTGCAAAAGACCATCAATTGGAGACAAGAACAAATCAAAATGTACGGGAAAACCCATCTTGTACCTAGAAAAACAGCATGGTATGGAGAGGAGGGTTTGAATTATTCCTATTCTGGAATTATTTGTCATCCAGAAAAATGGACTGATGAACTCAATTACATTAAAAGTGAAATTGAAAAATTAATTCCTTCAGAAAAATTTACAAGTGTTTTGTTGAATTTATACAATGATGGAAATGATAAAATGGGTTGGCATGCAGATGATGAGAAAGAATTGGGAATCAATCCAACTATTGCTTCAGTGAGTTTTGGTGCGACCCGAAGATTTGATATTAAGCACAAAGAGATTTCCGGATTGCAATATCAATTTGAATTGACTTCGGGATCATTATTAATTATGCAAGGGGCTTTGCAACACCATTGGATACATCAAATACCAGCGCAAAAGAAAGTCACTAAACCTCGAATAAATTTAACTTTTAGAACAATAAAAGAGCCTCACTAATGTGAGGCTTTTTTTTTATACAATTAATATTTGTAGTATTGGGTTTAAGAAATTAATACTGAAATAATTAAAAATAAATTTTAGTTATATTCGATATTAAATACTATAACTTTGCTTGAATTTAAATAATCTAGAAAAGTCCATTTTTGAAGAAAATAAATTTCAAAAATTAAATCTGATAATATGAAGAACGCTCATAAAATTAATTTAGTATTATGCCTTTTGCTGTTTGTGAATTTTTCTTTTTCACAGGTATTTACAGATAGTAACTTACCAATAGTTATTATTACTACTGATATTAATCCTTCAACCAATTTGCCTTATGAGATTGTAGATAGTCCCGATGTGTTAGCAACAATGAAAATTATCAAACACAATGATGGGACAAGAAATTATGTATCTGATCAAAGTACATCTTCATTATTGAATTATAATGGTCGTATTGGAATTCAAATTAGAGGGTCTTCCTCTCAAGCAGCACCTAAAAAAGCCTATAAAGTCACAACTTTAATGGCTGATAATATTAGTAATAATAATGTGAGTATTTTAGGGATGCCATCCGAAAATGATTGGATATTAAACGGGCTTGCTTTTGACCCCTCATTGATTCGCGATTATCTTGCATATAATACTTCAAGAAAGATGGGGAATTATGCCTCAAGAACTCAGTATTGTGAAGTAATGATAAATGGTGAATATATGGGTTTGTATTTATTTCAAGAAAAAGTAAAAGCAGATTCAAATAGGGTGAATATTGTTAAGATTACTAATACAGACATTGCGGGTGACAATTTAACTGGAGGTTATATTACTAAGGCAGATAAAACTACAGGAGGTGACCCAATTGCTTGGTCAACACCTTCATATACGGGCGTGATGGTTGACTATATTCATGAACTTCCAGATCCTTTAGCAGTGAATTTAGTTCAAAATTCGTACATCTATAATCATTTTAATGACTTTCAATCAGCAATTTCTTCTAATAACACCTCGTTAAGTAACGGGTACCCCGTGTTTATAGATGTTCCATCATTTATTGATTTTATGCTTTCTAATGAATTTGCTGCAAATGTTGATGGGTATCAATTTAGTACTTATTTTCATAAAGATCGTAATGGGAAATTAAGAGCAGGACCAGTTTGGGATTTTAATTTAACATTAGGTAATGATTTGTTTTTTTGGGGATATGATAGGAGTAAAGTTGATACTTGGCAATTTGACAATGGTGATAATATAGGTTCCAAGTTTTGGAAAGATTTATTTGATAATTCCGAATATAAATGTTATTTATCTAAACGGTTTAATGAGTTAATTCAGCCGGGACAGGCAATGAATATAAATTATATAAATGCGTATATTGATGCTACTGTTGCTTTAATAAGCGAAGCTGTTGTTCGTGAAAATCAAAAATGGAATACTGTTCCGAATCTTTCGCAAGAAATAATAAATATTAAATCATTTATTTCAAATAGAATTTCTTGGATGACTAATCATTTGGGAAGTTTTACAAATTGTACTGGAGTTTATGTCCCACCCCTTGTAATTACTAAAATACATTACAATCCGTCAACAACAACAAGTTTTCCGATTAGTGCTGATCAAGAATTTATTGAAATTTCGAATACAGGTTCTTCTTTAGTTAATTTATCTGGCATCTATTTTAAAGAACTTGGAATTAGTTATCAATTTCCATTCAATTCTACGATTTCAGGAAATTCTAGTATATTTTTAGCATCAAATAGTTCGGTTTTTCAAACTCAAAATGGTTTTGCTCCATTCGGACAGTTTACTAGGAATCTCTCAAATAAATCTCAAAAATTAGTTCTCTCTGATGCCTTTGGAAATATAATTGATAATGTGGAGTATTTTGATTCTGCTCCTTGGCCAACAGCTCCTGATGGAAATGGAAGTTACTTGCAATTAGTAAGTACAAGTTTGGATAATAATTTAGGTTCTAGTTGGATTGCAAGTTCTAATGCTTTAGCAACAGATGAAATCAGTACCAATTCTTGGGTAACAATTTATCCTAATCCAGTTGTTAATTATTTAACTATAAGTTCATCAAATCAGATACTCAAAATTGATTTTTTTGATATTTCAGGAAAAGTTGTTAAATCCCTTGATGTAAATTCAAGCCAAATTTCTACTGATGTTTCTGCTTTGTCAAACGGGGTGTACTTTATGACGATAGAAGGTGAGTATGGCATTAAGCATTCTAAGTTTATTAAAAACTAAAATTTTATAATATCATAATAAAAAAAAGCCTCACTAATGTAAGGCTTTTTTTGTGGGCGATGAGGGGTTCGAACCCCCGACCCTCCCGATTACATCGGGATGCTCTAAATTAAAAGATATTATTCTTTATTTATTATGAGTTCTTGAATTTTGATTTTGCTTTTCCAGGACTTGATTTGTTTTTCTCTAGCAATAGCTTCAGATTTTTCAATAAAGGTTTCTGAGTATACGATTTTCCAATCATTGTTAGTTCCAGTAAATCCTTTGCTTTTTTGATTATGGCGTATTATTCTTTCTTCCATATTAGAAGTAAATCCAATATAAAATTTATCTTTTGTATCACTGAAAAGTATGTAAACAAAAAATATCATAAAATTAAATTAGATTAATAAAAAAAACTCCAACATTTCTGTAGGAGTTTTTTTTGTGGGCGATGAGGGGTTCGAACCCCCGACCCCCTCGGTGTAAACGAGGTGCTCTGAACCAGCTGAGCTAATCGCCCGATTTTTGATTTCTCATTAATCAGGGTGCAAATATAGGGCTTATTTTTAATCTAGCAAACATTTTCTATAAAACTTCTGCAACCACAAAAGTGCTTCCTCCTATATAAATAAAGTCGTTTTTGTGGGCATTATGTAATGCAGTTTGATAAGCATGTGAAACAGAAGTACATACTTTTCCGTGAAGTGCTTTTTGGGCCGCTTTTTCTTGTAAAATAGTGGCGTCTAAACCACGTGAAATTGATGGCTTGCAAAAATAATATTCGGCTTCCAAAGGAAATAAAGGAAGTATTTCGTCCAAATCTTTATCGTTTACTACGCCCAAAACAATGTGTAGTTTTAGGTATTTTTCTTTTTTTATTTGGTTCAATACCACTTGTAAACCATGTGAATTATGTGCCGTATCACAAATTACCTTGGGCTCTGATTGTAGTTGTTGCCATCTCCCTTGTAGTCCGGTATTGTGAATTACATTTAGAAGTCCGTTTTTTATTTCTTCTTCCGAAATCGAAAAAACTCCTTGCTCTTGTAGAACTCGAATGGTTTGCAATACCGTTTTTTTATTTGCAATTTGATAATCACCGAGTAAAGCAGAAGGGTAGGATTCAGAAATTAAATCGGATGCAAAATATATTTCTGAATTAGTTTGTTTCGCTTTATCTAAAAAAACTGGTTGAGTTTCTTCAGTATATTCTCCTATCACAACGGGAACATTCGGTTTTATTATTCCGGCCTTCTCTGTGGCAATACTGGAATAGCTAGTGCCTAAAAACTGGGTGTGGTCTTTGGCAATATTGGTAATTACAGAAACGATTGGGGTGATAATATTGGTCGCATCCAATCTTCCGCCCATTCCAACTTCAATTATATTGATATCGGTTTTCACTTTTTGGAAATAGTCAAATGCTAAACCCACTGTCATTTCAAAAAAACTAAGTTGGTTTTCTTCAAAAAAAGATTTGTTTTTTGATACAAATTCACAAACAAATTCTTCTGTTATTTCTTCACCGTTGATTTTAATTCTCTCTCTAAAATCTTTAAGATGAGGGGAGGTATACAAGCCAACTTTATAGCCTGATTCTTGCAAAATGGAAGCGAGCATGTGTGAGGTAGATCCTTTTCCGTTGGTGCCTGCAACATGAATGCATTGCAATTTTTTTTCGGGATGATTTAAATGTTTTGCCAATCCTAGCGTGTTGGTTAAATCTTCTTTATAGGCAGAAGCACCTTGCAATTGATATACAGGTAATTGATTGAAAAGCCAGTTGATTGTTTCTTGGTAATTCATTTATTTTTAGAATAAAAAAAATCTAATACAAAATATTTTTCCAAATTTGTAGTTTACTATTATATTAGAAATTATCTTTAGTGCAAATTTGAGATTATTTTTAATAACTAAATCAAAAATAAAAAAGTATGATGAATTTTTTTCTACAAGTGCAAAACGATACAATCGCTAAAGCAACCGGAGCCGTTATAGAAGGTGCCGTAAAAACGAATGAAATTACGGTTTTGGAATTTATCTTTAAAGGAGGATTTTTCCTTATTCCTATAGCCCTTTTATTATTTTATACTTTTTATTTAATTATTGAGCGTTATTTATATATCTACAAGCGTGCAGTAATTGATCCGTTTTTGATCCGTGATATTCGTGAGAATTTGAATGCCGGAAATTTAGATGGTGCCGTGAATAGTGCCGAAAGAAGTGGTACCGCTTCAGGATATGTACTACGCGAAGGAATTTTAACTATTGGTAGACCAATTTCAGAAATTGAATCGAATATGGAACGCGCTGCTAATATTGAAATTGGAGGGATGGAACGCAAATTAGGGCAATTAGGATTGATTGCCGGTATTGCGCCAACATTTGGTTTTATTGGAACTATTGCAGGGGTTATCAAAATATTTTATAGTATTTCACAAACGGAAGACATTAGTATTGGAAATATTTCCGGCGGATTGTATGAGAAAATGATTAGTTCTGGTGCCGGATTAGTTGTGGGAATCATTGCTTATTCAGCGTACCATTTATTTAATGGAAAAATTGACAGCTTTGCTTTAAGCATTCAAAAACAAGTATTAGATTTTGTTAATATAATTCAGCGTCCAAATGGTAAAACGAAATAAACGATTTCACGCCGAAGTTGCGACTTCGTCCTTAAGTGATATCATGTTCTTTTTGCTTTTGTTTTTCTTAATCATTTCAACATTAGCAAATCCGAATGTGATTAAAATGACCTTGCCAAAATCTAAAACAAGTGAAAAGACCAACAAACAGCTTATTAGTTTGTCTATCACAGAAGATAAACGATATTATTTGGATAAGGAAGAAATCCCTTTTGCTGATTTAGAGACTACATTGTTTTCTAAAATGGGTGCTGCCAAAGACCAAACGGTTGTAGTTCGAATTCCATTTAATCTTCAGGTTCAAGACTTAGTAGATGTACTTCAAATAGGGGTCAAAAACAAATTAAAATTTGTCATAGCAACCAATAATTCAAAATAAAAAAAGGCAGTTTCAAACTGCCTTTTTTTATTCATTATCCATGTACTGTTTCTGATTTGCCGTAGTTGGTGATTAATTCTCCTTCAAATTCCAACCATTCTTTCCAGCGTTTATCCACATCTACTTTTTCGGTATATTTTCGGGCAAATTTTAGGAAGGTGGTGTAATGTCCTGCTTCACTAATCATTAATTTTCTGTAAAATTCAGCCAATTCTGGGTCTTTAATATTTTGCGATAAAACCTTAAAACGTTCGCAACTTCTTGCCTCAATCATTGCAGAAAACAAAAGTCGATCAATAAAAGAATCGTTTCTACTGCCGTCTTTTTTCATGAATTTAAAAAGCTCATTCACATAATGGTCTTTGCGCTCTCTTCCCAGTTTTAGTCCGCGTTCTTTAATAATGTTGTGCACCAACTGAAAGTGTTCAATTTCTTCTTTGGCTATTTCTAATAAATCGGTAACAAGTTCTTCATGCTCCGAATTATAGGTAATTATTGTAATGATATTAGTAGCTGCTTTTTGTTCGCACCAAGCATGATCGGTAAGAATTTCTTCAATATTTGATTCTACTACGGTAACCCATCTTGGGTCGGTTACTAATTTAAGACCTAACATTTGTATAGATTTTTGATATATGCAAAATTAAGTCTTTTCTTTGTAATTGAATTCGATATTATGGTAAATTCTAAAACTTTATTAATTCTAGGTTTTGTTTGGCCCGAGCCAAAATCTTCGGCTGCTGGAAGTCGTATGATGCAATTGATAGATTTGTTTGCTGCTGCAAATTATCAAATCACTTTTGCGAGTACAGCACTAAATTTGGAATTTTCTGAAGATCTAGTTTCGCGAGGAATTTCCTTAAAAAATATTGAGTTGAACGCCTCTTCTTTTGATTCATTTGTATCTGAATTAAATCCGGAAATTGTTTTATTTGACCGATTTATGGTAGAAGAACAATTTGGTTGGAGGGTTGCCGAAAATTGCCCTAATGCCTTGAAGGTTTTAGATACCGAAGATTTACATTGTTTGCGGCTAGCACGACAATTGGCTGTAAAAGAAAAGCGTGAATTTACATTAAACGACTTGTATTCGGATGTTGCTAAAAGAGAAATCGCGAGTATTTTGCGATGTGATTTAACTTTGATGGTATCCGAATTTGAAATGAATTTACTTCAATCGCAATTTAAAATTGCAAACGAATTACTTTATTATTTGCCAATCTTTGCTGAAAAACTCGTCGATAATCCTTCGTATGAAGATAGAGCAGATTTTATTTTCATTGGCAACTTTCTGCACGAACCCAATTTAGATTGCGTTCGTTATTTATCAGAAACGATTTGGCCATTGCTTACCAAGCAATTGCCGGAAGCAAAAATGTTGGTATATGGTGCTTATCCTAGCCCGAAAGTAATGCAATTGCACAATCCAAAAATGAAATTTGAGGTTTTGGGTAGGGCAGAAGATGCTTTTGAAGTCATTAAAAAAGCCAAAGCAATGTTGGCACCTTTACGATTTGGTGCAGGAATAAAAGGTAAACTTTTGGAGGCTATGCAATGCGGAACTCCAAGTGTTACATCTTCTATTGGCGCTGAAGCTATGGCTGGTGGTATGGAATGGAATGGCTTTATTTCGGATGATGCTAATGATTTTGTTACTTCGGCTGTTCAGCTTTATAGAGATGAAAAACTTTGGGAAACATGTCAAGCGAATGGTTATGCTTTATTAGAGAATCGTTACCATAAAAATTTATTTGAAAGCAACTTAATGAAACAAGTGATAATGGTTATTGAAAATCTACACCAACATCGCAAAGCAAACTTTATAGGTACAATTTTGAACCATCACCTAAATTTAAGTACCAAATACATGAGTAGGTGGATTGAAGAAAAGAATAAGACAAAATAAAAAAACCGCTCATTAAGAGCGGTTTTTTTTTATAATATAATAGCTATAAATTAAGCTAACATAGTCACTGGATTTTCTATAAACATTTTTAATGTTTGTAGGAATTGAGCTCCGGTTGCACCATCAATTGTTCTGTGGTCACAAGCTAATGAAAGCATCATGGTATTTCCAACTACAATCTGACCATTTTTCACAACTGGTTTTTCAATGATTGCACCTACAGAAAGTATTGCTGAGTTTGGTTGATTGATAATTGAATTGAATTCAACAATTCCAAACATTCCAAGGTTTGAAACAGTAAATGTGCTTCCTTCCATTTCGTTTGGAAGTAATTTTTTAGTTTTTGCTCTTCCTGCTAAGTCTCTAACGCCAGCACCTATTTGAGACAAGCTCATTGCATCTGTAAATCGTAAAACAGGAACAACCAATCCGTCTTCAACTGCTACTGCAACTCCAATATTCACATGGTGGTTGATGGTAATTGCATCCTCATTCCATTGGGAATTAATTTTTGGATGTTTTTTTAATGCCATTGCACACGCTTTGATTACCATATCGTTAAATGATACTTTGGTGTCAGGAACAGCATTTATCATTGCTCTTGATTTCATCGCTTCATCCATGCTCACTTCAATAGTTAAATTGTAGTGTGGTGCCGTGAATAAAGATTCTGCCAATCGTTTAGCAATAATTTTTCGCATTTGCGAATTGTTGATTTTTTCGGTTACTACTTCTCCAGCTGGTACAAACGGTTTTGCAGCCGCAATGGTTTGTTCTGCTTGTTGAGAAGTTGTTGCGGCAACAGGAGCTGCGCCATTGAAATTTTCGACATCACTTTTAGTGATACGGCCATTTTCACCTGTACCTTTTATTTGTGAAAGGTTGATACCTTTATCTTTAGCAATTTGTTTGGCTAACGGAGATGCAAAAATACGATCGGTTGTGTTAGCTACTGGTTGGTGTGAAGCAGCTGCTGCAACTGGAGCTGCAACGGGTTCAGCAGTTTTTGCTACAGGGGCTTCTGTTTTACCAAAATTCTCTGCAACACCTGTAATGTCAGTTCCTGCAGGACCAATAATTGCTAATACGCTATCTACTGGTGCTGATTCGCCTTCTTGAATTCCGATATATAATAAAGTTCCAGCATTAAAAGATTCGAATTCCATGGTTGCTTTGTCGGTTTCGATTTCAGCAAGGATATCTCCTTCTTTTACATTATCTCCAACTTTTTTCAACCAAGTTGCAACAGTTCCTGTAGTCATGGTGTCACTTAAACGTGGCATCGTTATTACTTTTACTCCGGCAGGAATTGCTGCTGGAGTAGAAGTTGTAGGAGTTGCTTCAACTGGAGCTGCTTCGGCAACTGGAGCTGGAGCTGCGCCTGATAATAAACTAGAAATATCTTCGCCTTCTTTTCCTATGATTGCTAATAAAGAATCTACAGGGGCAGATTGACCTGCCTCAATTCCGATGTGTAAAAGCACACCCGAATTAAAAGATTCGAATTCCATTGTAGCTTTATCGGTTTCGATTTCAGCTAAAATATCTCCTTCTTTAATAGTATCTCCAACTTTTTTTAGCCATGAAGCAACAGTCCCTTCAGTCATGGTGTCGCTCAATCGAGGCATTGTTATTACTGTAGCCATAATTATAATCTATGAGAAATGAAAGGATAATTTTCTTGTTCGTAAACTACATCATACAATTGTTGCGCTTCTGGGAAAGGAGATTCTTCAGCGAATTTTTCACATTCGTCAACTAAATCTTTTACTCTTTCATCAATCGCTTCAATTTCTGCATCGGTAGCATATTTTTTTTCTTTGATGATATCTAAAACTTGAGTAATTGGGTCAATTTTACGATACTCATCTACTTCTTCTTTAGTGCGATATAATTGTGCATCCGACATAGAGTGACCTCTATAACGATATGTTTTCATTTCTAAAAATGTTGGTCCGTCACCACGACGCGCTCTGTCAATTGCTTCCTGCATAGCTTCAGCAACTTTTACAGGATTCATTCCGTCAACTGGTCCACATGGCATTTCATAGCCTAAACCTAATTTCCAAATATCGGTATGATTTGCTGTTCTTTCAACTGAAGTTCCCATGGCGTATCCATTGTTTTCACA
>NZ_JBJTND010000029.1:0-64414 GCF_046073885.1 Flavobacterium sp.
AGGGTGGGATGGAACCTACAACGGAATATTAATGCCATCAACCGATTATTGGTTTACTGTAGATTACACCGAAGCTGCAGCTTACAAACAATTTAAAGCGCATTTCTCACTGAAACGATAATATCAATTAACCATAAAAAACAAAAAAAGTGCTAGAATTCTCTAGCACTTTTTTTATTTGGAATAATAATATTAGTCTAAAATAAAACTCACCGAAACATTTGCAACTACTTCAATTTCTCCTGCAGCAAGAGTCTCCTTTTGAGGTGTATTTCCTGGTAAACCGGAATCTGCCATAGCCATTTTAAACATCGGTTGCGGAAAATAAGCTTGCGTTGTATCGCTAATAGTAATCGCTTTGCCAATTTTTTGATTTAAAACAATAACATAATCTTCAGCTTTATGTTTAGCGTCTTTCATGGCTAATTTTCTAGCATCTGATTTATATTCTTCCAATTTAGAGGACTTAAACTCAATATTGTTAATGTTATTGATTCCTTTATCAACAAGTCCCATTGTTAAACCATCATATTTTGAAAGCTCTTTTAGGATAATAGTAACCGATTGTGAAGCTCGATAATTGTATTTCTTTTTCTCGTAATCATAATTTCGGTTTAAACTAACATCTGTTGTTTTAAAATCGGAAGATGGGATTCCAAAATCCTTAATGAATTTGAGAACTTTGTCAACAGTTTCATCGTTCAATCTTTTTACCTCGGCAGCATCTTTTCCTGTATTTTCAACTCCAAAGTTAATGCTAACTTGATCTGGTTTCACACTGATTTTTCCTTCTCCAGAAACTGAAATTTGAGGAATTTGTGCTTTTTCTTGAGCCTGCAGTGCAATGGTAAACAAAGCAAATGCAATTACGACAACTTTTTTCATAATTATTTGATTTAGATTTATTTCAGGTTCAAAAGTTGTGCCAATTATAATTTACCTTGTTTGGCCATCACCGCCATAATCACAATAGGTACTAATAATACTACAACCATGAAAAAGTTATCTTGAAGAATTGAAGGATGAATTAGAATCGAAAAAAGATATCCGCCTATGGCACCGCCAAAGTGGGCCGTATGACCAATGTTATCATTTTTTGCTTTCATTCCATAAATGGAATACAATAAATAACCAATACCAAAAAGATAAGCAGGGATTGGAATTGGAATAAAAAATAGAAAAATTTGTAAGGTTGGGTCTAGTAAAATAGCTGAATAGATAATTCCGGTTACAGCTCCCGAAGCTCCAATTGCTCTGTAATTCGTATCATTATTATGAATGTAAAGTGTTAACATATTTCCAAATAGTAAGCTTGCAAAATAAATTAGCAGAAACGCATAATTACCCAAATCACCATAAACTACTGGAGCAAAAAAATACAAACTCAGCATATTAAAAGCCAAGTGGCCAATATCGGCATGAAGAAATCCAGAGGATAGCATCCGAATTTGATCCCCTCTTTTTATACTACCAATATGGAATTGATATTTGCTAAAAAAATAGGAATCTTCAAATCCTTTGAAACTTATTATTACAGTTGCTGCAATTAAAATAATTAGAAAAATAGATGCATTCATATTTTTGTTTTAGGTAAAAATAAGAATAGTTTGTTAGGTTTTGAATATATAAACTCTTAAAAATTAACTTAAAATGTATATTTGCATAAAATTAATGAAATGCAGTTTTTATTATTTCTTTTAGTATATCCTTTGTTGTGGCTAATTTCAATCTTGCCATTTCCGATTTTGTATTTATTGTCGGATGGGGTATATGTTATTGTATATCATGTTGTTGGTTACCGAAAAAAAACAGTTAGACAAAATATTGCTATTGCATTTCCAAATTTATCAACTGCTGAACGCCTAGAAATTGAAAAAAAATCATACCATCATTTGTGTGATATGTTTTTGGAAATGGCAAAAACAATGACAATTTCTAGGAATGAAATTGACAAACGATTTGTTTTTACCAATATGCAAACGTATTTAGATTTAGAGAAAAAGGGCAAAAGTATTGCATTGTTAATGGCACATTATGCCAGTTATGAATGGTCTGTTTCGATAAATTATCATTCTGATTTTCAAGGATTTGCAATATATAAAAAGCTTTCTAATAAATATTTAGACAAATTGGTACGAGATATTCGATCTAAATTTAAAGCCGAATTAATTTCAACTAAAGAGACTAGAACTGTTATCGAACAGAATAAAATAAATAACATTTTAGGTTTGTATGGTTTTATTAGTGATCAAACTCCAAGAAAATCAAGTGCGTTGCATTGGTATAAATTCCTAGGAGTTGAAACGCCTATTCATGTTGGCGCTGAAGATTTGGCAAAAAAATACGATATGAATGTGGTGTATTTAAAAGTTCGGAAAGTAAAAAGAGGATACTATGAAGCTACTTTAGAAGTGCTTTCAGAAGATGTATCATCTGTTCCAAATTATGAAATTTCGGAAGCATTTATTCGAAAAGTAGAACAACAAATTCAAGATGCACCTGAGTTTTATTTGTGGACACACAAGCGTTGGAAACATCAAAAAAATAATTAATTATATAAAAAAAACCAAAACTATACGTTTTGGTTTTTTTATTTGAGTTCCACTATTAATTGTACATTTTCTTACGCATCTCTTGAATTTTATCGTCATCCAGATATTCATCAAATGTCATATAACGATCAATAACCCCATTCGGAGTAATTTCAAGAACTCTATTTGCAACCGTTTGAGCAAACTCATGGTCATGAGTTGTAAACAATACCGATCCTTTAAAGTTTTTTAACGAATTGTTGAAAGCGGTAATCGATTCAAGATCCAAATGGTTGGTTGGCTCATCAAGCATTAATACATTCGCACGAATCATCATCATTCGAGATAGCATGCAACGCACTTTTTCTCCTCCAGATAATACCGAACATTTTTTTAATGCTTCTTCTCCAGAAAAAATCATTTTACCTAAGAAACCACGAACATATACTTCATCACGCTCTTCTTCGGTTTTCACAAATTGACGCAACCAATCTACCAGATTTAAATCGCTTTTAAAGAATTCACTATTATCGTTAGGCAAATAAGATTGATTGGTAGTAATTCCCCACTCGTAAGTACCTGCATCTGCTATAAGGTTACCATTTAAGATTTCATAAAAGGCAGTGGTTGCACGAGAGTCTTTTGAAAAAACTACAACTTTATCACCTTTTGCCATATTTAAATCTACATTGCTAAACAACACTTCACCGTCAATGCTTGCAGCCAATCCTTGAACATGTAAAATTTGATCCCCAGCTTCTCTTTCAGTTTCAAAAATAATAGCTGGGTATCTTCGGCTAGATGGTTTAATTTCATCTAAATTTAATTTGTCAATCATTTTTTTACGAGAAGTAGCCTGTTTTGATTTTGCCACATTCGCACTAAATCGACGAATAAATTCTTCCAATTCGGCTTTCTTTTCTTCAGCTTTTTTGTTCTGTTGTGCTCTTTGTTTAGCAGCTAATTGACTTGATTCATACCAAAATGTATAATTTCCAGAATAGTGATTGATTTTTGAAAAATCAATATCAGAAATATGTGTACAAACCGAATCTAAAAAGTGTCTGTCGTGCGAAACTACAATTACCGTATTGTCATAATTAGCTAAGAAATTTTCAAGCCAAGTGATGGTTTCAAAATCCAAGTCGTTGGTAGGCTCATCCATGATCAATACATCTGGATTTCCAAATAAAGCCTGAGCCAATAAGACTCTTACTTTTAATTTACCCTCCATTTCACTCATTAAAGTGTAATGCGAATCGGCATTAATACCTAAATTAGAAAGCATCGCAGCGGCATCAGAATCGGCATTCCAACCATTCATTTCTTCAAATTGCACTTGCAATTCTCCAATTCTGTTCGCGTTTTCATCACTATAATCTGCATATAAAGCATCCATTTCTGTTTTAACAGCATACAATACTTTGTTACCCATAAGCACAGTTTCCAAAACAGTGTGCTCATCAAACATGTTGTGATTTTGATTCAAAACCGACATTCTTTTACCAGGTTCCAAAATCACTCTTCCAGAAGTTGGTTCTATTTCTCCAGCTAGAATTTTTAAAAATGTTGATTTTCCGGCGCCATTTGCACCAATTACTCCATAACAATTGCCTTGAACAAAAGAGGTGTTTACCTCGTCAAATAATATTCTTTTTCCAAATTGAACAGATAAATTAGATACGGTAAGCATAAATATTGAGTGTTAAAATTTGCTGCAAAAGTAATAAATTGCTTTCGACTTTAGTGGGTAATTTGAGTATTTTTTAGACGGGAAGGAAAGACATATTTATTTTTGACTTTCTTTCTTAAGTGCTTGTTCTAATCCTTTATAATCCAATAGAACTTTTGCGATTTGACCTTTTTTATTTAAAATAAAATGGGTAGGAAATGCATTTAAATGAAGTGTTTCATTCATGTATTTTTTCATATTTGGAACAACCAAATAGGATAGCGGCTTTTTTGATAGAAATTTAGTCAATTGCTCAGGTGAATCTTCTGCTAAGCTGATGAATAAAATATCTTTTCGGTCTTTGTATTGCGAAACTAGTTTGTTTACATAGGGAAATTCTTTAATGCACAACGGACAATGAATGTACCAACATTTTATGACTACAATTTTGCCTTTGAAGCTTTCGTTGGTTATGGTTTTTCCGTTTAGGTCTTTAAAATTAAATTCTGGAAACAAAGTGCCTTCCATTTTAAAATGCTCCAATTCTTCAATTGCTTTTTCGGTGATACTCGCTCTAATGCTGCTGTCGGAATTGGTATTTATTCGAATTAATCTATAATTGTTTGTTGTTTTTTCAATAAACGGAATGTATTCTCCTTTAGTAAGTTGCGTTAAGAAATCTTCCTTTGTGATTTGATTATTATTTTCATCCAATGGGTTAAAATCACTTGAAAGGATGATGTTGGCATCATAGTAATTGATCCAATTGGTATAGCTGGATTGAATTGAATTTGAATCCGACAGCGTTAATGATTTTTTTGGTTGCCCAAATGTTGTGCTCCAAATGAATATAAATAGGAATAAGATTATTTTTTGCATTTGGTAAAAATAATAATTATTTCTCATAAAAAATTTGAATAAAATTAGCAACCTTTGCCAAATGTTAGAGGTACTAGGTATTTATTTTTCGTATCAAAAGGAGATCACTATTTCCAATTGCAGTTTTACTTTACAAAAAGGTAAAACAGCTGCATTTATTGGTGAAAGTGGTTGCGGAAAAAGTACGTTATTGAAATTGATTTATGGATTATACGACTTGGATTCGGGGGCAATTAATTGGAATGCAATACCAGTTTTAGGTCCAAAATTCAATCTTATTCCGGGTATGGATTCTATGAAATATCTTGCCCAAGATTTTGATTTGATGCCCTACATTACTGTTGCCGAAAATGTTGGCAAGTACCTTTCCAATATTAATCCAGAAGTGAAAAATGCTCGAATTAAGGAGTTGCTAGAGATTGTTGAGATGCAAGATTTTGCATCTGTGAAAGCAAAATATTTAAGTGGCGGACAGATGCAAAGAATAGCTATAGCGCGGGTTTTAGCTTTAGAACCTGAATTGCTTTTGCTTGATGAGCCCTTCAGTCATATCGATAATTTCAGGAAAAATAGTTTACGCCGAAGGCTTTTTACGTATTTGAAAAAGAAAGAAATAACTTGTATAGTTGCCACGCACGATAGCACCGATGTGCTTTCTTTTACCGACGAAGTTTTGGTTATGAAAAAGGGTGAAATTATTGAGAGAGGAACGCCAGAATTTTTGTACCAGCATCCAATAAATCATTATGTAGCTTCTTTATTTGGTGATGTAAACGAAATTGAAATTGAGGGAACTATGCAACTAATATATCCTCATGAATTAATGGTGGTTGCACAATCTTCATTACAAGTAGAAGTTATTAATTCGTTTTATAGAGGGAGTAATTTTTTGATTGAAGCACATTATGAAAAAGGAAATGTGTTCTTTGAAAGTGCTGTTGGTTACCCTGGAGGAACGAGTTTGTTTTTAGAACGTAAATTAGTTTCCGTTTCTTAAAAATTCAACCAATTGCTTTACCGCAATCCCTCGATGGCTTATTCCAGATTTTTCTTCCATCGATAATTCGGCAAAAGTTTGGGTCATTCCATCCGCTACAAAAATAGGATCGTAGCCAAATCCATTTGTTCCAATTCTTTCATCGATAATTTTCCCGTTTATTATTCCAGTGAAAAGTGTTTGTTTTCCATTGTAATTTAAGCAAATTACGGTCTTGAAATTGGCTTTTCTGTTGGATTGCTTTTCTAAATTTAAGAGCAATTTATCTATGTTTTTCGAATCGTCTTTGGGTTCTCCAGCATATCGTGCAGAGTATACGCCGGGTGCGCCATTCAAAGCATCTACTTCCAGTCCCGAGTCATCTGCAAAACAGTTTAGTCCGTAATTAGTGGTTATATAATTCGCTTTTAATATGGCATTTCCTTCAATTGTTTCTGCAGTTTCAGGAATGTCTTCTGTACAGCCAATATCTTGAAGGCTTACTATTTGAATATAATCCGGAACTAATTGCTGAATTTCTTTAATTTTATTTGCATTATTGGAAGCAAAAACTAATTTCATTTAAATAAATTATTTAACTACAACTTGGATATTTTTGCTTGCGTTTACAGTGGATAATTTGCAAATGTATATTCCTGAATTAATATTATTGGTAGCAATTGTTTGATAATTCACTCCAATTCTAAGATCGTTTAAGGTTGTTTCTTTTACAAGTCTTCCTAAGGTGTCATACATAGAAAAAGTAGTAGGTTGTATTGAATCCAAAGTGAATGAGAAATGAATTTGGTTGTCTTGTGAAGGATTTGGCGCTATAGTAAAATGATTGGCATCAAAAACGGAGATTTCATTATTTAATGAAGAAGTCATTAGCCAAATCATACCATTCATCAATAATTTCTGGTGATTTCCATTTGCATCTCCAGTATAACCTGTGTATAAAGTATCTCCTGTATCTCCTGTACCGTCATCAATAATTGAACTGTCACCTACGGCAAAAACTTTTCCGTTTTGATAAGTAGCTGCTGCTACATAAACATTGGTTGTACCCGAAGTACTCGAACCTGATTTGTATACGATCCCTTTAACAGAGCTATTGTTTGTTGTGCTTAATGTCATCGTAGCTCCTCCCGACCATAATACCTGAACCGGATTGCCATAAGATCCATGAAGAATGCTATAATATGGGCTAGTTGTAGCTAAGGGAGCAAATGAAGTGGAGTTTCCGCTTACATTAGATAGTACATCAAATGTAATTCCTAAACCATCATTAGCAACTCCATTGTTGCTTAAAAAATCATTCCAAACCATTGGTGGATCATAGCCGTCATTATTTCTATCTGAACCAGCGTGGTCACAAATCATCATTAATCCACCGCCGTTTGCAATAAAATTCATTATTGCAGTTTTTTCTGAAGTTGTAAAAAGAGTATTTGGCTCTGTAATCACAAAGGCTTTGTAATTACTTAAATCTTGAACATTTGACGAGTTGCCGTAAGTTATTGCCCCGTTGTAAGGAAGGGTTTCTACGGTGTATCCTTGTTTTGCGCAATCTACAGCTATGGCAGAAATTCCTCCATCCCAGTAGGTTTCAGGAGTGGTTGATGTTACCCCCGATTGTGCAGGAGTAGGAATTCTTTGTGCATTGGAAGCGCCTGTTGTAGATCCTGCGCTTACATAAGGTATGTGTGTAGTGCTATTGAAATAAATATTATGTGCATCGGCATCAATAATCCAATCGGCATTTGCACACATTTCTGCTTTTGTTGCATCAAAAAGTATTTTATTTTGAGCATTTCCAAAGTTTGTAATAAGTGCAATAGTTATGATTAACGTAAGTTTCAAAAATTTCATATTGATTTTTTATTGAATTCAACTTACAAAAATAAGTTATTTTTTATTAGTTTTTTTATCGCTACTTAAAATAAATGTTTAAAAGTTGTTTATAGATTAGTTCAAAATAGTTCCTTCAAAAATTAATATTATTGTTATTTTTGCATCGTTTTTAACAACATTTATATCATGGTAAAAGATTTATTTGAAAGAATTCAAACCAACAAAGGACCACTAGGAAAATGGGCTTCTCAAGCAGAAGGGTATTTTGTATTTCCAAAATTGGAAGGTGAACTAGGTCCTAGAATGCAATTTCAAGGAAAAAATATATTAAACTGGAGTTTGAATGACTATTTAGGTCTTGCAAATCATCCAGAAGTTCGAAAAGCAGATACAGAAGCCGCAATTGCTTATGGAGCTGCTTATCCTATGGGCGCTCGTATGATGAGTGGACATACCAAATACCACGAACAATTAGAAAATGAATTGGCTGCTTTTGTAATGAAAGAAGCTGCCTATTTATTGAATTTTGGTTACCAAGGAATTATGTCGACTATTGACGCTTTGGTTACGCGAAATGATGTAATAGTTTATGATGTTGATGCACATGCGTGTATTATTGACGGGGTTCGTTTACATAGTGGCAAGCGTTTTACCTACCGTCATAACGACATTGAAAGCATGGAGAAGAACTTACAGCGTGCTACTAAATTGGCTGAAGAAACTGGAGGTGGAATTCTTTTTATTACCGAAGGTGTTTTTGGAATGCGTGGTCAACAAGGTAAGTTGAAAGAAGTGGTTGAAATGAAGAAAAAATACAATTTCCGTTTGTTGGTAGACGACGCTCACGGTTTTGGTACTCTAGGTAAAACTGGAGCTGGAGCAGGTGAGGAGCAAGGTTGTCAAGACGGAATTGATGTGTACTTTTCGACATTTGCAAAGTCAATGGCTAATATTGGTGCTTTTGTGGCTGGAGATAAAGATGTAATTGATTATTTGAAATACAATTTGCGTTCACAAATGTTTGCTAAAGCGTTGCCAATGATTCAAACAATTGGTTCGTTAAAACGATTGGAATTGTTGAGAAACTCTTCTGAAATTAAAGACAAACTATGGGTTAATGTAAATGCATTGCAAAATGGTTTAAAAGAAAGAGGATTTAATATTGGCGATACCAATACGTGTATTACCCCAGTTTACTTAGAAGGTTCTATTCCGGAAGCCATGATTATGGTGAATGATTTAAGAGAAAACTACGGAATTTTCCTTTCAATTGTAGTATATCCAGTTATTCCTAAAGGAATAATTTTATTGAGAATGATTCCTACTGCATCGCATACCCTAGAAGACATTAATGAAACACTAGCAGCCTTTGAGGCAATTCGTGAAAAATTAGTTAATGGAACTTATGCTAAAATTGCTGAAGCAAGTGTTCAAAATGTTGAATAATATTCTAAAGCTTCTTTAAATAAAAAATCCATTCATCACTGAATGGATTTTTTATTTATAAATCTTTTCGATAGGTACGTCTTCTTCTAAAAGTTACGGGATCAAAATGCTTCCAAAGTTGATGAATGGCGATATTATCCTCAAGTTCCGGTGTTCTGATGCAATTTAGTATTCCTTTTTGTGTGAATGTTTTATAGTATTCTTCAAATATTATAGCAGTTACACCTTTGCTTTGGTATTCGGGGGCAACCCCAATTAAATAAAACAACACATCTTTCGACTCTTTTTTTGCTTTAAGCAAATGGTAAAATCCAAATGGAAACAATTTGCCTTTGGCTTTTTGCAATGCTTCAGAAAAACTAGGCATCACTATACTAAAAGCTACCATTTCATCGTTTTTATCCATTACGAATTTGATGTATTCTGGATTGATGAAACTGATGTATTTTTTCTTGAAATATTCTTTTTGAACATCGGTTACGGCAACAAATGACGATAAATTAGCATACGATTTATTGAATAAATCAAACATTTTATCTACATGAGGCATAATGTCTTTTGTTTTTGTAAAATTCAATTCTCTTAATTGATAGCGCTTTATTATTAGCGGAACAATTTTTTCAAAGTGTTCGGGTTTTACATTAGCAAAAGGAAATTTATTTTCTAGATATTCTTTTTCCTTTACATAGCCTAATTGTTCTAAATGCTCTTTATAATAGGGATGATTGTACCAAGTAATCATGGATCCAATTTCATCGTAACCTTCTGTTAAAACACCAACTTTATCTAAATTGGAAAATCCCATTGGGCCTTCTATATATTCTAAGTTGTTTTTTCTGCCAAGTTCTTTGACTTTTTCTAATAAGGCGCTGGTAACTTCAAGATCATCAATTACATCCCACCATCCAAAGCGAACTTTCTTTTTTTCTTGGTGATTTACTTCGTCCCAATTGATAATTGCGGCAATTCGGCCAACAATTTTATTGTTTTTATAAGCTAAATAAAAGTAGCCTTCCGCATTTTCAAAAGCCGGATTTTTGGTTTTATCAAACCCTTCTAATTCATCCTGAATTAAGGGCGGCACCCAATACGGATGGTCTTTGTAAAGTGAAAAAGGAAATGTAACATATTCCTTTAATAATGCTTTGGTATTGGCTTCTATAACTGTTATCATAGTTGTTGCGGTGTTAAAAACCAAAAAGCCCTTTTCTTTTTTTGGTTTTTACTTTTTCTTTTTTTCCTTTATCTTTGTTTGGGACACGGTATAATACTTCATCATAGTTGCCGTCGAATCTCCATGATGCTCCTAAGCCGATGTAAAGCAATTTAGGTGTGTCTTTATAATTTCGGCTAACTGATGCGTCAATTTGTATGTTGTTACTTAATAGATAGGCAGCTCCACCTGTAAAAATCCCATCCGAATAGTATTCATTTTTGAGTCCGCGGTTTTCAATAAATCCGCTCCAATGATCGTTGAAGCCTTTTGTTAGGGTAACTACATAGCCCAATGTTTGCATCGATGTTTTGTATTGATCCATAAAAACATTGGTGACTAATACACAGGATCTAGGCAAAATATTTTGTGTAATTAACATGGCTTTTGGACCGAAGGTTCCAATTGCTTCATTGGTTCTTGCAAAGAGTTCCTTATTGGAGTTAATATTAAGTCCAGCATAAATTCCAATTGATGGAATTAGCGAATGCCAATCGTATCTATGGTTCGCTTTCCAGCTTTTTACATCGATTTTTTTCTCATAATTTTTCAACGGATCGTATACCAAATATTTAAATCCAAATGTGGTTGTTTTGATTCCTCTACGATGTATCCCTATGGTGTCTAAATTATAGCAATCATTTTGATAGTTAATATTTAAAACGGCCTCCAATTCCTCTCTAAAAAAACCATATCGAGTTGTTAAATCAGTACTGTAACCTTTGGCAGTATATCCTAAAAGGCTGTGATTTTCATTTATGTAATTCAATCCAGATTCTACTTGCAAAACGGTTTTACCCACTGAAAATGCCGACATGGAGTTTCCTGGTCGATTGGAATTAATATCGTCGGTGTATTGAGCAAAGGTATTAGTGCTTGAAATAAATAAACAAACAAAGAACAACTGAATTAATTTCATGGTATACTATTTGATTTTTATGAATTTTAGAAATTCAAATGTACTATTTTTTATCATTATTTTAAGAGGTAATCCTAATTTAGAAACTTTGAATTTAGTATTTTTGACAAAATTTAATAAATATGCAAGAAGCATCAATAGGTAGTTTAATTGAAGATATATTCGTCATTTTGATTATTTACTATGTAATCAAATTTGTAATGCAATTATTTTTGCCACTAATGGCTCGAAAAGTTGTTGAAAAAGCAAATGAGCAATTTCAGCAACAATACCAACAAAACAATCATTCTCAAACACAAAATAAGCAAAGCGAAAAGCCCAAAGAAACTAAAAATGTGGGTGAATATATTGATTACGAAGAAGTAGAGTAAAATTAAGATCCACGTTAATATTTAATTATTTGTCACAATAATGAAGCAGATTCAAAAGTTATATCCCCATTTTTTAGCCTTATTTGGTTTTGTAGTAATTGCTCTAATTTATTTTTTACCAGTTTTACAGGGTAAGAAAATATATCAATCGGATATTGTTCAATATACCGCAATGGCCAAGGAACAAAATGATTTTAGAGCTGTTGAACATGCTGAACCGTATTGGACAAATTCGGCATTTGGCGGAATGCCAACGTATCAAATGGGAGCTAATTATCCACATGATTACATAGGGAAATTGGATGATGCCCTTCGTTTTTTACCTAGACCTGCTGATTATTTGTTACTTTATTTCTTAGGGTTTTACGGATTAATGTTAGTTTTAAAAATTGATCCTCTAAAAGCATTTTTTGGAGCATTAGCCTTTGGTTTTTCAACCTATCTTATTGTGATTTTGGGAGTTGGGCACAATGCGAAAGCCCATGCCATTGCCTACATGCCTTTGGTTGTAGCTGGTGTGATTATGGTATTTCGTAAAAAATATTTTTATGGTGGATTGCTTACGATGCTAGCCGTAGCATTGGAAATAAATGCCAATCACTTTCAGATGACCTATTATTTATTGTTTTTATTATTGGTTTTAGGAATTTACTATGCCTACAAATTCATAAAAAATAAAGAGTACAAAGAATTAGGCCTTGTAGGAGGGACTTTTGCAGTTGCTTTAATCTTTGCCCTAGGAGCAAATGCAACCAATTTAATGGCTACCAAAGAGTTTACGGATTATAGTATTCGCGGGAAAAGTGATTTGAAATTAACTCCAGAAGGGACTAAAAAAACAGAAACTTCTTCATTAGATCGTAGTTATATTACCGAATACAGTTATGGTGTTGCCGAAAGTTTAAATCTTATTGCTCCGCGTTTATTTGGTGGAGGAAATGGTGAGAAATTAAGCAATGATTCTGCGGTGTATGATTATATGTTAAAGTATGGCGCTTCAGAAGAAGAAGCGCGTCAAATAACCGATTCGTATGCGCCAACGTATTGGGGGTCTCAGCCAATTGTTGCGGCTCCTGCCTATATTGGTGCAGTGGTTTTCTTCTTAGCAGTTCTTGGATTGTATCACGACAAAAGAAAAATTAAATATGTTTTCTTTATTGGTGCATTGCTTTCTTTGGTGCTTTCATGGGGGAAAAATTTCTCGGTTTTAACTGATTTATGTATAGATTACCTGCCATTCTACGATAAGTTTAGAGCGGTTTCTTCAATTCAAGTAGTATTAGAATTGTGCTTTCCGGTTCTGGCTATAATTGGATTACATTCTTTTTTTACTTCTGATAAAGAAAAGCAATGGGACAGCCTTTGGAAATCATCGGCTACCGTTTTAGGTTTGTTGGTCTTGTTGTTTTTATGCCGAAGTTTATTTGATTTTTCGGGAGAATTAGACGGACAATTACGACAAATGTTTAGTCAAAGTCAGGATAAATCTTTTGGAATTGGATTTATTGATGCATTAAAAGCCGACAGAAAAACGATGTATGCAGCTGATTTATTGCGTTCTGGATTCTTTATTTCACTTGTTGCTATTGCTCTTTGGGCTCATACCAAAAACAAACTAAGTTCTCAAAATGCCATTATTTTAGTTGGCTTATTAATGGTTGCCGATTTGTTTTTTGTTGATAAAAATTATGTAAGCAATAAAGATTTTGTTAGTGCGCACGAGGTAGATGTTCCATTTGAAGTAACTCCAACCGATGAACAAATTTTGCAGGATACTACCAGTTATAGAGTGTTGGATGTAGAAGGCTATTTAAATGCCAAAGCTTCTTATTTTCATAAATCTATTGGAGGATATTCGGCAGTGCGACCAAGAAGAATGCAAGAATTATTTGATTATCAAATTGCTAGAAATAACAAGCGTGTTTTGGATATGTTAAATGTAAAGTATGTTATTCAAACTAATGATAAAGGCGAAGAAGTGGCAAGTATGAACCCAGAAGCCAATGGAAATGCATGGTTTGTAAAAGAACTTAAAATGGTGCCAAATTCAGATGCCGAGATGAAAGCATTGGATAAATTAGATAATAAAAATGTTGCAGTAATTAATAAATATGAATTTGGAGCTTGTTTTAAAAATGATACACATACTTTTAGTGTAGATTCAACAGCAACAATAAACTTAACACTGAACAAACCAAATCATTTAAAATATAGATCAAACAATATAAATGATGGATTTGCGGTCTTTTCCGAAATGTATTATAAAAATGGATGGAAAGCTACTGTAGATGGAAAAGCAGCAGAGATTGTAAGAGTTGATTATGCCTTAAGGGGATTGAATATCCCTGCAGGAAAACATACTATTGAATTTAGATTTGAGCCACAAGTAGTAAAAACCGGAAGTACTATTGCTTTAGTAAGTTCTATTGGGATGTTGATGTTATTGGTTGGCGGAATTTATTTTGAGAGAAAGAAGAAATCGAACTAAATGCAACAACCAAAAAAACTCTTAATCATCACTTATTATTGGCCACCAGCAGGCGGGCCAGGGGTACAACGATGGTTAAAGTTTGTGAAGTATTTACCTGATTTTGATATTCAGCCGATAGTATATGTTCCCGAAAATCCAACGTACCCAATTGTAGATGAAGGATTGCTAAATGAAGTTTCAGATAAAGCAATCATTCTTAAAAACAAAATTTTTGAACCCTATCAACTAGCGGGAATTTTCTCTAAGAAACAAACACAAAAAATAAGTTCTGGAATTATTCCGGCAGCCAAAAAACAGTCTGTTTTAGAAAAATTATTGCTTTGGGTACGCGGAAATTTATTCATTCCGGATGCACGAAAATATTGGGTAAAACCTTCGGTTACTTATTTGAATAAATACATTCAAGAAAATAATATTGATACCATTCTAACTTCGGGGCCGCCTCATTCTTTGCATTTAATTGGTTTAAAATTAAAAGAAGAATTGGGTGTAAAATGGTTTGCCGATTTTAGAGATCCATGGACAACTATTGGATATCATAAAGCCTTGAAATTGTCTTCTTATGCCGATAAAAAGCACAAGTTTTTAGAAAGTAAAGTACTCAATTCCGCCGATACTATTATTGTAACTAGCAAGACCACCAAATCGGAATTTCAAGCACTAACCCAAAAGCCAATTGAGGTTATTACTAATGGTTATGATATAGAAAATGTGGCCAAACAAACTTTAGACGAAAAGTTTACCATGGCGCATATTGGTTCCTTTTTATCCGATAGAAATCCCAAAGTATTATGGGAAGTTTTGCAAGAATTAGTTACAGAAAATAGTACTTTTTCGGCCAATTTTCAATTGAAATTAATTGGAAAAATAAGTCAGGAAATACTAGAAAGCTTATCCAATTATAATTTGGAATCGTATTGCAATAATTTAGGTTATGTTTCGCATACAGAAGCTATTGCACACCAAAGAAAATCACAAGTTTTATTATTGATTGAAATTGATTCAAAAGATACCAATAGTATCATTCCGGGAAAATTGTTTGAATACATGGTTTCCGAAAGACCTATTGTTGCCATTGGTCCGAAAGATTCTGATTTTGCAGAAATAATTTCTTCAACAAATACCGGAGTTTTCTTTACCTATTCTGAAAAAGAACGTTTGAAAAAAACTATTCTTTCTTATTTTGAATTATTTTTGGAAAACAAATTACTAGTGCATCCTATTGGTTTACAGTATTATTCGAGAAAGAGTTTAACTGAAAAATTGGCAAACTTAATTAATCATTAATATCCAATTCAAAATGGGAATAGTTCAATCGCAATCTATTAAAAATACCATTATCACCTTCTTCGGATTTGGGATTGGAGCCATCAATGCACTGTTTTTTTACACCAATTTTTTAGAGAAAGAGTATTACGGTATTGTAATGACAGTACTTTCTGGTGCCAATATATTGATGCCATTAATGGCTTTTGGAGCACAAAATACCTTAATTCGATTTTTCTCTTACTATAAAACTCAGAAAGAAAAAGAGGAGTTTTTAACTTTCATGTTGGTCTTACCTTTGGCGTTAATAATTCCAATTGGATTGCTATTTTATTTCTTTTATGATCCAATTGCTGCTGGCTGGATTCAAGAAAATCCGACCTTAAAACCGTATTTTTGGTTAATTCCATTTGTTGGATTATTCATGGCATACTTTGAGGTGTTTTATGCATGGGTTAAAGTACATATGAAATCGGTTATTGGGAATTTAATAAGTGAGGTATTAGTTCGATTGATTGTAATGATTTTATTGTTTTCGGTTCACTTTAATTGGATAGAAAAATCGACTTGTGTTTACGGAATTGCATTAGCCTATTTTGCTCAAGTAGTTGTTATGAAACTCTATGCTATTTCGGTAAAAATGCCCGTTTTACGCTTTGTTATCCCTCAAAATTTAAAAGAGATTGTGCAATACTCCTTTTTTATTATTGTGTCTGGTGGGGTTGCGGTAATGTTAGTCGATTTTGACAAAGTGATGATAGCACAATATTTAAATATTAGTCAAAATGCTTTGTACGGAGTAGCAATTTTTATTTCAACAGTAATTGCAGTTCCAAGTAGAGCCATGACTCAAATAGTAGCTCCTATTACTGCTAAATTAATGGCTGAAAAGAAGTTTGATGAACTCAATGAACTCTATAAAAAAAGCGCCATCAATCTTCAGGTTATTGGCGGATTTATTATGTTTATTATATTTTTAAATATTAAACAAATGTACCTGCTCATCCCAAAAGATTATAGCGGAGGAATTTGGGTTGTATTTATGATTGGTTTGTCTAAATTTTATGATGTTTTGTTGGGTAATAATAATTCGATTATTGTCAATACCAAGCACTACAGAACGGTCTTATTATTCGGTGTTTTTACTGTATTTTTAATGATAGTATTAAACATGATATTTATTCCGAAATATGGAATTGAAGGTTCAGCATTTGCTACCTTATTGACTGTAATGATATACAATACCATCAAATTGTTTTATGTTGTAAACAAGATGAATTTGTACCCTTTTACAAATAAGACATTGTATTCTTTAGGGATATTAAGTTGTAGTTTTGCACTATTTTATTTTTGGGATTTTGCATTTCATCCAATACTAAATATAGGTTTGAAATCAATTTTATTTTCTTCTTTTTATTTATATTTAAATTATAAATTACAAATTTCGGAGGAAGTAAATAAAGTAGTGGATTCAGTTTTCAGTAAGCTTAAAATTAATCGTTAATTTTTTTATATTTGAAATAATAAATTTAAACGGTCACATCGATTAAATATGAAATCAAAACAAATTATATTTTTATTTTTTGGATTAATAATACTAACTAGTGGTTATAGTCAATCCTTTATTCAGGCTTATGCTAATGTAGTAAACCAATGTTCGCAAACCAATATTACGGCCAATTTAACTGAATTTGAAGCGTTAGGATTGAAACGAAGAGGAACAGCTCCGTTGCAAAACACTTTAGATTGGTTAAAAAATAAATATTTGAGTTATGGTTATACTGCTGCACAAATGCAAGAAGATTCATACACTTATTCTGGTTCAACCGCTGTATGTAAAAATTTAATTGTTACTAAAATTGGTACGCTATATCCCAATACTTATGTTATTGTATGTGGACATTATGATTCAATTGGTGGTACTGGCACCAATGATAATGGAAGCGGGACTTCGAGTATATTGGAAACGGCTCGATTATTACAAAATGTTCCTACCGATTATTCGATAAAATTCATAAACTTTAGTGGGGAAGAAGATGGTCTTTATGGAAGTCAACATTATGTAAGTTCTGTTGTAAATGCAACGAATCCAAAAATGAACATTCGATTAGTTTTTAACTTAGATGAAGTGGGTGGAGTTGCCGGAATGGTAAATAACACTATTACCTGTGAACGAGATACCAACACTAATCCTTCAACCAATAATGCAGCTTCTGCAACAATGACTAATGAGTTGATGAATTGCGTTACTTTATATTCGCCATTAAACACCTTTTTATCTTATGCCTATTCCTCTGACTATATGCCGTTTCAGAGTAATAACGAAATCATAACTGGTTTTTTTGAAACAAATGAAACGACTCACAAACACAGTCCAACAGATTTTTTAATCTATATGGATCCAGTGTATAATTATAATGTTGCAAAAGCTACTATTGGAGCAACTTTGCATTTTGCTCAAGCAAATGCTGCAGCTATGGCAGCAGATAAATTTGATGAATATGGAGTTAGTTTTTTTCCTAATCCAAGTAAGGATATTCTAAATATTAATTTAGGTTCGTTACCAGTTGCCGATTACACTTTTTCTATAATAGACATCAATGGAAAAGAAGTGTTAAATACTACTTTTAAAGCCGCTAAATTAATTGAAACAGTATCGGTTGCAACTTTGTCTAAAGGAATTTACTTAGGAATTCTACAAGCAGGAGACAATAGAATTACCAAGAAAATAGTAATTGAGTAAGTTGCTTTATAGTTTGTTTTTCAAATATTTTCCAGTAATTGAATTTTTGTTCTTAGCAACCTCCTCTGGAGTTCCTTCAGCCAATAACTGACCTCCATTTTCACCACCTTCCGGACCCAAATCAATGATCCAATCGGCACATTTTATTAAGTCGAGGTTGTGTTCAACCACCAAGATGGAATGTCCGTTTTCGATTAAGGCATCAAAAGAAGCTAATAGTTTTTTAATGTCATGAAAATGCAATCCGGTTGTTGGTTCATCAAATACAAATAAGGCTTTTTCTTTGGAAGCACCTTTAACTAAAAACGAAGCCAGTTTAATTCGCTGTGCCTCACCTCCCGATAGTGTAGAAGAAGATTGCCCTAATTGAACATATCCTAATCCAACATCTTGTAATGGTTGTAGCTTTTGTGTGATTTTTGTTTGTTTGTGCTCGTTAAAAAACAAAATGGCATCGTCAATGGTCATGGTAAGAATATCGTCGATATTTTTATCTTCAAAATTCACTTCCAAAATTTCCTTTTTGAATCGCTTTCCTCCACAAGTTTCGCAAGGCAATTCTACATCGGCCATAAAAACCATTTCCACATTAATTGAACCATCACCTTTACAAGTTTCGCAACGACCTCCATCTACATTGAAAGAAAAATGCTTCGGTTGGTATCCACGAATCTTAGATAATTTGGTTTTGGCATACAAATCTCTAATGTCATCATAGGCCTTAATATAAGTCACTGGGTTGGAACGCGAACTTCTTCCAATAGGGTTTTGATCTACATATTCAATGTGTCTAATTTTATGATAATGCCCTTGCATATCAGTGTATTGACCTGCTTTTTCACTAACTCCTTCTAGCTTTTTTTGTATGGCTGGAAATAATATTTTTTTAACCAAGGTACTTTTCCCGCTTCCAGAAACTCCCGTAATCACAGTTAGGCATTCCAATGGAAAACGAACATTAAGGTTTTGTAAATTGTTTTCTCTAGCGCCCAGAATATCAATATATGCTCCCCATTTTCTGCGATTTCTAGGGACTTTAATTTCAAGTTCTTCGTTAAGGTATTTTGCAGTTAAGGAATCCGATTTTAAGATTTCATCATAAGTTCCTTGAGCAACAAGATTTCCACCGTGTGTCCCTGCTTCCGGACCAATATCTATTATACAATCGGCTTGTCTCATGATGTCTTCATCGTGTTCAACTACAATAACCGTATTGCCTAAATCGCGCAGGTTTTTCAATACTTCTATTAATAATTCGGTGTCTTTTGGATGCAATCCAATGCTTGGCTCATCTAAAATATACATTGATCCAACCAAACTACTACCTAACGAAGTAGCAAGGTTGATGCGTTGGGATTCTCCGCCAGAAAGCGTTGCGGAATTTCTATTTAAGGTTAAATAATCCAACCCAACATTACTTAAAAATGCCAATCGGTTTTTTATTTCTACCAATAATCTTTTGGATACCAAACTATCGTATTCCGATAATTGCAAATCGTTAAAAAACGGGATTAATTTTTTTATTGATAAATCTACTAAATCCGATATGGTTTTTCCTCCCACTTGAATGTAGTTGGCTTCCACACGAAGTCGTTTTCCTTTACAAGTTGTGCATTTTGTTTTTCCGCGATACCGCGAAAGCATAACTCGGTTTTGGATTTTATAATTTTTTTCTTCCAATTCTTTGAAGAAATCATGAAGCCCTTGAAAATAGGAATTTCCATTCCAAACCAATTCTTTTTGCTCTACAGATAATTCGAAATACGGCTTATGAATAGGAAAATCAAACTTATATGCATTGTTAACTAATTCATCGCGATACCATCCCATGCTTTCACCTCGCCAAGGATAAATGGCATTTTCAAAAATAGAAAGAGCCGTATTCGGAATTACCAATTCTTCATCTATCCCAATTACATTTCCATATCCTTCGCATTTTGGACAAGCTCCATAAGGGTTGTTAAAACTAAATAAATGCACATTTGGCTCTAAAAAACTCATGCCATCCAATTCAAAATTTGAACTGAACTCGAGTCGGTTTTTGGAATCTACTTCTTGTAGAAAACAAACGCCTTTTCCTTCAAAAAAAGCAGTTTGCACCGCATCTGAAAGTCGGTTGTAAAATTCTTCTTCGTCTTTTACAACGATACGGTCTATAATTAATAGAATGTCTTTGTTATCAAGTGAATGGTTATCAATTTCATCCAATCGCACCATTTGGTTGTCAACTAAAATTCGAGCAAAACCTTGTTGCAAAAGCACCTTTAGTTTGTCTTCCAATTTTCTGCCGTTTTCTAAATGAATCGGAGCAAGTAGCAGCCAACGGCTTTCTAAATCAAACTTTTTCACTTCATTTACGACATCCTTTACGGTATCTTTTCGAACTTCTTTTCCTGAAATAGGAGAAATAGTTTTTCCAATACGAGCAAAAAGAAGTTTTAGATAATCATAAATTTCGGTTGAGGTACCTACAGTAGATCGGGCATTGGTGGTGTTCACCTTTTGTTCGATAGCAATTGCAGGAGCAATTCCTTTGATGTAATCAACTTTGGGTTTGTCTAATCTTCCAAGAAATTGTCTTGCATAAGAAGACAAGCTTTCTACATAGCGTCGTTGCCCTTCGGCATATAAAGTATCAAAAGCTAGAGATGATTTTCCAGATCCCGAAAGTCCAGTAATAACCACTAATTTATTTCTAGGAATGGCAACATCAATGTTTTTTAAATTGTGTATGCCAGCTCCTTTAATGATAATATTTTTCTTTGGATCTAGGATGGAAACATCTTTTGGAATCATGATAAAAAATGAATTTTTGCAAAGGTACTAATTTATCAAATGAGTTTACGAGTTGAACAAATCACAAATTTAATTAACACAAAAAATAGTATCTTTGATAATCTACTTTGCGCAAGTTTTATTAAAAACAGGTCTCTAAATAGAAAATAATTCTTTGAAAGAAAAGCAACTCATCTTAGGCCTTAAAATGAACGACGAAAAGGCGTTCGGATTATTGGTGGAATTATTTTCCCAAAAAGTGTACAATACGTGTATTGGAATGCTTCAAAATATGGAGGATGCACAAGATGTTACTCAAGAAATATTTATTGCCATTCATTTAAATTGTAGGGAATTTAAAGAAGAAGCATCACTTTCTACTTGGATATATAGAATTTCGGTGAATAAATGTTTGGAATTTATTCGAAAGAAAAACAGAAAAAAACGCTCAGGAATTTTTAAATCTATTTTTACATCAACTGGTGAAATTGAAATGAACAACCATTCTGATTTTATTCATCCCGGAATACAATTAGAAAATAAAGAGCTCGGTATTGTATTGTTTAAAGCCATTAATTTATTGCCAGAACAACAGAAAACAGCTTTTATTTTACATAAATTAGAACAAGTAAGTTACAATGAAATTGCCGAAATTATGGAGCTTTCTCTTTCGGCAGTTGAGTCGTTGCTGTTTAGAGCAAAACAAAATTTAAGAAAACATTTGTCTGTTTATTATGAAGAAAATGAAAAATGAGCGCAAGTTTTTCTAAAAAATAATCTCTATAAAAATATGAAAACAAAAGAAAATTGGATTGAATGCACTTTGAACTCGTTGGAGACGGTCCAGCCAGTTAGTATTTCATTTGATTTGAAGGAAAAAATAAAGAAGAGTATTCACGAAAATGCTGAATCAAAAATGAGTTCTACTCAAATTTGGTTGGTAGCAGCTTCGGTAGTTCTACTTTTAAGTATCAATTTAGTTACTATGAATTACTATTCTAAAGACCTAAATAAAACAATTTCAACCGAAGAAAAGAATATAGTATATCAAGAATATTTTACCAATATCAACGAATAAATACGTAATTATGGGCAATACAAAACTTTTAAAATTAATTGTACTGATCTTACTTTTAGTAAATACGGCTACAATTAGTTTTTTATGGATTACTAAACCACCAAGGCCAAATAAGCAAGATAATGCCAAGGAATTTCTATCAAATGAATTGTCATTTGATGTTAAGCAACAAGAACAATTAGAGAATTTACGGACTAATTTTGTTGAAAATCGAGAAGAATTAAGAAAAGAGATAAATGATAAAACGGATGCTTATTTTGCATTGCTTCAAAATCCAAAAATAGATTCGGCAACGGTAAAAAAAGCAGCTAAAGAAATTATTGCAATTAAAGAAAAAGAAGAACTAGCTGTTTTTTATCATTTTCAAAAAGTAAGAGCTTTGTGTACCGATAACCAAAAGCAAAAATTTGATAAAATAATAATGGAAGCAGCTCGAATGATGGGACCAAATCAACGAGAAGGTCATGGTCCACCACCAAGATGTGAAAGACACGATCCGCCACCACCACCAAGTAGCATGGATATACAATGTTCTCCACCACCAAGGAAGTAATTTATGAAAAAGGTATTCGTAGGGGTTTTTATTATTGCAATTACATGTCTTTCTTTTCAGGTAAAAAAGAATAAGAAAGATTTTACATTTTTCATTCATTTAAATTTTCAAAACAAACCTTTGGTATTGAATGATAGAAAATACATTACAATTAATAAAGATACCGTAATCATTACCAAATTGAAGTTTTATCTTTCTAATATTATTTTAGAAATGGAAGACGGAACCCAGTATAAAGAAAGTTCCAGTGTGCATTTGGTGGATGCGGAAAATTTAAGTTCACTTGAATTCAAATTAAAAAAGGTACCCGATTTAAAAATAAATAAAATTAGTTTTAATGTTGGTGTGGATAGTTTGAATAGTGTTTCTGAGAAGTTTGATGGTGATTTAGATCCTTCCAAAGGAATGTATTGGGCGTGGAATACGGGTTATGTAAATATGAAATTGGAGGGTAAAAGTTCCAGTTGTACAAATGCCAAGAAAGAATTTCAGTTTCATATTGGGGGTTATTTGACAAAGCAAAATGCAATTCAAAAGATAGAATTTGTTTTATCAGAAAAACAAAATAAAAGCATCACTGTAGAGTTGAGTAATTGGTTGGATGCCATTTCTTTAAAAGAAACAAAATCCATAATGATACCAGGAGAAAAAGCTATTAAAATGGCTCAATTATATAAAAACATGTTTCAAATTAAACAATAATACCTATGAAAAAGAACTTACAATTGTTTTCAATCTTGCTTTTTATGAGCATGGCTATTCAGGCGCAATACAATACCATGCCAATGCCAGAAGCTTTGTATGGAACTGATTTCAATTTGAATATTCACGAAAGTACCAAGCAATTGGTTACCGGAAATCAAACAATAACGGGAGCGATAAATAATGAGAATTTTTGGGGTCCTACATTATTTATTAATAAAGGAGATTTGGTTCATATGAATGTTACCAATAATTTAAATGAATCAACTACTTTGCACTGGCATGGTATGCACTTGCCTTCTGTAATGGATGGTGGTCCGCATCAAGTAATTCCTGCTGGAACACTTTGGCAACCGTATTGGACCGTTATGAATCAGGCATCTACTTTATGGTATCATCCTCATTTACATACTACAACTCAGGCGCAAATGACAAAAGGAATAGGTGGTTTTATTATTGTTAAAGATCCTCAGGAAGCCGCTTTGGCTTTGCCTAGAACCTATGGAGTAGATGATATTGTATTGGCATTAACGAGTAGAAGTTATAATGCTACTACCAATACTTTTGTAAGTTCCACTCGAGTTTATGGTGATTACATGTTGTCTAATGGAACTCCGAATGCGCAAATAAGTTTGCCAAAACAGTATGTTAGAATACGCATTTTAAATGCCGAAATAGAAAGAGGTTATAATTTAGGATTCAGTGATAATAGAACTTTCTATATCATAGGTAACGACGGCGGATTATTGAATGCTCCTGTAGCAGTGACAAGAGTGAAACTTATGGTAGGGGAGCGTGTAGAAATTATGGTAAATCTTGGTGGTGATGCAGTAGGATCGAGTATTGATTTAAAAGCGTATAATTCGGGGCAAGCTTTTGGTTTTCCGGGTGGAGAGCCAAATACTTCTGGCGATTTTGGAAGTTTATTAAATAACATAGATTTTAATGTATTGCATATTAATGTGGCTGCAACTACCACAGCTACGACACCAATTACCTCAGTTCCATCTACATTGGCTACTAATACTTATTGGACAGCAACAGATGCAAATGTAACGAGAGCAATTGCCGTGACTAATGGCAATCCTGGTCCAGCAAGTGTGCCGTTTAATTTTGATAATGTATCGTATTCGTTAACCATGACTCCCAAAGTGGTTAATTTAGATGATGTAGAAAAATGGACGATTACAAATAGTAATGTGTTTGGGCATTCTTTCCATTTGCATGATGTTGAGTTTAAAATTGTGGCTCGAAACGGAGTTGCAACTGCAGTAGGAAGCCACGAAAGCGGGTGGAAGGATACTTTTTATTTGCCAAAAAGTGAGTCGGTAACATTTGTGGCTAAATTTAATGATTTTGCAGATTCAGATGTGAACCATCCTTATATGTACCATTGTCATTTTGGAGGTCATGAAGACGGCGGAATGATGGGACAATTTATTGTTACAGGGACCATGGGAACCAATCAAAATGCAACCAATACTAATTTTAGTTTGTATCCAAATCCAGCCAATGACCGATTATATGTAAATTTAAAAGATTCTGAAACCGAAATATATTACGTTACAATTTCAACAATTACAGGAAGGGTGGTTATGATGTTACCACAGCCCGAATGGCAAAACGGAATTGATATTTCTTCTTTGGAAGCCGGTGTATATACTTTTCAAATGATGGATAAGCAATCTAAGAGTACCACCACTAAAAAATTCATAAAAAAATAATTTATGAAAAAGTTATCTGTAGCTTTATTTGTATTATTAATATTGGTATTTTCAAGCTATACAATAATAGAAAAGGAGAAAACAATCTCTAATTTCAAATTAAAAAGCGCTACAAATAACCAATGGGTTTCCTTATCGGAATACAAAGAAGCAAAAGGATTTGTGGTTGTTTTTACCTGTAATAAGTGTCCGATGGCGAAGTTTTATTCTAAAAGGCTGAATCAAATGGATATGAAATATAAGAAGATGGGCGTACCTGTATTAGCTATTAATTCTATGGATACATTGGCTTATGCCGAGGAATCTTTCAAATTAATGCAGAAAAAAGCAAAGAAAGACCAATTTTCATTCCCTTATTTGCAAGATAAAAAACAACGTATTGCAAAAGAGTTTAAAGCTACACATACACCTCAAGCTTTTGTGATTTGGAAAAATGAAGTTGGAAAATTAGTTGTTAAATACCAAGGTGCGATAGACGATAATGCCGGCGAACCAGAAAAAATCAAGCATCATTTTTTAACAGATGCATTGGATGAATTACTTCAAAATAAAGTTGTAACAACTCCTAAATCAGAATCATTTGGATGCCGAATTTACTTTAGAGGCGAAGAACAAAAAATGGATTAAATAATAATAATTGAAAAGGAAAAGAACATATAGTATCCTCATCGTATTATTAGCATGTAGTTTTTTGTCTTTAAAAAAGGCACAGAACGAAGCTGTTTACGAGGATTTTTTTGTTCCTAAAGGTTGGCCCAAACCAGTTTATAATTTTAAAGACACTAAACTGACTCAGGAAGGTTTTGAATTGGGTAGAAAGCTATTTTATGATCCAATACTTTCAAAAGACAGTACCATATCGTGTTCTAGTTGTCATTCTCAATACACCGGATTTGCTCATACAGATCATGCGGTAAGTCACGGAATTGAAGGTAGAATCGGAACTCGAAATGCGTTACCCTTAATGAATTTGGCTTGGGTAGAAAAATTCCATTGGGATGGAGGAGTGCTGGGTTTGAATTCACAGCCCATAAATCCAATTACAAATTCACTCGAAATGGATAATACCATGGCAAATGCCTTATTAAGTTTGAATCATTCAAAAAAATACCAAAGGTTGTTTTACAAAGTGTTTGGGGATAGTGTGATTACCACCAATAACTTACTTAAATCGATTGCTCAATTTACGGTATCACTTCAAAGCTATAACTCTAAATACGACAAAGTAATGCGTCATGAAAAAGGGGCGTTTTTTACAGAGCAAGAGCAAAACGGACATCAATTATTTAAAAGAAATTGTGAATCATGCCATAAAGAACCACTGCTCACAAATGAAGGATTTGCAGATAATGGTTTGCCGTTAGATAAAGATTATAGCGATTATGGAAGAGTGGCAATAACTCAAAATCCGAAGGATAGTTTTAATTTTAGAGTGCCCACATTACGGAATATTGAATTTACATACCCGTATATGCACGATGGAAGATTTATGAAATTGAGGGACGTTATTAATTTTTATACAGATGGTAAGGCCAATAGAAAAACCTTGGCTAGAGAATTACAAAAACCAATAGTATTATCTGAAAACGAAAAGAAAGATCTTATTGCTTTTTTATTAACTTTAACCGATAAAGAATTTTTATTTAATCCAAAATATAATTATCCAAAAGAATAAATCATTAGTAACCAATTATTTATTATGAAAAACAAATTATTATTTATTTTAGTTGTACTTGCTGCAAGCAATGCATTGTTTGCTCAAACCAACCCTATAATTACCGGTTGGCTAAGAAATACAACCGGAATTACGGGAAGACATTATGTTGCAGGAAATTCTACACCTATTGTAGATACACCATTAGCAAATGTTCAAACAGTGCAGTATTCTGCAAGTTCGGTTTATGTTTCTACAAATGGTATTCCAGCTTATATTACGGGTCCTTTTCAAGATGGAAATCCATCCTTAGCAACAAGTCAGAATGGTATTTTTAAATTTCCATTAACTCCAACACCAAATACCAGTACACCAACTTCAACTACGGGAGGTAATATTGGGCTTTTTATTAATGGTGTTGCACTTTTTGATTATAGAGATGGTGTTTCTTGGAAAAACTCAACAAGTTCTTTGTGTGGTGGGCCAATTCAGCCTCCTTGTACAGGTGATGGAGTTTGGAATAGAGATGCGGTTGTTGCAGAAAAAGCAGGATTTGATTGCTCTAAAGCACATCCGGCAATGGGGAATTACCACCACCATCAAAATCCAAGTGCATTTAACACCGATTTAAGTGTGATATCTAATGTTTGTTCATTGTATCCTTCAGATGGTTTGTATACCATTGATGTTAATCAACATTCTCCGTTAATTGGTTTTGCATATGATGGGTATCCAATTTATGGAGCTTATGCTTATGCAAATGTAAATGGTACGGGAGGAATTGTACGAATGAAATCTGGTTTTCAATTGCGCAACATTACCACCAGAACCACCTTATATACTGGTGCAACCGTAACTGCTGGACCAGCCGTGAGTACTACTTATCCTCTTGGTTATTTTAAAGAAGATTACGAGTTTGTTTCTCATCCCAATGATGCTAGTTATTTGGATATCCATAACGGAAGATTTTGTGTAACACCTGAATATCCAAACGGAATCTATTGTTACTTTGCCACAGTTGATGCCAATCATAATTCAGCGTATCCTTATGTAGTAGGTCCAACTTTTTATGGAGTGAAAACAGCAGCCAAAGTAACCTCAATTACAGAAGCAACTACAACATTAAGTACAGAAACTAATAATTTTGATATAATAAACACTACCGTTTTTCCTAATCCAGCAAAAGACTTTTTTGCAGTTCAGGTGCCAATGGCTGTTCAAGATATGAAAGTTGAACTTATTGATACTTTAGGAAAAGTTATTCAAACTCAAATACTGTATCAAGGAAGTACCATGTGTTATTTTGATGTACAAACTTTATATTCTGGAGTTTATTTTATTAGAATAGCTGATGATAAATCGAATACTACAACAAAAGTAATTATTGAATAAAGCTGTATCTATTTAATCATAATTCAATTAGATATTCATATTGAACCTACTAGGAGTGTTTTTTGTAAATAGAATAAAATAGAAGGTTACTATTTAATTACGAAATCGTAATAGTAAAACACAACATTACCACAACATTTGTAATTAATACGATTCTAAAAATAATTAAATTATAATTAAATTAGTATTTAAAACTCCTGTAAATTAATGATTTAAATAGATTTTTTATATTTTTTACAATTAATTAATTTGTATAGTTTTTATATAGTTTAAGATTTAATATGAAATTACAATTGAAATGAAATTTATGTAAATTTGAAAAATAACTAATACCAATACCTATGAAAAAAATTACATTATTAATTTCCTTGATGTTCACATTATTGGGAATTGCACAACCAACAACTAATGCACCTACACCAGCACAAAACGCTGCGAATGTAATTTCGGTGTATAGTGATGCCTACTCAACTAATGTAGGAACGAATTACAATCCTAATTGGGGACAATCAGGATCTGTAAATACAACTTTCAGCCCAACAGGTTCCGGAAGTAACTATGCAATGGCATATACCAACTTCAATTATCAAGGTACTGAAACAAGTACTCAAAATGCTTCTTCAATGGAGTACATTCACATTGATGTTTGGACTGCAAATGCAACTGTTTTAAAATTCTCTCCAATTAACAATGGAACAGGCGCTACTGAATTTTTAGTAGATGTTCCTTTAGTTACAAGTGGATGGAGTAGCGTAGATTTACCTAAGAGTGCTTTTGTAGGTATGACTTGGGATTCAATTTTCCAATTGAAATTTGATGGACAAGCAGGTGTTTCTCCTTCTACTATTTACTTAGATAATATTTATTTTTGGAAAACAGCTTCACAGCCTTTATCGGCACCAAATACAAATGCACCAACCCCAAACCATGCATCAGCAGATGTAATTTCGGTTTATAGTGATGCGTATACTACTAATATAGGAACTAATTACAACCCTTTTTGGGGTCAATCAGGATCTGTAAATACCACATACAGCCCAACGGGTTCAGGAAGTAATTATGCAATGGCATACACTAATTTCAATTATCAAGGTACTGAAACAAGTACTCAAAATGCTTCAACAATGGATTTTATTCATATTGATGTTTGGACTGCAAATGCTACAGTTTTGAAATTTTCTCCGATTAACAACGGTACAGGAGCAACTGAGTATCTTGTAAATGTTCCTTTAGTAACAGGAGGATGGAGTAGCGTTGATTTACCTAAGAGTGCTTTTGTGGGAATGACTTGGGATTCAATTTTCCAAATGAAATTTGATGGTCAAGCAGGAGTTTCTCCTTCTACAATCTACTTAGATAATATCTATTTCTGGAAAACAGCTGCACAGCCATTAACGGCTCCAAATACAAATGCACCAACACCTACGCATGCTTCAGCAGATGTAATTTCGGTTTATAGTGATTATTATACCACTAATGTTGGAACGAATTACAATCCTTTTTGGGGACAATCAGGATCTGTGAATACTACTTACAGCCCAATGGGATCTGGAAGTAATTATGCAATGGCATACACTAACTTCAATTATCAAGGTACTGAAACAAGTACTCAAAATGCTTCTTCAATGGAGTACATTCACA
Organism: Flavobacterium sp.; assembly: GCF_046073885.1. GTDB lineage: Bacteria > Bacteroidota > Bacteroidia > Flavobacteriales > Flavobacteriaceae > Flavobacterium. The sequence goes on from NZ_JBJTND010000029.1 coordinate 29,881, forward strand.
TGGATGTTTGGACGGCTAATGCTACAGTGTTGAAATTTTCTCCAATTAATAATGGTACAGGAGCAACTGAATATCTTGTAAATGTTCCTTTAGTAACAGGAGGATGGAGTAGTGTTGATTTACCAAAAAGTGCTTTTGTAGGTATGACTTGGGATTCAATTTTCCAAATGAAATTTGATGGTCAAGCAGGAGTTTCTCCTTCAGATATTTATTTAGATAACATCTATTTTTGGAAAACAGCTTCGCAGACTTTAACTGCACCAAATACAAATGCACCAACACCAACGCATGCTACAGCAGATGTGATTTCATTATATAGCGATGCATATACAAACGTTGTTACTGATTACAACCCTAATTGGGGACAAACAGGATCTGTAAATACTACATTTGATCCAACAGGAGCAGGTAATAACTTTGCAATGGCTTACACTAATTTCAATTATCAAGGTACCTATTTGAACCAAACAAATGCTTCAAATATGGAATATTTACATATTGATATCTGGACTGCAAATGCTACCTCTGTTAAAATTTCACCTATTAATAATGGAACTGGAGTACCAGAATATCTAGTTAATATTCCTCTAGTAAATGCTGGTTGGAGTAGTGTTGATTTACCAAAAAGTGATTTCGTAGGTATGACTTGGGATTCAGTATTCCAATTAAAATTAGACGGTCAATCAGGTGTTTCTCCATCTACTATTTATTTAGATAATATTTATTTCTGGAAAACAGCTTCTCCTACAGGAACTCCTACAATTGGAAACTTTATTGTTCCAGCTAAAAATACTGGAGACGCTCCATTTACTTTAACTGATCCAACAAGTAACAGTACAGGTGCATTCTCTTACACAAGTAGCAACTTAGCTGTTGCAACTATTTCTGGAAATGTTGTAACTGTGGTTGGTCCTGGAGTATCTGTAATTACAGCAACTCAAGCTGCTGCTGCTCCATATATTTCTGGAAGTGTTACTGCAAATTTAGTGGTTACTGAAGTACCAATGGTTGCTGCACCAACACCTCCTGCAAGAAACTCTTGGGATGTTATTTCTTTATTTAGTAATGCCTATACAGATATTACAATTAATGATTGGGCTGCTGGTTTAGGATGGGGAGGATTAGCTCCAATTACAGATCTTCAAATTGCTGGAAATGATACTAAGAAAATTGCTTTTGGTAATTTTATAGGTGTAGATTTTGGTGCAGGTCATCATATTGATGCAACTAACATGACTGATTTCCATATGGATTTCTGGATTCCTAGTGCAACCGATTTAGTAGGTAAAGTATTAAATCCTAAATTCTCTGCTTGGACTTCAGATACATCTGGAGAGACATCTAGTTTCTTGTTAACTTATTTGCCTTCAGTTAAAGGTACATGGGTTTCAATTGATGCACCTATTTCAACATTCACATCTGGAAATAGTAATCCAAACATTAGAAATAATGTAGCACAGTTTTTAATTTCATCTAATTTAGGTGCAGTTTATGTAGATAACATTTATTTATATAGAGCTGCAACAATGACTACAGACACTTTTAATACATCAAATGTTAGATTGTATCCTAACCCAACTTCAACAAGTTTAACTATTGAAGCGAAAGATGCTATCGAAAGTATTGCGATTTACAATGTTTTAGGTCAAGAGGTTATGAGTAAAAACCCAATGTCTAATTCGATGACAATGGATGTTTCCAATCTTCAAAACGGACTATACTTTGTAAATAGTACAATAGAAGGTAAAACTTCAACTACAAAATTTATTAAAAATTAAGTTAAATAAGTTAAGTTAAGTTTTTTATTATTAAAAGCACGTTATTTATAACGTGCTTTTTTTTTGTTTTATAACCGTGATATTTATCAATATTGTTTATCTTTAGTGCTGATAAAATTTTAATTTTAAACAAATAATGCCCAAAATATTTTGTTTTAGAATAGTATCCTTTTTTATTTTAGTGTTTTCAATAAATGGAATTTCTCAAGAATTACCACCAATTGTGAAATTTAATCCGGTTACCTATAACGCTGGAAACCAAAACTGGATGGTAACTCAAGATAAGAACCACCTACTTTATTTTGCAAACAACGAAGGATTGCTAGAGTATAATGGAACTAATTGGTCTTTATATAAATCTCCTAACGAAACAATCATTCGATCTGTAAAAGCCATTGATGATTTAATTTATACAGGGAGTTATATGGAGTTTGGGTATTGGAAAAGGATGACCAACGGTAGGCTTGTTTATAATTCTTTAAGTAAGAACATCAAGAATAAAATTATAGATGATGAACAGTTTTGGAATATTCTAAATATTGATAAGTGGGTTATTTTTCAATCTTTAAATCGAATTTATATTTACGATACCGAGACAAAGAAATTTAAAATAATTACTCCTAAAAATAGTATTACCAAAGCTTTTAAAACTGATAATGCAATTTATTTTCAAGTAATTAATGAAGGGCTTTTTGAGATTGAAAACGGACAAAGTAAATTGGTTTCGAATGATGTAGCTCTTAAGAATTATAAAATTGTAAATGTATTTCAAGATGGTAATGGTTTAATTATTCATACGCAAACAAATGGTTTTTATAGATTAAATGAAAACATTGTTTCTGGATATAGTATTGCTGCCAATTCAGAATTAAGTGGAACGAGTATTTATAGTAGTTGTCAATTAAACAATGGAAATTTTGCTATTGGTACTATTTCGGATGGTATTTATATAGTTTCTCGCTTCGGAAAAATTGATTACCATATTTCACAAACCAACGGATTAAGTAATAATACTGTTCTCTCTTTATTTGAAGATCAAGACAAGAATCTCTGGATTGGTTTGGATAACGGAATCAACTGCATTAATTTACAATCACCAATCAAAAGTTTTTTAGATGAATCGGGTAAATTAGGAACCGTTTATGCTTCAATTTTATATCAAGGAAAGTTGTATGTAGGAACCAATCAGGGGTTGTTTTATAAGCAAAATAACAGCTTCGACACTTTTCAGTTTATAAGCGGCACCAAGGGTCAGGTTTGGTCTTTGTATATTTACCAAGGAACTCTTTTTTGCGGACATGATTCGGGGACTTTTATTGTTTCTAATACTTCTGCAAAGTGTATTTTTAATCAATCAGGAACTTGGAAATTTCAATCCGTAGCCAATAAAAATATATTGCTACAAGGAAACTATTATGGGATTTCAGTTTTAGAAAAGATAAACAATCAATGGTCATTTAAAAATAAAATATCCGGATTTGATTATTCATCTAAATATTTTGAGTTAAACTCAAAAAACGTAATATATGTAAGCCACGAATATAAAGGTATCTTCAAATTTAAAGCTCATGACAACTATACAAAAGCTGGAAACATAGTAAGGTTGGAAGCACCAAAAAAAGGAAAAAATGCTAGTTTAATTAAATACAACAACACTATTTATTACGCTTATAAGGAGGGGGTTTTTAAATTAAACGAAAATAAAAATGTCTTTGAAAAAGATACACAATTAAGTAAAATTTTCACAAATGATGAGTTTACCTCTGGTAAAATGATTGTGGATCAATCCAATAAAATATGGTTTTTTTCTAAGCATTATATCTATTATTTCTATAGAAATAAATTCAACTATGAATTAAAACAAAACTCAATTCCGATTCCATCAAAGTTTACCAATGCATTAACGGGTTATGAAAACATCACACAACTTAATGATTTTTGTTATTTGATAGGAACAACAGATGGTTACAATACGATAAATATCAATGACCTTAGTTTTAAAAATAATAAAGTTTTTATATCCTCAATTAGTGTAAATTCTCTAAACAATAAAGCAAGTTATATTTCAATAAGTAATGAAGGAGAATTAAAGCATGACGAAAATAATATTTCAATAAATTTTTCAGTAGCTCAGTTCAATAAATATATTGCTGCGGAATACCAATATAAATTAGAAGGTTTTCAAGATAATTGGAGCCAATGGAGTAATAAATCAGCTGTGAGTTTTAAAAACTTATCTCCAGGTGATTACAAATTTGTGGTTCGATCTAAAATTGCAAATACCAATCTTGAAAATACAGCAGTGTATAATTTTACAATATTGAAGCCTTGGTATTTAACTAATTTAGCGCTTTTCATTTATTTAATAGGATTAATTTATTTGGCTTATTGGATTAATAAAAGATATCAAGATTATTACCATCAACAAAGAGCTAAATTGATAGAAGAGAACAATTTGTTGCTTGAGATCAAAGAATTGGAAAATGAGCAGCAATTAATGAAATTGCGTAACGATCAGCTTTCAATGGATGTTGATGCAAAAAATAAAGAATTGGCTGTTTCTACCATGAGCTTAATTAAGAAAGATGAACTTTTGTCATTGATTAAAGAAGATTTAAAGAAAACCACTGATGAGGAAAATAAAAATACCAGTATTAAATCGGTGATTTCAAAAATATCTAAAAACATCAGTAATGAAGATACTTGGAATGTATTTAAAGAAGCTTTTGATACTGTTGATAAAGACTTTTTGAAGAAACTAAAAAGCTTACATCCTGCATTAACACCAAATGACTTGAGACTTTGTGCTTACTTGAGATTAAATTTATCCTCTAAAGAAATAGCTCCATTACTAAATATTTCTGTAAGAAGTGTAGAGATAAAACGATATCGTTTGCGTAAAAAAATGAATTTGAGTCACGAAAACGGTTTAGCGGAATATATATTGTCTGTCTAATTTTAATTATACAACTAATTTTACCTATACAATAGCACAACAAATTATTCTATTTTCCGCATATTATTTTCTGTTATTTTAAAACAATTTACATTTAATTTATTGATTGTCATTATATTATGTTCTAATATTGATAACTATACAACAATCTGCTCGATGTATGTTTTTTGTTGTAATTATTTTTTGATTTATTAAATGGATATACAATACTTTTATCCTAATTTTATGATGTAACAATATAAAATTGTTTAATAAATAGTTACCAAACCTAATAATAAGATTAACAAACAACAATTTATGCCTAGCCTTATGAAAAAAATCATTTTTTTAGTCACACTTTTTATTTATTCGTCTGCAGTTTTTTCACAAGCAGATCGTGTAGAAATTGAAAAGAGTAACTCGGGATTCAAATTAAAAGTCAATGGAAAAGACTTCATCATTAATGGAATGAACTGGGATTATTATCCAATTGGAACTAATTATTCCTACAGTTTGTGGAAGCAGTCTGATGACGTAATTATGGCTGCATTAGATGCAGAAATGGGTCTATTGAAAAATATGGGTGTAAATACCATTCGACAATACACCGGTATTCAACCAAAATGGATCACTTATATTTATCAAAAATATGGTATTTACACGGTAATAAATCATTCTTTTGGTAGATATGGCCTTACTCTTAATGGTTCTTGGGTTCCAAATACTGAATATTCTAATACACTAACTCAAGAAATTCTTCTTAAAGAAACTAAAGAATTGGTAACCGAATATAAGAACACTCCTGGTTTATTGATGTTTTTGTTAGGTAATGAAAATAATTATGGATTGTTTTGGGACGGAGCAGAGACTGAAGATGTTCCAATGGAGGATAGAAAATCTACAGTTAGAGCAAAAGAAATGTATAAACTATTCAATCAAGCTGTAGTTGAAATGAAGAAAATAGATAAATCGCATCCCATCGCAATTTGTAATGGAGATTTACTATTTATTGACATCATTGCTAAAGAATGTAAAGATGTAGATGTTATAGGAACGAACATGTATCGTGGAGTTTCCTTTACCGATGCTTTCCAAAAAGTGAAAGAAAAATTAGATATGCCGTTAATGTTTACGGAGTTTGGTGCCGATTCATTTAATGTTAAAGACAATGCCGAAGACCAAAAGTCTCAAGCATATTATCTAGTAAATAATTGGAAAGAAATTTATCAAAATGCTGCTGGATTGGGTAAATCAGGAAATTCAATTGGAGGTTTTACTTTCCAATTTAGTGATGGATGGTGGAAATACGGTCAAACAAGTAACTTAGATGTTCATGATAACAATGCCTCTTGGTCTAATGGCGGATATCAAGCTGACTTTCATCAGGGTGAAAACAATATGAACGAAGAGTGGTTTGGTATTTGTGCTAAAGGTCCAACTAATGCAAGAGGTTTATATACTTTATATCCTAGAGCAGCTTATTATTCTTTGAAAGAAGCACACAATATAAATCCGTATGAGGCAGGTGCTACTGCTGAAAGTATCGATCGCCATTTCGGATCAATCCAATTAATGGATGCTGTTTTAAGAGCTAGAGGTGATAAAGCAGCTTTAGGTTCAAATGATACTGATATTTTAAAAGTAAGTAATTTAAGAGCAGAATTTACAACTTTTAACACCGGTGGTAGCTTAATCACCACTCCGGCAGTTGCTGCTGCAAATTCATCTTCTTATCCTAATAAATTAGGTTTTGATCATATGCAATCTTACTATGTTGGTGTTGAAGGTAACCCTGCGCCAAATATGAAAGCAAATATTAATGTAAATATTTTAGGTCATGTTGCCGAAAATCCTATTAACGAAATTTTCTATGAAAATAGAGGTAGAAGTCAGTATGTAAGAACAGAAAATGGTGTTGTTACTCAAAGTGATGTTAATAGAGTTCAAATATATAATGCTTCGTATACTTGGAATGAAAAATACTTTGATTTAAAAGGTTTTTATAGAGTAGGTCATTACCATTGGGGATATGAAGGTGATTTTTTTGGTTTGTATACCGAAACAAATTATGGACCAAATATGGACATCTATAACGGAGAAACTTCAGGTTTTGAATTTGAAGGAAAAAAAGGTCTAAGCGGATTAAAAGGAGCATTTGGACCACAATTATGGTGGGGAGCAAATCCGGCGTATCTTTTGAAATATAACAGAAAAATTGGAAAAATAGATGCAACTGTAGTGTATCACGAAGATATTGCAGACGCCAACGCAGCTACAACATCTATAGCTATTCCACTTCCAAAAACCCGTAGAGCAACCGTTCATTTTAAATCAAAGATTGGAAATGTTGGATTAGAACTAGGTGGTATTTGGGGAGGTCAACCATTAAATGGAAGAGTTTTTCAAATTGCTAATGAATTAGATGGAGTATACACAACTTATGACGATAAAATAACTTCAAAAGATAACTGGGGGGGTAAAGCAAAAATCACCTATTCTAAAGGTCGTTTCAATATGTATACGCAAGGAGCGATAATGGGATTAGTTGCAAATGGTGGTGCAGATAATACGAAAACATTTACAGGTTGGAAATTAAAAGATAGCGGAAGTGGAAATCAAACCAACTTCTTAGCTGGATTTACTTACAGCTTTGGTAATCTTCAAATTGCTCCCAACTTTTTATGGCAAAAGCCATTAGTAGGGGCCATGCCAAATGATATTAATGCACCAGGTAGATTAAGAAATATTCAGTCAGATCCGTTTGTTGTTAGATCCAATCGTGAAACTTTAGGAGGTGAGTTGTTACTTACTTACGATCCAACTCCTGCAACCTGGTATTACGAATGGGATAATGATATGGCAGAGGATGCTAAATTTGCAATCAATGCTGATTTCGTTTACCGTCATTTACCAACTACTCAAGATGCTGCCATAGGATTCTTAGTGAATCGTACTGCGTTTGCATTTCCAAATTCTGCTCCAGCACACGATTTATGGGAAGTAAATTCAAGAATTGTTTCAAAATTAACTCCAGAATTCGGATTGATTTCAAATATTTATTTTGGTAATGCTCAAGCAAATGGAAGTGATACCAGATTAATTGAAAGAATTGGAGGAGATGTTAGAATTATTTATAGAAAAGTGAAATTAACTACTTCATTAAAACTAAACGATTGGGGTCCTTATGATTACCATCGTGATTTTAACTTAACTTATCCTACACAGTTTTCTTTGGATTTATCGACTTCAGTAGGAAAACCAAATTGGTTTATTTTACCTAATACCAAAATCGGTATTTTAGGAACTTGGCGTTCATTAGATAAGTATTCTCCAAGATATTTACCTAATCAAACCGCAACTCTTTATGCTACGCAACCAATTATTAGTCCGGTTGGTTTTAATAATGGTTCAGAATGGGAAATTAGAACTTATGTTCACATTAATATTGGCAAATAATTATAATTTAAGACATATGAAAAATATAAAAATCAATACTATGAAAAATTCATTCCTTTTAGCTGTAGTAATGCTATTTACAATGAGTTGTGAAAGAAATTTATCGGATGATGCAACGCTTTCTACCTTTTCTAAAAATGCAGATGTGTTTATCGATACATTCAGTGCAGGTTTAGGTTATGGTGCTTTTGGCGGATCTAATTATACTGCTTTTACAGTAGACACCGAAGTAAAATATCAAGGATCAGCTTCTATGCGATTTGACGTGCCAAGTGTAGGAGATCCAAATGGTGCTTATGCTGGTGGTGTATTTATTGATGGTTCAGGTCGTGACTTAACAGAATATGATGCTTTGACTTTTTGGGTAAAAGGTTCACAAGCAGCTACATTAAATGAAGTAGGTTTCGGAACAGATTTCGGTTTGAATAAATACAATGTAGTTATGGCAAATGTTCCAATTGATACCAATTGGAAAAAAATTATTATTCCAATTCCTGATGCTTCAAAATTAATACAAGAAAAAGGTTTGTTTTGGTATTCTGAAGGTGCAGAAAATAATTTAGGATATACCTTTTGGATTGATAATGTAAAATATGAAAAATTAGGAACCATAGCGCATCCACAGCCTAAAATTATGGATGGTGCAAATGCTACTCAGCAAACTTATATTGGAGCAAACATCAATATGACTGGACTTACAGATACTTTTAATATGCCAAATGGAATTAACCAAACTATTTCATTAGCACCTAGTTATTATACATTTACTTCTTCAAACCCAAGTGTTGCATCGGTGAGTGAATCTGGAGTAATTACAGTATTAACAGCAGGTTCAACAGTAATTACAGCTACAATAGCGGGTACTAATGCAGTCGGATCTTTAACAATTAACTCACTTGGAGTATTTATTCCTGCTCCAACACCTACTGTGAATCCAGCCAATGTGATTTCAATTTTTAGTAATGCATATACTAACGTTCCAGTTGATTATTATAATGGGTATTGGGCTCCATATCAAACAACTTTAGGTCAAGCAGATATTCATATTAATGGAGATGATTTAATCAAATATTCACAATTTAATTTTGTTGGAATCCAATTTTCTCAGCCTACTATTAATGCATCATTAATGACCTACGTTCATGTTGATTTGAAAGTATTAAATACGACAGGAGCAAGAAATTCTATTAATATTAAATTAGTTGATTTTGGGTCTGATGGAATCTACGGTGGAGTGGGTGACTCAAGTCATCAATATACGGTTAACAATTCAAATTTGGCAACAGGAAATTGGGTGAGTTTAGAAATACCACTTTCTGCTTTTACAGGTTTAACCAGCAAAGCACATTTGGCACAATTTATTTTAGGTCCTACAACTTCTGGGATTACAGACCTACTTGTTGATAATGTTTATTTTCATAATTAACAAGTACTATTTAACCTTAATAATTTTTAATCATGATATTCAATAAAAAAATTAATATAAAAAATACCCTATTTGTTAGTTCGTTATTCCTTGTTTTAAGTTGTTCAACAGATGAAAAACAAACTGTTACAACGATGAATCAATTAGTGAAGCAAGACGAATTTGATGTAGATGGTGCACCAGATAGTTCATTGTGGAACTACGATATAGGAACTGGAAATAACGGTTGGGGAAACAATGAATTAGAATATTACACTAATAGACCTCAAAATATTAAAGTCGAGGGTGGTGTTTTAAAAATTACCGCAATCAAAGAAAATTATATGGGTTCTGCCTATACCTCTGCACGAATTACTTCTAAAGGTAAATTCGAGCAAAAACACGGTCGTTTTGAAGCTCGCATTAAAATGCCTTGGGGTAAAGGTGTATGGCCTGCATTTTGGATGTTGGGAGCCAATTCTAGCACAGTTTCTTGGCCACAATGTGGAGAAATTGATATCATGGAATATTTAGGAAATAAACCAACTTCAATGTTTGGATCACTTCATGGTCCTGGCTATTCTGGAGCGAACTCATTGTCTAAAATTTTTAGTCTTATCAATGATCGTTTTGATACCGGATATCATATTTTCGGGATTGAGTGGGGAGAAGATTATATTAATTATTATGTAGATAATGTATTATACAACCAAATTACTCCTGCTAATGCTCCTGGAGAATGGGTTTTTAATCAACCTTTTTATATTATTCTAAATCTTGCGGTTGGTGGTAATCTTCCAGGATCTCCTAATAGTGAAACTACTTTCCCTCAAACAATGTATGTAGATTACGTTAGAGTTTATCAATAGAATTCAAAGAAAAATAAATAGTAAATAAAACAACTTTTAGATTTTTTTATTGAAATCTAATACGATTTTATTTCTAAATAATAGAATTGCATTACAATACAATCATGAATCAGAGTCAAAACGCCTTACTGGATAACGATTTGAAAAATAGCAACAAAGCTGTTTCAATGGAAATAGTAACAGTGGATGGTGAAAAATATTATAAAATCACTAATAATGATGCAATGCGTCCTTTTTTCATGAGTATTGTAAGTGACTCCAATCATTGGATGTTTATTTCAAGTAATGGCGGTCTATCAGCAGGCAGAAAAAACTCCGAGTTTGCTCTTTTTCCTTATTATACCGATGATAAGATTACCGAATCTACCGATATTACGGGAAGTAAAACTATTTTTCAGATTTCGTTTCAAAACGAGGTATTAATTTGGGAGCCATTTTCTGAGCGCTTTACAGATCGTTATACCATCACCCGGAATTTGTACAAAAACTTCTATGGTAACAAAATTCTATTTGAAGAAATCAACCACGATTTACAATTAACGTATCGCTACCATTGGAATTCAAGTAACAAATATGGTTTTGTGAAAAAATCAGAGTTGCACAATCATTCTTCCAAAGCCTATACAATTTCATTATTAGACGGACTTCAAAATATCATGCCTTATGGCGTTAATACCGATCTTCAAGCTACAACCAGTAATCTTGTTGATGCTTATAAAAGAAGTGAATTACATCAAGGATCTGGACTGGGTATTTATGCCTTAAGTGCTATAATTGTAGATAAAGCCGAACCTAGCGAAGCACTAAAAGCCAATATAGTTTGGTCTTTAGGAATTGACAATCCAACTCATCTGGTTTCTTCTTTGCAACTTTCAAATTTTAGAAAAAAATATAGAGTAACCCCAGAAGCAGATGTTAAAGGCGAAAAAGGAGCTTACTTTATAAATTCAGATATAGTATTAAATTCCAATTCTAAGAAAGATTGGATGTTTATTGCTAATGTGAATCAGGATCATTCGGATATTGTTCAAATTATTGAAACCATTCAGAACGATAAAAATCTGATTCAAAGGGTTAACGAAGATGTTGAATTAGGAACTAAAAAATTAATTGATATTAATGCATCTGGAGACGGACTTCAATTAACTGCTGATCATTTAAGAGATACAAGGCATTTTTCAAACACCTTGTTTAATATCATGCGTGGTGGAATTTTTGATTATAATTATCAAATTGAGAAATCTGATTTCACAACTTATTTGAATAAAGCAAACACAATTATTTTTCAAAATTTCGAAAAAGAAATTAAACAACTTCCTGAGTTATTTTCGTTGCAAACAATTAAAGAATTTGCTGAAAAGCATCAGGATGCAGATTTATTTCGTTTGTGCACCGAATATTTACCACTTAAATTTAGTAGAAGACACGGCGATCCAAGCCGACCTTGGAATAAATTTTCTATCAATACGCAAAGTGAAATAGATGGCTCTAAAATATTAGATTATCAAGGAAACTGGCGTGATATTTTCCAAAATTGGGAAGCATTAGCTCATTCATATCCGGATTTTATTGATAACATGATTCATAAATTCCTCAATGCATCTACCTTTGATGGGTATAATCCCTATCGGGTAACCAAAGATGGATTTGATTGGGAAACGATTGAACCTGATAATCCTTGGTCTTACATTGGGTATTGGGGTGATCACCAAATTATCTATTTATTAAAATTCTTAGAATTTATAGAAAAACACCAGCCAAACAAACTCGATTCTTATTTTGATAACGAGTGTTTTGTTTATGCTGCTGTACCCTATGTGGTTAAGCCGTATGAGGATATTTTGAAAAATCCAAAAGATACCGTAGGTTACAATCACGAATGGGAAAAATTAATCAATCAAAGAAAATATGCAATTGGTGCAGATGGAGCTTTGTTAAATAGCAATGAAGGCGCGATTTATCATGTAAATTTTATTGAAAAAATTCTGGCGACTGTATTGTCTAAGATGTCCAATTTTATTCCCGAAGGTGGTATTTGGATGAATACCCAACGACCAGAGTGGAATGATGCCAATAATGCTTTGGTAGGAAATGGCGTTTCAATGGTGACGCTTTATTACTTAAGACGATTTTTAAATTTCTTTCAGCAACTATTAGATCAATCCCAAATAGAAAATATTAAAATCTCTAACGAAATGGTTGAGTTTTACCATGAAGTTAGGGAGTGTTTGCTTGAAAACAAACACTTATTGTCTGGTAAAATTGATGATCAGTCGAGAAGAAAAATTATGGATCGGTTAGGAAAAGCCGCTTCCGATTATCGTCATCAAATCTATAATAGTGGTTTTTGGGGTAAAAAAAGAACCCACTCTATGGCTGGTTTAAAAACTTTTACCCAAGTATGTTTGGATTTTATTGATCATTCTATTGAGGCGAATAAAAGAGCCGATAATTTATACCATGCTTATAATTTGATTACCATTAAAAAGGATAGTGAAATTTCCATTTCCTATTTGAGCGAAATGCTTGAAGGACAAGTGGCGGTTTTGAGTTCGGGAAATTTAAATTCTAAAGAAGCCTTAGTGGTTTTAGATGCATTAAAAAATAGTAAATTATTTAGAGAAGATCAATACAGTTATTTGTTATATCCAAATAAAGAATTGCCAAAATTCTTAGAGAAAAATACTATTTCTAAAGATGCGATTTCCAATTCAGAATTGTTATCCCAATTAGTGTCAAATAATAATACACAAGTAGTTAAATTGGATTGTGATGGGAATTATCATTTTAATGGAAATTTCAATAATGCAAATGATTTAAAGAAAGCACTTGAACAATTAAAAAATGACGAAAAATACCAATCTTTAGTCGAAAAAGAGTTTGATAAAGTGACAGCTATTTTCGAAGAAGTATTTAATCACAAAGCATTCACTGGAAGATCAGGAACATTTTATGGATATGAAGGGTTGGGATCCATTTATTGGCATATGGTTTCAAAGTTGCAATTGGCAGTTCAAGAATGTTGTATAAAAGCTCAAGAAGAACAAGAATCACCGGAAGTAATCGGACGATTATTGGAGCATTATTATGAAATAAACGCTGGTATTGGAGTGCATAAATCACCTGCTTTGTATGGCGCATTTCCAACCGACCCGTATTCGCACACACCTGCTGGTAGGGGAGCACAACAACCGGGTATGACTGGGCAAGTGAAGGAAGATGTATTAAGTCGATTTGGAGAACTAGGTGTTTTTATAAAAAATGGATGCCTGTACTTTTCTCCTGTTTTATTGCGAAAAACCGAATTTTTATCAGAATCTAAAACGTTCCATTATGTGGATTTATTTATGCAACAAAAAGCAATTCAGGTAGGTCCAAATTCGCTTTGTTTTACTTATTGTCAAATTCCAATTGTATATACTATTGGTTCTTCTGATAGAATCGAAGTGATTCATTCAAATAATACGAAAGTAGATTCTGATTCATTACAATTAGATACCCCTACAAGTCAAAAACTATTTTTAAGAACGGGTGAAATTCTACAAATAAATGTAACCATTAATGAGCAGATGCTTCGAAACTAATTTGTTTCGAATACCATTCAATCAAATAATATATCAATTAAAATAATATCAAATGTCAAATAACATTAGCACTTCAAAAGAAACGGTTTCGATGGGTCAGAAGATTGCCTTTGGACTAGGAATGTTAGCAAATCAAATGTTTCCTGCTGCGCTTGGAATATTTATGGTTGTTTTGGTACAAAATTTAGGATTTCCTGCTTGGATGTGGGGGATATTATTCTTTTTACCTCGAATTTTTGACGCATTTATAGATCCAATTATGGGATTTATTTCGGATAATACAAGATCAAGATGGGGGAGAAGACGTCACTATGTTTTTATTGGTGCCATTATTATGGGGATTTCATTCGTGTCTATGTGGCAATTGTATAAAGAAAATGGAGTGCAATATAATTTTATTTTCTTCTTGTTATGGTCTTTCATTTTTTACCTCGGACTCACAATTTTTAGTGTTCCTTATGTAGCGATGGGATATGAAATGAGTGATGATTTTCATGAGCGAACAAGTATTATGGCTATTTCTCAATGGATTGGACAATGGGCTTGGGTCATTGCACCTTGGTTTTGGGTTATTATGTATGATCCCAATTGGTTTCCAAATGCGAATTCAGTAAATCCGTTAAAACCAGATGCCGATACCGCTCTTGCAACTAGAACTTTAGCAATTTGGGTTGGAGTAATTTGTATGTTGCTGGCTATGATTCCGGCCTTATTTATAAAAAGTAAATCAACAGTAAATGAAACTAGTTTTTCACCTCTAACCTTCAAAGCGATAGGTGGAAGTTTAAAAGAGATTCTATTAAGCTTTAAAGAAGCATTCAGCAATAAGCCTTTTACCAAATTATGTATTGCTACTTTTTTGATTTTTAATGCTTTTAATACGGTAGCTGGTTTTACCTTTTTTATTGTAGTTTATTATTTATTTAACGGAAGTACCGTTGATGCAGGTATTTGGCCTACTTTATTTGGATGTGTAGGTGCACTCGCAACTACATTTATTGTGATTCCTTTGGTGGCTTATATTTCAAAGAAAATGGGCAAAAAAGATGCGTTCTTATTATGTCAAGGAATTTCTGTTTTCGGATATATTTTGCTGTGGTTTTTGTTTATTCCGGGTAAACCATATATGTTCTTGTTTGCTTTACCGTTCTTTTCATTTGGTATAGGAAGTCTTTTCACCTTAATGATGTCGATGACTGCAGATGTTTGCGATATGGATGAATTAACTTCGGGTAAACGAAGAGAAGGAATTTTTGGTGCTATATATTGGTGGATGGTGAAATTTGGTTTTGCTATAGCAGGCTTGCTAACGGGGGTAATTATGTCTCTAGTTCACTTTGATCCAAATGCATCTGTTCAAGCAGATGGAGCTATTACTGGCTTGCGATTATTTTTCTCCGGAATTCCAATTCTTGGAACACTAATTGCGATGTGGGTAATGCGTAATTATGATTTAACAGAAGAAAAAGCCAATGAAATTAAAGAACAGCTATTAGCTTCTAGAGAGGCGCAATCTTCAAAAACTAATTAATTTTTATTTCCAAATTATAAAATGAAAAATACAGCATCAATTAAATTACTCTTTTCGCTTTTCCTATTTTGTCAATTTGGATTTGCGCAAGTTGATGTAGTTTATTCTGATTTAGTTTGGTCTGATGAATTCAATACTAATGGCGCTGTAGATTCTAATAAGTGGTTTCACCAAACGCAATTGCCTTCAGGTGGAAGTTGGTTTAATGGTGAACTACAACATTACACCAATCTTATTACAAATTCATTTGTTAATGCTGGAATGTTAAATATTGTTGCCAAAAACGAATCTTATACCGATCAAGGAATTACTAAACAATATACTTCAGCACGATTAAATTCAAAATTTGCTTTTAAATATGGTCGTGTTGATGTGAGAGCAAAATTACCTATTGATGCAGGAACTTGGCCTGCAATTTGGATGTTAGGAAAAAATGTAAATGAACCTGGGGGGTATTTTTCATCTACTTTTGGGACTACAGATTGGCCGGCTTGCGGAGAAATAGATATTATGGAACATGGAATATTTCCATCACAATCTATTAATTACATTCAAAGTACTTTACATACACCTTCATCTTTTGGAGGTTCGGTGAATAATGGAGGAACAATAGCTTCCGATTTGGCGAATAGCTACCACGTGTATTCTTTAAATTGGTCTCCGTTTCAGCTGACCTTTTTATTAGATGGAGTTCCTTATTACACTTACAATCCTGCAGTAAAAAATGCAAGTACTTGGCCTTTTGATTTAGAACAATTTCTTTTGTTAAATGTTGCAATGGGAGGTGTTGCTGGAACAGTGCCTTCAAGTTTTACTCAGGCGTCAATGCAAATTGATTATGTGAGGGTGTATCAAAATACAACTGTGGATACGCAGGCACCTTTAAATTTTACAGCTTCCATAGGAAATGTTACCAGTACATCCATAGAATTGTTGCTTAATGCTACCGACAACTCTGGTACTGTCGGTTATAATGTGTCTTATGGCACCGCTTCAAATAACTATTCAGGAACTTCTGGAGTTCAAAAATCAATTGTTATTTCAGGATTAAATCCAAATACCAATTATTCATTTACTGTGACTGCGAGTGATTTAGCAGGTAATACGGCTTCAAATAATCCAATCTTTTTAAGTGCTACCACTTTACCAAATTCTACATTAATTTGCTCGGGTATTTCCAATCTTGCACAACAAGGGAGTTTTTCAACAGGCTATAATTATGAATTTCAAACCAATAATGGCAACGAGGTAAAAATTACTTACGGATTATTGGATACTGATAAAGTAGGAGTGGTTGCTTTTTTATGGAAACAAACTCCATTCTCTGAGGTACAAATGACTAATGTTTCTGGAAATGTTTTTACACACACATTAACCAATCAAACCATAGGTTCAACTATAAATTACGGAGTTAAATTTGCTTTTGCTGGAGGAATGTCGGTAACCAACTATTATTCTTATGTGGTAGGAAGTGCTTGTTCAATGGGGGTTGCTGCTTTTTCTGAATTAAATTCTATTTCATTTCCAAATCCTGTAACGGATAGTATTAATATTAATTCTAATATTTCAATTGATAAAGTTGAAATATATAATTTACTAGGAATTAAGGTCCTAGAGCAAAATTTAGAAACTGATAAAATTGATGTAACTCATTTGCAGCCTGGTGTTTATTTGATAATAATGTATTTAGGTTCTGAAAAAATAGTTAAAAAGATTATTATTAGATAATCGCAATTCTATTTACTATTTATAGTATTTTTCTTTAATAAAATATCTTAATTAGCTCATTTATTTCAATTAAAATGTTAAAATTTGATTTTTCGTTTGGATATTAAGAAATAATTAAGTTATATTTGTCAACAGTTTATTAACAATTAACAAGTCGCCTATCGTATAAAATTACTTTTAGAAATAAATATTTAGATTATTATTAACTACTAAAAGGTAATTTTATGGCTACTACTCAAATTCCTGATGCTTTATTGGTAAAGAATTATATAGCAGGCGACGAGAACGCTTTGGCTATATTAATTAAAAAACATCAATCTAAAATTTATGGATTTATTTATTCCAAAATGCCAGATCGCGATGTTGCCGACGACATTTTTCAAGACACTTTTATTAAAGTAATTAAAACTTTAAAATCCAATTCATATAACGAAGAAGGTAAATTTTTGCCATGGGTTATGCGTATCTCACATAACTTAATTGTAGATCATTACAGAAAAAACAAGAAAATGCCAATGCTACGTGAAACAGAAGAATTTTCAATTTTCTCAATCCTTACAGATAATTCTTTAAATGCAGAAGGTAGAATTATTACCGATGCCATTGAAAAAGATTTGCATAAAATAATTCAGCAACTTCCTGATGATCAAAGGGAAGTACTTGAAATGCGTATCTTTCAAGATCTAAGTTTTAATGAAATTGCAGAACAAACCGGAGTGAGTATTAATACAGCTCTTGGAAGAATGCGATATGCATTAATGAATCTGAGAAAAATTATTGAAAAAAATAATATTATTTTAACGAATTAAACAATATTTTGAATGCTATAACGTTATAGATATAAATTTAATTTTTTCTATGGCAAAACTTTACTCTAAAAAAGAATTAGCTTCAAAAAAAATGTTACCAAAAAAAGAAACGATTAGTTTTATTCTTAATTATTCAAAAGCATTGAATATAGTTAAAGTTGGTAACTGCAATTTCGAAATTATTGCTAATTAAAAAAATATCCCGATGTTATCGGGATATTTTTTTTTCTGCTTCTTTGATGATTTTTTTACTTCCTATATTTTTGGTAATAAAATCTTTGTCAATATTCCAGCCACGAGCAGGCGAATATTCCCTGCCATACCAAATAATTTGAAGATGTAGATCGTTCCATAATTCCTTTGGAAATAGGGCTTTTGCATCTTTTTCAGTTTGGATTACATTTTTACCATTACTCAATCCCCAACGGTACATTAAGCGGTGTATATGGGTGTCAACAGGAAATGCAGGTACACCAAAGGCCTGACTCATAACCACACTTGCTGTTTTATGTCCCACAGCAGGAAGTGCTTCTAAAGCTTCAAAACTTTGAGGAACTTCACCATTGTATTTTTCTATTAAGATTTGAGATAAACCATAGATACCTTTTGATTTCATTGGAGATAATCCACAAGGGCGAATGATTTCTTTTATTTCTTCGACTGTCATTTTTACCATATCCCAAGGATTATCTGCTTTCGCGAATAATATTGGAGTGATTTGATTTACTCTAACATCCGTGCATTGTGCCGATAGTAATACCGCAATAAGTAAGGTGTAAGGGTCTTTATGATCTAACGGAATTGGGATGCTTGGATAAATTTCTTTTAACGAATTTATAACAAATGTTGCACGCTCTTTTTTGGTCATTAATTGTTAAATTTGATTTGTAAATTAAATCAATTTAGCCGACATTCACAAAAATTAAATCTAATTCAATACCCATGACACATTTAAAAGTAGGAGATAAAGCGCCAAATTTCTCAGGAGTTGATCAAAACGGATCTGCGCATACTTTAGCAGATTACAAAGGAAAAAAATTAGTTGTTTTCTTTTATCCAAAAGCGAATACTCCAGGATGTACCGCGGAAGCTTGTGATCTTAGAGATAATTTCGAACGTTTCCAATCGAATAATTATGCGTTACTTGGTGTAAGCGCCGATTCGCAAAACGCGCAATTGAAATTTAAAGATAAATTCAATTTTCCTTTTCCATTACTTGCAGATGAAGATAAATCGGTAATCCAAGCATTTGGAGTTTGGGGACCTAAGAAATTTATGGGTAAAGAATACGACGGAATACACAGAACAACTTTTGTTATCAATGAATCCGGAATTATTGAACAAGTAATTTCTGAAGTAAAAACTAAAGCGCACGCCGCACAAATATTAGGCTAGCCTTAAATTATTTAATTCTATTTGTTCCAAAAACACCCGGTTTTTAAAGGTTTTTACTTTTTTAAAGTGGGATGGAGTTATTCCAGTTACTTGTTTGAACTGGGTTGATAAATGAGCAACGCTGCTATATTGTAATTGGTGTGTAATTTCATTGAGAGTTAATTCATTGTAAAGAATTAGCTCTTTTGCTTTTTCAATTTTATGTAACACAATGAAATGTTGTATGGTCATTCCAGTTACTTCTTTAAATAAATTGGATAGATACGTATAATTCAAGTTTAGTTTTTTACTCAAATAAATTGAAAGTTTAATTTTTGGAAGTTCGTTACTGTTGTGCACCATTTCGATGATGCAATTTTTTATTTTTTCTACTGTAGTCATTCTTTTTTCATACAGCAATTCCAATCCGCATTCTAAGAGAATTTTGTTTAGGTTCTCTTTTTTAGATTCAAATAATTCCGGTTCTAAAAGTTCTACTTCCCCCAGATTTACGCATTTATAAAGTATCCCTGAAGTATCTAAAGCATTTTCAACTACTTTAATGCATCGCTGTGAAACCATGTGCTTAATGTGAATTTTCATACTTTATTTGAATTAGCAAATTTGTAAATACAAAATGTATCAGAATTCTGTTCTGGTACAAAGCCAATCAAATAGTAGGGGTGAAGTTTAAATAGATTTCTTCGGGGACTGAAGAAGTAACTAATTACTAGTTAAATATTTTCATAAAAATAATAAAATAATTCTTATTGAACAAATTCGCAATACATTAATTTTGAGATTTATCATGATAAATAAAAAAAACCTCAATGTAACATTGAGGTTTTTGATTTTTAATTGCTTACGTCTTCTAATACTTTATTCGGATCGTAGCCAAATAATTTTTTATGTTTAATAAGTTCGGCGGTTCCTTCAGGCAACAGTTTTTCCCATCCTTTAGTTCCAGAACCAATCATTTTTAAAACTTCTCTTGAAAAGATTTTTAAATTATCCTTATCGTAGTCGGTTACATCAATTACTTTTCCATTGTATGCGAAGAATTTGTATAATTCTTTCATTCTTGGATGTACTTTTAAGTTTTGAGAGGTAATTACTTCACCATCTTCCAGCATTGGATATAAATATACTTTTAAATCTCTGTAGAATAATTTTCCGAATGCTTCTAATATTCCTCCACTTAAATGACGGTAATATTTTTCATCAAAAATATCTACTAAGTTATTTACACCCATTACCAATCCCATACGGGCTTTGGTATAGCTTGAGAAATATTCTACCACTTTATAGTATTCTTGGAAATTCGAAATCATAACGGTTTGCCCTAATGAGCAAAGTAATTCCGCTCGATCCATAAAATCTCTTTCGTCAATTTCGCCTTCTGAACGTAAATTGGATAAAGTGATTTCAAAAATCACAAATGTATTTTCCTTCTCTACTTTATTTTCTTTGGTAAACATATCAAGAGATAAATTCAACATGTCCATATTAACCTTAGTTACAGGACGGAAACTACCTCTTAGTGCCAAAATATTCTTTTTATATAAAACGGCTGCTGGTAATATGTTGTGTCCATCAGGACTAAACATTACGGCATCGGTCATTCCATTTTTAACCAATTGCAAACTCATCAAACGGTTGTCAACATTTGCAAAACGAGGGCCAGAAAAATTGATGGTATCTATTTCTAATTGATCTTTATCTAAATGATCGTATAAATAACGAAGTAATTTTTTTGGGTCGTTGTATTTATAAAACGCACCATAAATTAAGTTTACACCAAGAATACCAAGGGTTTCCTGTTGTAAACGAGCATCTGTTTCTTTAAAACGGATGTGAAGAATAATTTCATTATAATCTTCTTCTGGTTCCAGTTGGTATTTAATTCCAACCCAACCGTGACCTTTAAATTGTTTTGCAAAATCAATAGTTGCTACCGTATTGGCATAACTAAAAAATAATTTATTTGGATGTTTGGCGCGGTCTAATCTTTTTTCAATTAATTCTACTTCATGGGAAAGCATTTTTGTTAGTCGGCTTTCAGTTACATAACGGCCATCTGTTTCAACTCCGTAAATAGCATCACTAAAATCTTTATCGTAAGCAGACATTGCTTTTGCTATGGTTCCAGAAGATCCACCTGCTCTAAAAAAATGGCGCACTGTTTCTTGTCCCGCTCCAATTTCTGCAAAGGTGCCATAAATATTTTCGTTCAAATTAATGCGCAACGCTTTGTCTTTAATAGAAGGAATTTGTTCTATAACCTTGTCGCCTTTTAATTTTATGTCTAATCCGGAATTTCCCATAATCTTATTAATAGGCAACAAAGTTAGAAAAAATGGTGTTTATAAAAAGATAATTAATGCTATTTTTGTATTAATTTAACTAAGAATTATTTTTTGGATTAATTTAAAATAACACAAAATGAAGGTTTATTTTTTAGGTACCGGCACATCTCAAGGTATTCCTGTTATAGGAAGCGATCACGAAGTGTGTAAAAGCAACAATCCTAAAGATAAAAGACTTCGTGTTTCGGTTTGGGTACATACCGAAAAAACATCTATAATAGTAGATTGTGGCCCCGACTTTAGGCAACAAATGTTAACCTCTCAATGCAGTAGAGTAGATGCTATTTTGTTTACTCATGAGCATGCCGATCATACTTCAGGAATTGATGATATTAGACCATTTAACTTTAAGCAAGGCAAAATTCCAATTTATGCTCACACTCGAGTTATTGAAAACTTAAAGAGAAGATTTGATTATGTTTTTGAACATGAAAATCGGTATCCAGGAGCGCCATCCGTTCAGCCAATTGAAGTTGTTAATAATGAGCCGTTTTCAATTGGGGATATAGAAATAGTTCCAATAAATGCGTACCATGCCAATTTGCAGGTTTTTGGGTATAAAATGAATGATTTTGCCTATTTAACGGATGTGAAAACCATTGCATCCGATGAGATTGAAAAAATAAAAGGGGTAAAGGTCTTGGTTATTAATGCCTTAAGAGAAGACCCACATCATTCCCACTTTAATTTGCAAGATGCTTTGGATTTTGTAACTTTGGTGCAGCCTCAAAAAGCATATTTAACTCATATTAGCCATTTATTAGGTTTTCATGATCAAGTAGCGCAAAAGCTACCAAACAATGTTTTTTTGGCCTATGATAATTTAGAAATAGCACTGTAGTTATGAAGAGGCAATTGTATTTATATCTTTTTATTTTATCGGCATTAGTTACAGCATTTACTTACATGTATTATAGTAAAGCCCTTTCTTTTGAAAAGAAAAACAAAGAGGTGGAGTTGCAATACATTAAAGATAGTATTGCAAAAGCAAATTTTGTAGAGAGCGATGTTCAAAAATTAATTCCTCAAATAAAAGAAGCTTTATTATCCAATAATGATAACCCAAAAGGGAATAAATTCGTAGGTCAAGAACAAAAAGCAGATCAAAAATTTGTAATTAGTGAAATAAAAATACTTAATCAACGTTGGATAAAAGCCGATTTTAGTGACGGAAAATATTCTGGTGAAGTGATGCTTAAATATTTTGTTGAAAAAGACGGAAAAATCACCTTTCAAACAATGGATTCCTTTATTAATCCAAAACAAGAATAACAAAAACAATAAAATTTTAAGCCCAATAAAATTTTAAACCTATGAAAAACCTACTACTATTATTTACAATAGCCTCAATTTTCATTTCCTGTAAGTTAAATGATGCAACAGAAGAAGATACTAAAACTCCAGTTAAAGACTCCACCATTGTTGGAGCAGATAAAGATGAAAACGGATGCTTGGCATCTGCCGGTTATACTTGGTCTAAACTAAATAAAGAATGTGTTAAAGCCTTTACCGGAATTCAATTGAATCCAACAGATAATGCAGCAACCGAAGATGAAACTCTTTGTGCTTATGTATTATTTAATGAAGATGGAGATAAAGCAGAAATATTTTTACCTGATGATAAATCATTTATTGTATCAAAATCGGGTTCCGAAAAAGTTTGGGTTTTTGAAGATTACCAATTGATTGCTCAAAATGGCTACCAACTTAAAAAAGCAGGCCAACTTGTTTTTTCAGGTGATGGCGAAATAGGAAATAAAGTATCCGGAAGCGATAATCCTGACGGTCAAGAATAAAAATAAAAAAAGTCTCTTTTAAGAGACTTTTTTTATTGTTGTAACCAATTCATAAAATCATAAAAATTCTGAGGAGCCACACCATGGCCTACAGGATATTCTTTGTACACAACTTCTATTCCTAATTGAGTTAATATTGGAGCTGCTTTTCTTGCCCAATCTACTGGAACCACTTGGTCTACAGTGCCATGGGAAGCAAATATTTTCAAATTACTAAAATCATTAGTTTCAAAATTTGGTTTTACCATTTCAAGGTTTAAATAGCCACTCATGGCAACCACACGTTGAATTTTTTCAGGGTAGGAGAGGGCAACAGCATAACTTAAAATAGTACCTTGACTAAATCCAATTAATGTAATGTTTGTGGCATCTATTGGATAGTTTACAAATAATTCATCAATGAAATTAGCTATTAAATCTCTAGATTGCTGAGCTTGTGGAATATCTGAAAATTTATTCTCATCGGCATCAAAATTAATAGCATACCAGGCATAACTACCAAAGCCCATATCATACGGAGCTCTAGCCGAAATAACATAATATTCTTCTGGAAGTTCAGATGCAAAGGAAAATAAATCTTCTTCGTTGCTACCGTATCCATGTAATAATAGCAATAACGGATTCTTATCTAATATAATTTTAGGTTCTCGAACTAAATGGTGAAGTGTCATAGGTATAATTAAAAATTACTAAACCATTTTTGGTACCATTTTCCTAATAAAGGTAACGGAATAACCTCTCCTTTGGCAGCAGTAAAAATTCCGTAAATGGTCAATACTGAAATGAAAATCCACATGGGTGCTGCAATCATAATGCTTTCAAAATAACTAATGGAAACTCCCAAAGTAATAAAGGTCAACGTTAATCCCAATCCCTGACGGATGTGAAACGATGCATAGGGATTTTTGTTTTCTGAATTCATTGAAAGGGCAATTAATACACCAACAATTAAAATGTAGCTTGTTATAGCAGCAGATTTTCCTTCGTCAATTGTTTTTTGATCCATTACGATTCAATAAAAGTATTGTTGTTGTAGATTCCGATTACTTTTCCTTTCATTTTTGTTCCAAGAAACGCTGAGTTTTTAGATTTTGAAAGAATATTTTCTTTAGTGAAAACCCATTCGCCATCGGTTGTGAAAAGGGTAATATTTGCTGGTTTCCCTTCTGCAATTTCTGAAATTTCGATACTGAAAATTGATTTTGCATGTGTAAGTTTAGCAACTATAGTTTCTACCGGCAAGACGGTTAGCAAGGCCCCAAAAGCACTTTCTAGTCCGATTGAACCATTTTTAGCCCCGTCAAATTCCATTTTTTTATGTTCAATATCAATCGGATTGTGGTCTGAAGTGATGATGTCAATGGTATTATCAGCAACACCGGCAAGTAATGCCAATCGATCTTCATTAGTTCTCAGCGGTGGTGAAAGTTTGTATCGAGTGTCAAATCCGTCCAGCTTTTCATCGGTTAAAACCAAATTAGAAACAGCCACACTACACGTTACTTGTAATCCTTTGGCTTTAGCCTCCCGAATTAAATCCACCGATTTTGCAGTTGAAATGGTTGGAAGGTGTAGTTTTCCACCTGTATATTCTAATAAAAATAAGTTTCTAGCAACAATAAGTTCTTCGGCAAGATTCGGAATTCCTTTTAATCCCAAGCGAGTAGATACAACCCCTTCATTAACAACGCCACTTCCTTTAATCTTATCATCTTGGCAAAAAGTAATCACTAATCCGTCAAAATCTTGAACATATTGCAAACCAATTTTAAGTAAATTGGCATTAGCTAAGCTTTGTCCATAATCTCCAAATGCTACAGCTCCCGCATTTTTCATATCGAATAATTCGGCCAAATCGGTTCCTTCGCAATTTTTGGTTAAAGCTCCAATTGGAAATAAATCAGTTGCCGAATGTTTAGCTTTTTGTTTTACAAAATGAATTTGAGATTGGTTGTCAATCACCGGAAAACTATTGGGCTGTAAAGCAATTGCTGTAAATCCACTCTTAGAGGCAACATGAAGTCCGTTGGCTATGGTTTCACGATCTTCATAACCTGGCTCACCAAGAGAAACGCTGCTGTCCATCCACCCTTGTGAAAGGTGTAAATTGGCATGACTTATTTCTTTGTACAAGCTGTCTTGGGCTAGGTTCTTTCCAATTTTTTCAATAATACCATCATTAATTTTCACATCAACTATTTGTTGGTGAAACGGACTTTTAGAGTCGATAATCTTGGCTTCACGGATTATGATTTTCATAACTTTTTTTATTGGATTTACAGCTCGTTAGAGCCAAAATCATTTTACATATTTTTGAATTAATACTTCAAGTGTAATAAATAATAAAGATAATAAAATAAATAATTTCCACATTTGATTGTCACTTCGGTTGGCTTGAAGTGTGTCAAAGATAGCACTCACATTACTTATTTCTTTATAATTGTCAAACGCATCTGTATTGGTGTTTTCTAAATTACTTTCGGTTCGATTATAATTAAAACTAATTGTATTTACAGGTATTTGATTGTTGAAGATACCAAAATTTCCTGCTTCTTTTGGATTGTCATTACAGGTTATTTTTACTTTATTGTTAAGTAGTTGTTGCAAAGGAATAAAGCTTTCTTGGTTGTTTTTTACAGTTACGATTTCGTCTTTGCCAAGTTTTGTTTCAACAATAAATGATTTGTTCTCTCCAATTTGCAATACATTGATGCCAGCTTTTTGAGCGTTTTGTCCCATATTATAAAACACCGGAACTACTATTGGAGAATTTTGAAAATTACTATTCAATTTGTTTAATGGCGCCGCAAAAACATAGGTTGTTGATACATCGCTAATAGAAGAACTTAAAAATGCAGTTTGATCTGCATAGCCTAAAACCACTGGAGCAGTGTTTCCAATTTCAAAGGAAACTTTAGTTTTTGGATATTGAAAATTGGTAACTTCTTTTTCAAAAACACTACTAAATAATGGATGGCTGAAATTAATTTTTGTAATTAATTTATTAGAATTGTTTTTTGATTTGAATTGAATACTGCTTATCGCACTTAAAAACGAATTCATAGTTGCAGCCGATGCTTCTTCACTTGGAATAAAAATAATATTTCCTCCTTTTTCAGAAAATGATTTCAAGGTGGTTTGTAATGCTTGTGGAATTTCTTTCAATTCATTTAATACAATAGCATCTTGCTTTTCAATCAAGTTATAATCTAAAGCGGTAAGTTCAAAGTTGGAATAATTAAATTCTGCAGCAGTGTATATTCGGGATAAAAACGAACTTTTTTCTTGATTTCCAATGCTAATTACATTGCTTTTTTGAGGTTTTGAAATACTAAAGTAATACGTGTTATCGTACTCTAAACTATTATCAGAAACAGAAACATAACCATGAAAATCAGCCTTTGGGATTGTGAAGTTTATGGTTTTGTTCTTTGACTCTAAATCAACTAAGGTCTTTGCAGCTAGTTTCTTTCGGTTGAATAACGAAATTGGCACCTCTTTGAAATCATCGCCATAAGCAGATAATTTAACCCCAATTTCATAAAAGTTATCCATGGTTTGATTGATGAAAACACTATCAACGGAAATATTGTTGGTTTTTTCGGCTTCCGAAATAATATAATATAAGTTTTCGTCTTCACTTTTTGAACCTGCATTTTTCGAATCTAAACCAACAGCATCGGTAATCACAACAATATCTTTTCTAAATGCCGATTTGTGTGCTTTTATTTTGGATAAAATAGACTCTAATTGAAATGGAGTGGCACTGTATTTTAAGTTTTGCAGTTCCTTTTGAATGGATTTAATATCGGTATTCCAATAACTATCAGAGCATGTTAATAAGGAAAAATTGGCACCTTCCGGTGTGTGTTCCAATAAATCTTGAACGGCTCTTTTTAGCAATTCCCCTTTTTGACCTTTGGCTTGCATACTGAACGAATTGTCCAAAACAATGTAAAGTTCGTTTTTTGCATCTTTATGATCTTTAGCAACAAAAAATGGTTTTGCAAAAGCCACAATTAATGTGGTTAGTAATAAAAGGCGCGAAGCTAATAGTAAGTATTTTTTTATTTTAGAGCTTTTACGGGTTTGAACTACAAGCTCTTTTAGGAATTTTACGTTGGTAAAATATTCAGTTTTAAATTTACGAAGTTGAAAAAGATGCACCAGAATTGGAATTACCAATAAGAAGAGGAAATAAAGAATTTCTGGATGTTGGAACTGCATTTTAATTTAATTTGTCAAAAGTAATAAAAAGTTCAAAGGTTTAAAAGTTTATTTTCGAAAATGACACACAACTAAAATAGATCCTGGATTACTTTTTTTTCTTTTTTGCATCTCTTTTTCGTTCCACGCCACGGTTTCTGGATTCAGTTTTTCTAGGCTTAGTTTTTGATGGTCCGCCTAAATTTACTTTTTGGTTTTTCTTGGCTTTTTCATGAAAAGCAGCGCCACCTTCTTGTTTTACTCGTTTTAAAAGTTGTTTGACTTTCTTTTTATCTTTTTCAAACTCCAATAATCGTTCGGCAACTTCTACTTCTTCTGGAAAATCTAAAAACTGAATTTCTTTTTCCATTAAGATTTCGGCCTCAATTTGAATTTCTTCCTCTTTTGGGCTTATGAAACTTATGGCAATACCCGATTTATCGGCACGCCCCGTTCTACCAATACGGTGAATGTATTGTTCTGGAATGTCGGTAAATTCAAAGTTGATTACATGCGTTACATCCGAAATATCCAATCCACGAGCCATAACATCAGTAGTTACAATGCCTCGCAATTCTCCAGCTTGAAAAGCCGCCATCGTATTTAATCGGTAATTTTGAGATTTATTGGAATGGATTACTCCAAATTGCTCTGGATAATTTTCTTCAATGCTATTTGCAATTAAATCAACCGACTTTTTATTATTTGCAAAAATCAAAACCCTGCTCGTGCTTTCATCGCCTGCAAGAATGTGGTTCAGCAGATTTAATTTGGTTAAAAAGTTGGGTGTCGAATAGGCTAATTGTACAATTTTTTCAATAGGCGTTCCCGATGGCGCCAAAGTGATTTCTTCGGGTAATTCAAAATATTCCTCAAGCATTTCATCCACTTCATCGGTCATGGTAGCCGAAAATAAAATGTTCTGACGCTTGTTTTTCATCATGGATAACAAAGAAGTTACTTGAAAACGGAAGCCTAAATTTAAGATTTCGTCAAATTCATCAATCACTAATTTTTGAAGCGAATCAAAACGAACCACATTATCCAAAGCCAAATCCATGGTTCTACCAGGTGTTCCAACTAAGATGTCGATTCCTTCGTAAACCGCTTTCTTTTGAGTGTTGATATTAACACCCCCGTAAATTCCTAGAGTTCTAACCGACATGTATTGGGTTAAACTTTCAATAACTTCAACGATTTGCACCACCAATTCTCTTGTTGGGACAATAATCACCACACGAGCAGAATCAGTTGGAACAAATTTCCATTGTTTTAAAAGCGGTAGTAAATAGGCTAAGGTTTTTCCGGTACCCGTTTGTGTAATTCCCATAACATCTCTTCCCGACATTATTGGCGAGAACGACTTCTCCTGAATTGGAGTAGGGGTGGTTAATCCTAAATCATCAATTGCTTTTTGTAAAGATTTAGGAAGATTAAATTGCTCAAAAGTATTCATGGGGTATTATTTTCGGCAAAGGTAAGGAATTCTTTTGGGTTGGAGCTAGTTAAGACAGTGATCAATTTGTGAACTGTAGCTCAATTAAAGAATTACTCTATGAAATTTGATATATGAAAAATAACAAAGTTGCTTTGTAAAATAAGTTTCATTCTACAACCATTTTTTGCGTCGTAGTTTTACCCTCTTCATTACATATTTTTACTAAATATAATCCTTTTTTAAGAGGTGTTTCTATTTGATTCGTAGCGTTAACTACTTTTATTGTGAAAACCAATTTGCCTAGTAGGTCATAAATTTCTAGATTGCCACTTTGTAAACCATATATGCTAAAATTACCTTTATTTGGGTTTGGGGATACGCTAAATTTCTCAAAATCATTATCCCTAGTGTTTAATGTTGTTTCTATTTTTCTTACTCTATAATTATTTCCATCACCTATTATTAAATAATTATTAATACTATCAAAATAAATACTCTGAGGTTCTTTAAAAAGTGCGTCAGTAATGAATCCATCAAGATATCCTGAAACCGAACCTGAATAAGTACTAACTAAACCAGAAGGGGTGATTTTTCTAATACGATTATTACCTGAATCTGCAACAAACAAATTACCTAAATTATCTACACAAATACTTTTTGGAAATCTGAATTGAGCAGTAGTTCCTTGCCCATCAGTATACCCCCAATCACTTCCTGCTATTGTGCTTACTTCATATAATGAATCAATTTTTCTAATTTTTCCACCACCAAAAAATTCGGCTACATAAAGAGTATTTGAATTGTCAATGCAAATTCCGTTAGGATAATCAAATTGTGCACTTATACCAACGCCATCTTGATAGCCGCTTGTTGAACCAGCTATGGTTGAAACCACACCTGTTGGTGTAATTTTTCTAATTTTGTGGTTGCCTCCATCAGCAACAAATAGATTTCCTTGTGTGTCAACACAAATTCCTTCTAAATAACTAAATTTAGCTATGGCAGAAGTACCATCAACATATCCAGGTGTTTTGCCTGCTACAGTAGTAACGACTCCAGAAGGAGTAATTTTTCTAATTTTATAATTCCAAAAATCAGTTACATATAAGTTTCCTTGATTGTCAATACAAATTCCATTTGGTGATGCAAAAACCGCATTTGTACCAATACCATCGGCATATCCTTCAACGCCGCTTCCTGCAATTGTAGAAACCATGTGATTGCCTGTGGCTTCAATTTTTCTTATTCGGTTATTTCCTGAATCAGCTACATAAATATTTCCCTGAGGATCGGTACAAACACCAGTAATGCCTTTTAATTGTGCTTGCCATCCTGGTCCATCTAGAAAACCGGCAATTCCATACCCTGCAACAGTCGTTACTTGTTGCGAGAAGGCTTGAGCAATTGTAAAAAACAGGGTGCAAAAAAATAGAATCTTACTCATGATTTTTTGTTATAAAATTAAATAAAAAAATACAAGTTAACCTATTTTTGAAAAAGTATAAGTAAAATAATTTGTTTGATTAGTTAACTTTATTACTGATAGGGAACTAAAGCAGGCTGCCCAATTTGAAAATCACGGAATTCAATATTGTTGTTTTGAAACGCATTGGTTTTAATAATATTACTACCGTCAATAGGCAAGGAAGGGTAGTAGGAGAAGGAAAGTTGGAAGCTATTAAAAATCAAGTACTTGTTGTTTACTAAAACACCAACTCCAATTTGGGAATACATTTTATTGCTGAAAAAGATATGATCTCCTGTGTCTAAAAAGCCAAAAGTAAAATTTAGATACGGACTAAAATTAAATCCATACCACTCTTTTTGATTGTACGATTGGGTTTGAAAAGTAGCTAAGATTTTTTTGGTTCCGGTTAGTGGCGCACTATTAAAACCTGGAATTCCATTTACATCGATAAGGTTCAACCGATCTTGCGGAGTATTTAAACGATTGGTGCCTAAAACTAATACGGGCTTAAAAAATTGTCTGAATTTCCAAGAACCAATTGGAAATAAATTGGTAAAATAATTCAATTCAAATTTATAGATGCTTTGTTCTGATTTGCCATCATTGAAGAAACTTCCCGCCTCAAAATTACCTTGTAAATAACCAAAATTGAAGTAATTTCCATATGCAAAGCGTCCGCCAAAATAGGCTCTATTTACCAAATTTTTATTTTCGAATCCACCGGTTACAGCTATTAGTTTTCCGTAAGGGATGTCTTCAATGGTTCCAAAACGAAATAAATACTTGTCTTGATAAAATTTTTGAGCGGAGATTCCAAGGGTTGCTAAGGCTAATTTAGAAGAACTAAAAAATTGAATCGGATCAATTGCTAAGTCAGGTTTAGTGAGGTAATTTGTGTTGGTAAACCCACCAGTAATAACAAGGTGTGAAGTTCGGGCAAACTCCGATCCTTTTCCAAAAATATTAAATGCATGGCCACCCCAAAGGGAGTAGGTTTTAGAGTTAAAATATTGTGATAGAGCTACAGCATCTGAATTTACTAGAGTTTGGTTGTACGACTTGTAATCATAATAAATTCCTCCTGCCCAATGGGTATAGGTTGAGTAAAAAGGGCGGTCTAATTTTATGGATTTATAAGTAGAATTATTCAAATCTTTTTTGGATGCCACCGAAGTATTTATAAAGGTATTCCTAAAGTTTGGGACGGTATATTTGGCATCATAGCCATAATTGATTGCGGTACTATTATCTAAACTTTTAAGATAATTGATGTCAAATTCGTGACCTAAACCAATAAAATTTCTCTCATTGATGTCTAAATTGGATTTGTTGTTTGCATACGCTCCCGTGATTGCTGCACTCCAAGTGTCAAGCACCCGAACCGAAACATCAATAGAATCGGAGCAATTTGCAATAGGAATCGGTTTTATGATCACACTTCTCACGTACCGCTGACTTCGTATTAAACGTTCCGATTCTTTTAGCAGTAAAGAGTCGAGTTCTTCATTTTTCTTAAATAAAAGTAAGTTTCGGATGGTCCAATGTTTTGTTTTGATGTGTAGGGAATTTCCAATTCGTTCTAATTGATTCTCGGGTTTACTGTTTTTATTTTCTGCAGAAAATCCAAAGGGATCCAAAGATTCAATGGTTATGTTGCGTATTATTTTGCAATTGTATAAACGGTAAGGAATTGGGTTTATTGAAGCCGATTTTTGTCTTTTTGTATTGCTTAATTCTTCTGTTTGAACACTTCGAAAAAATGCATCATGAAGGAATTTATAGAATTTCTTTTTTTGTGAAACTCGTTCTATTTTATAATAAATACTATCTGATTTTGAAGGAACACCATTTTGAGCTACCATATTGTAACTTCCCAAGAAATAGACTAATATTAATAAATAGGTTCGCAAATAACTCGTGTTTTAGAAGATAAAGATATTACATAATTTGCTTTGATACTATAGCTTTAACAAAACAAAAATTCCCTAATTTGATTAGGGAATTTTAAGTAGTTATGATTTTTGTTCTTTATTAAAATAGACCAGGTAGTAGTACATTTGTTTTTCTTCGTCCCAGCCTTTTTCTACAAATTTTTCTACGCTTTCCGGATTAATAAAGTCCAACTTAATTTGAATATTGGTATCTAAATTAATTACATTTTTTATTGATTTTCTGGCGTCGGTTACTGCCGCATTTGCAATAGGGAAGGTTGTTACATCTTCAATGCTGTATTTTTCACCACGATCGGCTTTGTAGCTTTTAAACTCCGGAATCAAATCGGGGTTTTCCATTACATCATTTAGGAATGCAGTTTCTTCAAAATTGTCGTTTTTTGCAAAATGGTTCACTGCACGATTCATAAACATAACTTCCTGCTTTTTGTCTTCGGCAGGAAAAACTATTTCTTTTGCAAATTCTTGGCAGAATTTCAAATACTTTTTAGTCATGAAATTCTCATCCTGAAATGCATCTACCGAAAGGAAATGCTCTAGCCAATATCTAGCGTCATATCGGTTGCTGTCTACCGTTAAGATCTTGTAACCTTCTTCTTTTTTATGATTGAAAATCAAACAACCTTTATCGAGTTTGTTTAAGTTAATTCCTTCTTGAAGAATCATTTCTAAATGGCTTTCTTTTTCTTCAAATTGAAGAAAATCGGTACGCAATTCACTTTTAAAAACCCCAATTGCGTCAACTACATTGTTGTCAATTGATACATTGGTTAAGTAGGTTACATAAACCTCTCCATTTTTAATGTGTGGATGATTGGATTGTTCAAATAGATGTTGCGTGATTTTTTTAGAAACTTCATGAACCGAACTCGGATTGGTGAAGATTTCAGAAGCCAATTTGAACATTTCATTGTATTCTAAATCTACTTCATGTGCAAATTGATAATAGTTTTCTTCTTTTTCACGAAAAGATTTGAAGAAATATTCCTTTAGTATTGGAACTATTTCGTCATTTAATGAGTAAGGGTTTTCAGACAAGAAAACAGATTCGTTTCGGCTTTTATTTCCAACTTTATGAATAGATAAAGTTTCGATATGTGTATTGAATAGGTTAATCATTTTTTTTAGGTGCTAAGGGATTGGTTTCTGAGTTTCTGAGGTTTTAGCTTCGTTCTTTTATTTTATTAAGAATTAATTCCAATTTTCTTCAAATCCGTAATCTTCATAGCTGTCGTCTCCATGAAACATATCCAAATCGTCTTCGTCTAAATCATCTTCAAATTCATTGTAACTTTCTTCCTGGTCAAAGTCGGAAACAAAATGTTTTTCCATTGCTTCTGCTGGCATTTCTCCATGCGAAAACAATAAATTAGGGTAGATAACCCCTGTCTCAATAGTGTCTTCTATGGCAGCAAGTTCTACTAAGAAAGTCCACATATTAATGAAATCATATACATAAATGATCTTGGTGAATTCTTCATCTAAAATAGAATTCAAAGTATAATCGCTCATGATTTTAGTTTCACCTGGAACATCTCCGGCATCAAACATCGGAATTTCATCTTCTTGATTCCATGTATCATCACAGGTGTAAAAAGAAGCCACTTCCAATCCGTCAAAGCCAAAAGCATTCACAATAGCATTATGCAAATCTTCTAAGGTATCTGTTTCTAGGATGGCGATATCTCTAAATACATCTTCTTCTGCATCTAGAATTACTCTAAATTTATAAACCATGATTGTAATTTTTTTTAAGAGGTCAAAGGTAAAATTTAAATTAGAATTTCGAATTAGGAAATGCGAATTGTTGATAAGATTTTATAATAATCTAAAATCAAG
>NZ_JBJTND010000030.1:0-25606 GCF_046073885.1 Flavobacterium sp.
AAAGGCTCGAACTGATTTAATACCCGAATTAATTTCGGAGTGATTTCAGATAAATTTATTTCTGCATCAATTTCAATTTCTGGAATAAGTAATTCAGGAGAAATTGTATTACGAACTTCCTTTTCAAAAGCAGTTTTAAACGCTTCATAATTCTCTTCCTTTAAGGTCATTCCGGCAGCGTATTTATGTCCGCCAAATTGCTCCAAGTGTTCCGAACAAGCTTCAATAGCATTGTACACATCAAAATCTTTTACCGATCGGGCAGAAGCAGCAAGTTTGTCGCCACTTTTAGTAAAAACAATCGTAGGGCGATAATAAGTTTCTGTTAAACGGGAAGCTACAATTCCAATTACGCCTTTGTGCCAATTTTCTTGGTAAATAACAGTTGTGAAATTTTCCTTCTCGTTATTGGCTTCAATTTGAGCAAGTGCTTCAACCGTAATTTGTTTGTCTAGCCCTTTTCTATCTGAATTGTGTTGCTCAATTTCGGAAGCAAATTGTTCCGCTTGATCCAAATCGTACTCGGTTAATAGCGCAACGGCTTCATTACCGTGTTTGATTCTTCCGGCAGCATTTATTCGCGGAGCGATAATAAAAACCACATCGGTTATCGTAAGTATTTTTTTGTTTACATTCTGAATTAATGCTTTAATACCAGGTCTCGGATTCGAATTGATAACCTCTAAACCGTATTTAGCCAAGATTCTATTTTCTCCTGTAATCGGAACAATATCAGCAGCAATTGCAGTAGCAACTAAGTCCAAATAAAGAAGTAAATCTTCTAGCGTTTGGCCTCTTTTTGAAGCTAGGGCTTGAATTAATTTAAACCCAATTCCGCAGCCACAAAGTTCATCATACGGATAACTACAATCGGCTCTTTTTGGATCTAATACCGCAACGGCATTAGGCAATTCATCGCCAGGGCGGTGGTGATCACAAATGATGAAATCGATCTTTTTTGCTTTTGCATACGCAATATGATCAATCGATTTTATTCCGCAATCTAGTGCAATGATTAAAGTGAATTCATTGTCTTCGGCAAAATCTATTCCGGCATAAGAAATGCCATACCCTTCATTATACCGATCCGGAATATAGGTTGCAATATTGGAATAATAGCTTTTTAAATAGCTCGAAACCAATGAAACAGCCGTGGTTCCATCTACATCATAATCTCCAAAAACTAAAATATTTTCTCCATTATCAATCGCCTCTTCAATACGAGCTACCGCTTTATCCATGTCCTTCATAAGAAACGGATCGTGTAAATCGTTTAGTGAAGGTCGAAAAAATGCTTTGGCCTGCTCATAGGTTTCCACACCTCTTTGAACCAAGAGGGTTGCAATCAGGGCATCGACTTGAAGTTCGTCTTGTAGTTTCTGAACTTTCTCTTTTTCGGGCTTTGATTTAAGAGTCCACCGCATTGTAATAAAATTAAAGGTTACTTCACATTCTTGCCACCAACAACGGCAACAATTTCTCCTTTTGGAGGTTTTGCTTCAAAGTGTTTCAGTACTTCATCGGCAGCACCACGGATGGTTTCTTCGTGCATTTTGGTCAATTCTCTAGAGATAGACACCGGTCTATCAGAGCCAAAATACTGAACGAATTCGGTTAAGGTTTTAACTAATTTATGCGGGGAAACATAAAATATCATGGTTCGAGTTTCTTCGGCTAAAGCCAAAAAACGCGTTTGTCTTCCTTTTTTTTCGGGCAAAAACCCTTCAAATATAAAGCGATCATTAGGCAATCCACTATTCACTAATGCCGGTACAAAGGCAGTAGCACCTGGTAAACAATCGACTTCAATATTATTTTCAACACAAGCACGGGTTAATAAAAAACCGGGATCTGAAATAGCTGGAGTTCCGGCATCGCTTATCAAAGCTATGGTTTCACCACCTTTCAATCGTGCAATTAAATTATCCACCGTTTTGTGTTCGTTATGCATGTGGTGGCTATGCATATGGGTAGCAATTTCGAAATGTTTTAGCAATTTTCCACTCGTTCGTGTGTCTTCGGCCAAAATCAAATCGGCTTCTTTTAGAACTTTTATTGCTCTAAAAGTCATGTCTTCAAGGTTCCCAATGGGTGTTGGAACAATATAAAGTTTAGACATTTAGTTAAATTTGTTCTTCACAATTTCCATAAAGCGCTCCGCATATTCTTCGCTTCCATCCCAGTTATTGTAATCGGGTTTGATGATTTCTTCAATAAAATCAACCGCTTCTTCTTTGGTTGTAAACGAATTTAATTGCGATAATACGCGGTTGTAATCTTCGGTACTGTCGTCAAATAGATGCTTAACAAATGCAATTCTATCGTTCATTCCAATATTAATTGCTTTTGAATGTTGGTCATTTAAAGACAATGGTTTTTCTTCAATTACTTCTTTTAAAGCGGGCGGAATTACCACATCATTTGGCTTAACAAACTCAGGCTCGTTAAAACTTTCGCCTAATAAATCTTCAAAAGAAATTTGTCTCGACTCAATTTTATTTGGTTCCGCTTTTTTTGTTTCTGGCTCAAATGCTGCTTCCTCTTCTTCGTCGGCCTCACTATCATCACCTTCATCTGAAGTTACTTCAAAGTCATCCGCTAATTCAAATATTGGTTCAAAATGGATGGCATTTTCAAATTTATCTTCTTCATCCTCATCATCTTCTTCATTTTCCTCCTCGTCATCTATTTCGACATCCTCATCCTCCTCTTCTTCATTGTCCTCCTCTTCTTGATCTTCTAATTCATCTTCAGTTTCTTCATCTTCAACTTCCTCATCTTCAACTTCCTCATCTTCCTCAACGATTTCCTCTTCTTCTACAGTTTCTAAAACAGTTTCTGCATGTTCTTCTTTAGCCACAACTTCTTCTAGAGGCATTTCTTTAATTTCCTCCTCAATCGTTGCGACTGCTTCAGCTAATTTTTCTTCAAGTTCTTCTTGAGAAACCTCCGATTTTAATTGCTCGTAATTATCACCATAAAATTTTAAAACAGCTAAAGTTTCATATAATTTTCTAGTTTCTAAATACAATTGATCTACCTCCGATTTATTTTTTAATTTTAAAATTCGGTGTGCAATACTTATTAATTCGGATTCTAATTTTTTTTTCATGACTTTTGAAATTTGTGTAACTAGCTATTTTAGGGTAATTAATTTAAACTTTATTTTGTTAAGGAAAGAAACAACCTTAATAAATATTTTCTACATTTGAATCGTCGTAAATATATAAAATATTTAGGGCGTTTTGTTTCATACAAAGTAATAAAAACAATTCCTTTTTTAAGGTCTAAATTTACAAAATGTTTCTAGAAAATACCGTAAATCATAAAGAACAATTTGGATGGATCGAAGTTATCTGTGGTTCCATGTTTTCCGGAAAGACCGAAGAACTCATCCGTAGGTTGCGAAGAGCACAATTTGCAAAGCAAAAAGTAGAAATTTTCAAGCCAGCAATTGATGTTCGTTATGATGAAGAAATGGTGGTTTCTCATAATAAAAATGAGATTCGTTCCACTCCAGTTCCAGCTGCAGCCAATATTGCAATTTTGGCGCAAGGTTGTGATGTGGTAGGGATTGATGAAGCTCAGTTTTTTGATGATGAAATTGTAAAAATTTGTAATGATTTGGCCAATTCGGGCGTGCGTGTTATCGTTGCCGGATTGGACATGGATTTTAAAGGAAATCCTTTTGGCCCAATGCCCGCATTAATGGCGACAGCCGAATATGTTACTAAAGTACATGCCGTTTGTACCCGAACGGGCAACTTAGCAAATTATAGTTTTAGAAAAGCCGACAGCAATAATCTGGTTCTCTTGGGAGAAACCGAAGAATACGAGCCATTAAGTCGCGGAGCCTATTTTAGAGCCATGCGTGATAATATGGAAGTTAACGATCCAGAACAAATTTCTGAAGAATAAATTAATACAATTTGACGCTATCCATTCGAAATATCATTCCAATTCTTAAAGCCAAATTCATTGGCAAAAACGAAGTGGCAATTATTGATTCTATTTCTATAGATAGTCGGTCGTTGCAAAACAGCAGCAGCACCTTATATTTTGCTTTGCTTGGCCCAAATCACGACGGGCATCACTATGTAGCCGAATTGTTGGAACAAGGAGTTTCCAATTTTGTGGTGACTTATATCCCTTCAAATCTTCAAGGAAAAGCCAATTTTCTAGTGGTAGAAAATACATTGCAAGCCCTGCAAACCTTTGCTGCGGCCTATCGAAGCGATTTTGATTTTCCGGTTATCGGAATTACCGGCAGCAACGGGAAAACCATCATTAAAGAATGGTTGAATTTCTTATTAAGCCCCGATTATAATATTATTCGTTCGCCTAAAAGTTACAACTCGCAGGTTGGGGTGCCGCTTTCGGTTTTAGGAATCAATGAAAAACACAATTTGGGCATCTTTGAAGCAGGGATTTCTACTATCAATGAAATGGAAAACCTGCAACGAATTATAAAACCAACCATTGGAATATTTTCAAATATTGGTTCGGCACACGACGAAGGTTTTCACGATGCAGGCGAAAAAATAAAAGAAAAATTAAAGCTATTTTCTTCGGTTGATGTTCTCATCATGAATAAAAACCGAACAATTGAGGCTTTTTTAAATCCGAAAATAAAAACTTTTACTTGGAGTTCCGATGATGGCAAAGCCGATGTTTTTGTAATTGCAAAAGAGAGCCCTGATAAAACCGAGCTCAAAATCACTTTTCAAAAACTGTGTTTTACCATTACCATTCCGTTTTCAGATCAGGCTTCAATTGAGAATGCCCTGCAATGCTTGATGGTGATGTTGTATTTAAATTACGATCAAGATATTATTCAGCAGCGTATGTTGCAATTGTATCCGGTGGAGATGCGATTAAAAGTTAAAAACGGAAGCAACAATACTACCATTATTGACGACAGTTACAGCTCCGATTTTCAATCGCTTAAAATAGCTTTGGATTTCTTGGAAAGTCAGAAGCAATTCAAAAAGAAAACCCTCATTTTGTCGGATATTTTTCAAAGTGGATTGGTGACCGAAGAATTGTATTCACAAGTTTCTCATTTAATTGTTTCTAACAAAATTAACCGGGTGATTGTTATTGGGAAAACCATTTCGGGTTACAAAAGTAAGTTTCCAAATTGCCTCGCGTTTGAGTCTACCGAGAAATTTTTAGTGCAAATTGATACCATCACTTTCGAGAATGAAACCATTTTGGTTAAAGGTGCTCGTCACTTTTCTTTTGAAGAAATCGTATCTTATTTGGAAGAAAAAACCCACGAAACGGTTCTTGAAATTAACCTGAATGCCATCAGTCATAATTTAAATTTCTATAAATCCAAGCTAAATCCAGAAACCAAATTAATGGTGATGGTTAAAGCTGTTGGTTACGGAAACGGCGGATTTGAAATTGCCAAACTCTTATCGCACCACAAGGTGGATTATTTGGGTGTGGCTTTCGCCGATGAGGGAATCTCTTTACGAACGGCCGGGATAGATTTGCCAATTATGGTTATGAATCCCGAAAGCACCAGTTTTGCATCCATCATTCAGCACCAACTGGAGCCCGAAATGTATTCATTTAAAGGGCTAAATGCGTTTTTAAAACTTGCCGAACAAAAGAAGCTTAAAAAATTTCCAATTCACATTAAATTGGATACCGGAATGCACCGATTGGGATTTGAAGAAGAAAATGTTGCGGAGTTAATTTCAAAATTAAAAGACAATCCAACCGTTGAAGTGAAAAGTATCTTATCGCATTTGGCAACAAGCGACGATATGAATCACCTTGATTTTACGCTTTCGCAAATAAAATTATTTAAAAAATTAGCGTCCCAAATTTGTGAAGAATTACAAATAAAACCAATTCTGCATATTTTAAATACTTCTGGAATTTCTAATTTTCCACAGGCGCAAATGGATATGGTTCGCCTAGGAATAGGGCTTTACGGAGTTTCTAATGATGAAGAGGAACAAAAATTATTGGAAAATGTCGGAACGCTTAAATCGATTATTTCCCAAATAAGAACCATTCAAGCAGGAGAGAGTGTAGGCTACAGCAGAAGATTCATGGCGGATAAACCAACCAAAATTGCCACCATCCCAATTGGTTATGCCGATGGAATAGCACGCCAATGGGGAAATGGAGTGGGTTATGTAGTCATCAAAAACAAGAAAGCACCTATTGTAGGAAGTATTTGTATGGACATGCTTATGGTAGACTGCACTGATATTGATTGCAAAGAAGGAGCCGAAGTGATCCTTTTTGGAGCGAATCCAACTGTGTCTTTTATGGCCAAACAATTAAATACCATTGCCTACGAAATCATGACAAGTGTATCTCAAAGGGTAAAAAGGGTATTTTATCGAGAATAACTCCAAATTTCATTTATTGGCATTTTTTCTTTATATTTGAGTAACACGTAGTATTAATCAAATAAAAAAAGAATTATGTTAAAAGAATTCAAGAATTTTATTATGACGGGCAATGTTGTAGAATTTGCAGTTGCTGTTATCATGGCGGGAGCCATTGGCGCGGTAGTCATCGGTTTTGTAGGTGACATTATCATGCCAATTGTGGGCCATTTTTCTGGTGGAATGGATTTTTCTTCTATCGCGTATACGCTAGATGAAGCCACTAAGAAAGCTGATGGGACTGTAGTTCCTGCAAATGTTGTTGCCGTTGGAAAATGGATTAACACTATTATTAGTCTATTAGTGGTTGGATTTGTGATGTTTCTCATCGTCAAATCGTACAACAAAATGAAAAAACCAGTAGTTGCGGTTGCTCCCGCTGGACCTTCTCAGGAAGAATTGCTTACCCAAATTAGAGATTTATTAAAAAAATAATAAAACTCCTACCTAAATAAAACCTACTAAAACGGCCTCTATTGGAGGCCGTTCGTGTTTTAATTTTGAATCCACAACTACATCTTTTATTTACTAAACAATTATTTCACATTTGAAAATAATACTTCATAAACTCAATTATTACTTTTTTGTTGTTAGTTTTTTCATTTGTTTAACAAATGTTATCCAATAAAATGAATTCTAAAATGTATTTTTGTAGCTCTAATTTCATCCAACACCCATGAATTATATTACCCTTCCCAATTCCGAATTAAAAGTGAGTACCATTTGTTTGGGGACCATGACTTTTGGAAATCAAAATACAGAAGCAGAAGCCCATTCTCAATTGGATTATGCCAAAGAAAAAGGTATTAATTTCATTGATACTGCCGAAATGTATCCCATTGGTGGTAACGCTCAAATTTTGGGAAGCACCGAAAGACACATTGGAAGTTGGTTGCATAAAATTGGCTCTTCTGAAAGAGAGAAATTAGTTGTTGCAACTAAAATTGCAGGTCCAAATCGGGGTTTGGATTACATTCGTCAGCCTTTGGATTTTTCCAAAAAAAGCATTCATGATGCCGTAAATTTAAGCTTGAAAAACCTACAAACCGATTATATTGATTTGTATCAAATGCATTGGCCAGAGCGCGTAATGAATATGTTTGGGCAAAGAGGATTGGCAACTATTGACGCCAATTGGAAAGACAATATCTTTGAAGTGCTTACAATTTTTGATGGATTAATAAAAGAAGGGAAGATAAAAAATATCGGAGTTTCAAATGAAAATCCGTTTGGGGTGATGCGTTTTTTAGTTGAAAGTGAAAAACACAATTTACCTAGAATTGCTACTATTCAAAATCCGTATTCGTTATTAAACCGATTGTTTGAAGTAGGATTGTCTGAAATATGTTTGCGTGAAAATGTTGCTTTATTGGCTTATTCCCCTTTAGGGTTTGGATCGCTTTCGGGGAAATACCTTGGTGAAATAAAACCAGAATACCGAATGGCAAAATTTCCTCAATTCACAAGATATACTAGTGAAAATTGTGTGAAAGCAATTAAGTTATACAAAGAGTTAGCGGAAGCAAATAATTTGACTATTGCCCAAATGGCAATTGCATTTGTAAACCAACAAAATCTTGTTACCTCTACCATTATTGGGGCAACATCTTTAGAGCAATTGAAAGAAAATATTACTGCTTTTGAAGTTGTTTTATCGCCTGAAATTCTTTCTGAAATTAATAAAATTCAAGAGTTAATTCCGAATCCGGCTCCGTAACATTATAACACAAGCATATTAAAATAAAAAAAGAGCGTAAAGATTTAAAACCTTTATGCTCTTTTTTTATTAGTTAATAACTACAAGTTTTCAATAACTTTATCCTTTGGATATTTCACCTTATAACTAATTCTAATTTTCTTTATTTCGTTCGGTGTTAATTTCAATTCCCAACTAAGAATACCGGTTTCAGAGTTTACTTTTGCGTTGCCATCTTCTAATAATTCAATGGAGATTTCTTTATCAGAACTCAATGGATATTGATCTTTTAAAAGCATTTCAATATCTTCTTTTTTATTATTTCGAATGGTAATGTCGTAGGTAAACATTTGCTCTTTATAAGATGACAAGAATTTGGTGCCTGATTTATCCACGACTTTCTCACGTTTGATTGAGATTTTCTTGTCTCTACCCATACTCAAATTCAAAGTGTCAGCTGTTTGATTCGGATTGATGTTGGTTTTACCAACATATAATCCTTCAAAAATAATATTGGCTTCCCCAGGCAACAAATTGTATTTGGAATAATCATTAATTTCAGCTAATAAAAAGGCTTCTTTTTCTACTCTAGGTGCAGCATAATATTTGTAAGTAGCAGGTAATTTTATTTCTTTCAAAGCCACCGAATGTGCTTTCCCGTTGGATAAAATATCATACGGAATGTCAATATCAAAAGAAACGTTTAGTTGGGTTTCGTTAATTGTCGTATAGTCATCCATTTGTTTTGTTGTAACAACGATTACACCATTTACTCCTTGTGCTCCATATAATGCAGCGCCTTGCGCCCCTTTTAAAACATTAACTGATTTTATTGATTCTGGAGGTAATTGTTTCATAATTTCAGCAGTTGAAATCTGATTGTCAATAACTACTAATGCATTGTTTTCTCCAGAGACAGATCTGTTTCCACGTAGAACAATTCTTTTGTCTTTTTCTTCTTGCTTAATTCCCATAGCTGTAGTTATCTGTAATCCAGCAACTTTACCTGAAAGTGAGCTTATTACATCATTTTCATTATATCCATATCTCAAAAACCAAGTTCCTAAAGTAGGCGCTTGATTATTCTGATTTGGATTGCCACTTGATAAAGTTAGTTTCACTTTTTTCCAATCAATACCTGTTGTTTGAGAAACTTGTGCTTTATACATCATATTAATTGGGTCTTTCACACTATTGGCACGCAAGTCATAAAAGGGCTTCCAATTGGCATTATTGGTGATGTAATTAATATCAAAATTCACATTTCCAGCAATTTCATTCATCACTTGAATTATTAATTTTCCTTCAGATGACTTGTCTTCTTTTTGAGTATTTATTTCCAGTTTTTCATTCAGATTTTGCAAACGTGCATTCAATTTGTTTTCTTTTTCTTGAAGTAGGGTAATACTATTGTTTAACTCACTACGTTTGGCTTTGTAGTAGTCTACTAATTTAATAAGTTCGGCAATATTCAATCCGCTATTAG
The DNA here is from genome assembly GCF_046073885.1 of Flavobacterium sp. GTDB lineage: Bacteria > Bacteroidota > Bacteroidia > Flavobacteriales > Flavobacteriaceae > Flavobacterium. Next base: position 9,596 of record NZ_JBJTND010000030.1, read on the forward strand.
CACCAGCAACCATTTGGTTTTTATCTAATAAATCAATGGTTTTTGAATTTGATACTTTTTCAATTTGAATTTTTGCAATTTCTTTGTTTACAATAGTAATACTATCACGTACTTTTTTAATGATTGGATTGCTTTCGTCAATTTCATATTCAGAAATATAATTTTGTGTAAATTGAACTGACAAAACAGTAACCGAATTGGGAGCTCCAATTTGAACTGTGTTTTCATTCAAATAATCGGCTACATTTTTAATGACAATTTCACTCGTTCCAACCGGAAGAGTTACCGAAGTCGTTTGTTGCAATTCGGCGGCATTGTAATATACTGTAGCAGATTTTACCTTTGCGGAAGCAAAAATTGGTTTTTGCGCATAACTAATTGTAGAAATCAGAATTGTGAGAAGAAGGAATTTTTTCATTTGATTTTAGTATAAAATATTAATTTTACATAACGAGCCAACAACAAATATAGTTTTTTATCCAAATAAGTGCTCGGCTACTTCTTCTATTTTTGAAACCAATACAATTTTGATAATAGAATTTTTGATCGATATTTTATTGTATTTGGATACAAAAATGGTGGCAAAGCCTAATTTTTCGGCTTCTTGAATGCGTTGTTCCACTCGGTTCACCGGACGAATTTCTCCCGAAAGTCCGACTTCACCAGCAAAACAAACATCTTTCCCTACAGCTATATCCTCATTTGAAGATAAGATGGCAGCTACAACGGCTAAGTCGATTGCAGGGTCATCCACCGAAATTCCACCGGTAACATTTAAGAACACATCTTTGGTTCCCAATCTGAACCCGGCTCGTTTTTCTAGAACAGCTAAAAGCATGTTCAATCTTTTGGCATTGTATCCAGTGGTACTTCGTTGCGGAGTTGCATAAACTGCAGTAGAGACTAAAGCTTGAATTTCAATCATTAATGGGCGCATGCCTTCTAGAGTTGAGGCTATGGCCGTTCCTGAAAGTTCTTCCTCGCGGTGCGAAAGCAATATTTCGGAAGGATTGGAAACTTCTCTTAATCCAGAGCCTAACATTTCATAAATTCCCAATTCTGCAGTGGAACCAAAACGATTTTTTAAACTGCGAAGAATTCGATACACATGATTTCGATCGCCTTCAAATTGCAATACGGTATCTACCATGTGCTCTAAGATTTTAGGTCCGGCAATGGTTCCGTCTTTTGTAATGTGTCCAATTAAAATAACGGGGACATTGGTTTCTTTGGCAAATTTAATCAGCTCGGCAGTGCATTCTCTAATTTGGGAAATGCTTCCTGCAGTTGATTCTATGTAATCGGTATGCAGCGTTTGAATGGAATCTATAATTACAATTTCAGGATCTATTTCTTGAATTTGCTGAAAGATATTTTGTGTTTTGGTTTCGGTTAGAATATAGCAATTATCACCATTTGGAGTAATTCTTTCGGCTCGCATTTTTATTTGCTTCTGACTTTCTTCTCCCGAAACGTATAAAGTTTTGTAAGGTAATTTTAAAGATATTTGAAGTAATAAAGTACTTTTTCCTATTCCGGGTTCACCCCCAAGGAGTATTAAGGAGCCAGGAACTATTCCGCCACCAAGTACTCGGTTTAATTCTGAGTCAAGTGTGTTCAAACGCACTTCTTGTGAAGAATCTATTTCTTTAATTTTTAAAGGTTTGGCTGCTTTTCTAACTTCTGTTGTTGGTTTCCAGCCGCTTTTTTCTTCTTTCTGAATAAGTTCTTCTACAATGGTGTTCCACTCTTTGCAAGCGTTGCATTGCCCTTGCCATTTGGCATATTGTGTGCCGCAATTTTGACAGAAAAAAGAAGTTTTAAGTTTGGCCATTATTTTTTGATTTGCGATTTAAGTTCGGTCGCTTTTTCGAGCATCATGTCTTTTGTTAAATTCCCTATTGGCTGCATTTGAAATGCATTTTGGTAAAAACGCATCGCGTTTTTTATATCTCCAGTATTTTCATAAAATAGGGCCATTTGGTAATCAGCCAACATGCTTTTTGGATACATTTTTCGAGAAAGTTGGGCTAATTGTTCTAACTCTGGGTAGGCTTTATTCTTTAAAATCGCGGCTTCAATTGCATTGAAATCGCTTACACGAATATTAATTTTTATACTTAGTGCATTTTCTAAAATGTCGTATTTGTTTTTTAAATATGTAACATAACCCGACTCTAATTTTACAATTTTTTCATAAAACTCAGTCATAGAGATAGGCTGATAAGGCGCAAAAAATTGATACAACGCACTTGGAATAGAATAGAGAACTAGAGAATAATGCGACGCATCTTTAAAATCATCGTATTTATAATTCAATTTTGGATTAACTACTGCTTTAATGTTGGCATCTAATGTTGTAATTCTTTCTTTCATTTTTTTGATATCCCCGTCGGCAGCCGATTGATAATAAAAAATATTTTGTTTGAAACCTGCCAAACGCTCTGGAATTCGGGTTTCCATATCCAGACCAAGTTCTGGGCTTAAAGAAATGTAAGCATTAAATAATGGGGCCTCTTTGTATAAAAATAAGTTCAGATAACTTGCTGTTACATCATGGCCTGCAATAATTTTAAAAGGAGAAATTCGGTAATTTTTTTGAACAAATGGGATCAAATCAGACTCAATAAATTCGAAGAATTCTTCACCAGGCCCATCAGGTAAACCCGAAGTTTCATCTAAGGTAGAATCGGCTTCTCGTTCTTTATCTTGTGATAAACCAACAATAATCACCTCAGGCAAATCATCCCAATAGTAACCATATTTTAGAGCCCCTTCAAACGGATCAAATAAATAATCGCCATCTAATAAAAATAATAATGGGTAGGTTTTTTTGAGGTCTTTAGAATAGGAAGGAGGTAGTGAAATGGTTAATTCTCTGTAAATATTTTGACTTTTCACCAAAACACTATCTTTTACTTTTTGAGAAAATCCGGTGTAGCACACTACAACCATCAAAAGAAGGAGTACCTTTTTCATAAATTAATAATTTAAAAACGATTGGTTTTAAAAAGAAGCAATATAGCAATTATTTTCTATTTATAATAGGAAGCATTATAAAGGAAAGTACTCCTAAGAAAATAATTAAAAGCATTTGGGAAGTCCAAATTATCCATCCAAATGCAGTGCCTGCAGGTTCTGCAATAGCATAAAACAATAATATTTTGGAAGTTAGGAACGGGTAGGCACCAAAGCCGCTATTGGTAAAAGCAATGGCAATACTTCCTACTACAAATGAGGTTATTATTGCACCAACACTAAGTGTGGAAGTTTCAGGGATTACCTTAGTTGCGATATAATAAGTTATCATGTAGGAAACCCAAATTACTACGGTTTGAAAAAAGTAGGCTCCTTTTTTTTCCATATGAAAAGCGCTCAACAACCCTTCTTTTAAACCCGATATTTTTTCTTTGAAGACCAATACCATTTTGATTTTTGAATATTTGTAAACCAAGAAAAGGGCAATTAATGATAGCGTTCCTGCAATAAATAAAATTGCTAAAAGTTGCATTGGGATTTTATCTATGATGAAAGATTTTACTACATCATATTGCAAAACAACCGCAAGTAGCATAAAAAACAACAAGAAGAAAATGTCAATAATTCTCTCGGCAACAATTGTCCCAAACCCTTTGTCAAATGGTATTTCGTTGTATTTTTTTACAATTACTGCTCTTGAAATCTCACCCGATTTAGGAACGGTTAAATTCAATAAGTAACCAATATTTACCGCCATGAAATTATTGGCAAAAGTAGAATCATAACCTAGGTGATCCAGCATGTATTTCCATCGGTAGGCTCTTAGAGTGTTTCCTAAGAATCCAACAATAACCGATAGAAAAACATAGTAATAATTAGCGTTTTTGAAATAGCCAACAATTTCCTGTATTTGGGCTTCGGTAAATTTATTGTATTGGTATATAATAATGAATATCCCTAAGAAGATAGGAACTGTAATTGATAACCATTTACTTAGCTGAGCTTTCAAGGTTTATTTCAAGGAATTATCGTTTTCATTAGGGAAAACGAGCCAAGGTTTAAAAGTTTTTGCCTCTTCAAAGTCTAAAGTGGCATAAGAAATAATAATAATGATATCCCCCGTATGTACTTTTCGAGCGGCTGGTCCATTAAGGGTAATTTCGCCTGAATTTCGTGCTCCTTTTATTGCATACGTTTCAAAACGCTCTCCATTATTAATGTTTACGATAGCTACTTTTTCACCTTCAATTAGGTTGGAAGCATCCATTAATGCTTCGTCGATAGTGATACTACCTATATAGTTTAAATCAGCGCCAGTAACTTTAACGCGATGAATTTTTGATTTTACAACTTGAATTTGCATGGGGCAAAGTTAAATTATTTTAATGAAATAGTATCAATCAATCTTATTTTGTTGACAAAAACAGCAATAAATGCGCGATAATTTTTATTGGATTCTTTCGAAACGCAAGAAATTAAAGTTTCTTCATCGGCAATTTCAAAATATTCTAGATCAAATTCGGGAATTTTCTCAAATTCATTGGAAACAAATTCTCTTACTGATTGGCAATTTTCGGATGAAAAAAGCGCTTTTGCTTCGGCAAGAATTTTATAAATAACTGAAGCCTTTTCTCTTTCTTCTGGAGTTAGGCGCTCATTTCTCGAGCTCATGGCTAAGCCATTCGATTCTCTGTAAATGGGACATCCAATAATAGTTACAGGCAACTTCTCTTTTTCAACTAATTTTTTTACAATTTGTAATTGCTGGAAATCTTTTTCTCCAAAATAGGCATTGTTTGGTTTTACAATTTCAAACAATCTTTTTACAACTGTGCCAACACCGTCAAAATGACCAGCTCTAAATTTGCCTTCCATTTGGTGTTCTAATCCATCAAAATCAAAATGTTGAGAGGTGGTGTTTCCTTCATAAATATCTTCAACAGATGGCGCGTATACCAAGATTTCTGAAGAAATTGATTTTATTTTTTCGATATCATTCTCCAGTGTTCGCGGATATTTTTCAAGATCCTCTGGGTTGTTAAATTGAGTTGGGTTAACAAAAATGCTAATTACAGTAAGGCTGTTATTTTGAATTGATTTTTCTAATAATGACAAATGTCCTTGGTGCAATGCTCCCATAGTAGGCACAAAACCAATGCTTGAATTGGCAGTAGAAATTCTCTGCAAGTGTTGAGTCAATTCGGCTTTGTTATTGAAAATGAGCATGTCTATTAGATTAAAAAAGGGTACAAACTTAGTAATTTAGTGAATATCTGCATAAATTTTTGTAGTTTTGCATGTTTTTTATTGCCAATAAGTAAATAAAAGTTTTTTATGAAAGACAAGAGAATATTGTATGTTTCTTCTGAGGTAGTGCCTTATTTGGCTGAGAATGAAGTTTCTCTAATGTCTTATGACGTGCCAAAAATGATAAATGATCAGGAAGGACAAATTAGAATTTTCATGCCTAGGTATGGAAATATTAATGAAAGAAGACATCAATTGCATGAGGTTATTCGTTTGTCGGGAATGAATTTAGTGGTGAATGATGTGGATATGCCTTTAATTATTAAAGTGGCGTCCATTCCAAAAGAGCGAATTCAGGTTTATTTTATTGATAACGACGAGTATTTTAAAAGAAAAGCAACTTTTTCTGACGAAGATGGTGTTTTATATCCAGATAATGACGAACGTGCAATTTTCTTTGCAAAGGGCGTAGTTGAAACCGTAAAAAAATTAAATTGGGTTCCCGATATTATTCATGTTCACGGCTGGATGGCATCGATGCTTCCGGTTTACATGAAACATTTTTACAAAGACGAAGCGTTGTTTTCGGAAACTAAAATTGTCACTTCGGTATACGGACAATCGTTTGATGGCAGTTTGGATGCAGAAATGATTAATAAAATTAAATTTGACCAAGTTCCTGCAGAAGCTATTGCTGAATTGGAAGTGCCAAATTATGAGAATTTAATTAAGACTTCAATCATGCATTCCGATGCAGTTATCATTGCTTCAGAAAATCTTTCTTCAAGTTTAACAAAATTTATAGAATCTTCGAAAAAACCTTTTTTACCTTTCGCATCGAAAGATAAATTTGCAGAGGCATACACTACTTTTTATAAAAAGATGTTATAACATTATTACAACAAAAACATGAAATTTAATTTCTTATTTAAATCCTTTATTTCTTTATTTATCATTGTTTTGGTTATCTCTTGCGATAAGGATGTTAACCAACTGGACACAGGAATTGTTGGCGATGCACACTTTGGTATGGATGTAGCCTATTCTAATGTTACAGCCTACAATCAAAATTTAGGTCCAGTTCAAACTAATAATTTAACTATTAACCAATTTGGATATTATAACAGTCCTGTTTTTGGAAAAACTACGGCTAGTTTTGTAAGTCAAATTTCATTAGCAGTAGAAAACCCTACTTTTTATGCGCCTGTAATTGACTCAGTTTACATTTACGTACCTTATTTTAGCACCTTTGTAAGTACGGATTCTGACACAGGAGATAGTTCATATACATTAGATTCTTTAAAAGGATCAGGGAAAATAAAATTAAGTGTTTATGAATCAACTAAGTTTTTAGAAAATTTAGATCCTACTACCGGATTTCAACAGCCACAAAAATATTATTCCAATCAACAACCCGATTTTGATGCGAATAATGGAGGATTTAAATTAAATAATGATAATAAGAATGCAGATCCAAAAATTACAGCGGTAGATTATAGCCAAAATAATGAGTTTGCATTCAGCAATAGTCAGATTAAGTTTTATAAAAATAATGCGGATGGAACACCAGGAACAACTGTTGTTTCAGAAAGAAAAGCACCGGGATTGTTTTTAAATTTAGATAAAAATTTCTTTAATAATAAAATATTACAGGCTCCAGCAGGAAAGTTATTTAATAATAATGTTTTTAAAAACTACTTTAGAGGATTGTATTTTAAAGTTGAAAGTGCGGCTTCTTCTCCTAATCAAGGGACACTTGCAATGATGAATTTTACTAGTGGAGTGGTCACTATTGTTTATCATGATAAAGTTTCTGCTACAGATACTGCAGCTCCTGTGAGAAAAACGTTAGCTCTTAATTTATCTGGAAATAGTGTAAACCTACTTAACAATGATAATACCTTTCCGGGTTATGTAACTCCAAATCCAACTGCCGGAGATCGGAATCTTTTCTTAAAAGGAGGCGATGGTTCTATGGCAATCATCGACTTGTTTGATAAGACCGATGTAAAAGGCTATGATATTAATGGAAACTTAGTGAATACCCCTAATGGAGTTTCAGACGAATTGGATGATCTAAGAAATCCAGCCAATGGAAAACAAAAATGGTTGATTAACGAAGCAAATCTTACCTTTTTCATCAATAAAAATGCAATGGCTAATGCTATTGAGCCAAATAGAATTTTCTTGTATGATTTGAAAAACAGAAGACCACTTGTAGATTATTATACCGATTACACCACAACCTACATTAATTCGAAATACAATAAATTAATTTTTGGTGGAATTTTATCAAATGAAAGTGGTAAAATAGTAAATGCTAAAGTCAGTGAAAGAGGAACGTATTATAAAGTTAATATTACAAATCACGTAAGAAACTTAATTAAATATGGGGGTGCTGGGGTTACCAAAGATTCTACAAATGTACGTTTAGGATTGGTAGTTTCTGAAAACATCAATAATGCCTTAAATTATTATTTGAATTCACCATTTTCTAGCGGAACAGGAAGCAATTTATTTCAAAGTAAATACATTCCAATGATGACAATCGCTAATCCGTTAGGTACCGTTTTATATGGAAGTAATATTCCATCAGGCGATCCAGATTACAACAAAAGATTGAAATTAGAAATCTATTATACTAAACCTGACTAAACAAACCATTTATGTGCGGAATTGTTGGATATATTGGACATCGTGAAGCATACCCTATTGTAATTAAAGGATTAAAACGTCTAGAATATAGAGGTTACGATAGCGCTGGATTAATGCTTTATGACGGAGAAAACTTAAAAATCTCTAAAACAAAAGGTAAAGTTTCTGACCTTGAAGAAAAATCAAATATAGATATTACAATAAACGGAACCATTGGAATTGGCCATACAAGATGGGCAACGCATGGTGTTCCAAACGATGTAAATTCACATCCTCATGTTTCCAATTCGGGAGATCTTTGCATTGTTCATAATGGAATCATTGAAAATTATGAACCAATAAAAAAGGAATTAATTAAAAGAGGGTATGTATTTTCTTCAGATACGGATACCGAAGTATTGGTAAACCTAATTGAAGAAGTTCAGAAAAAAGAAAATTTAAAACTTGGTAAAGCCGTTCAGGTTGCTTTAAATCAAGTAGTGGGAGCTTATGCTATTTGTGTTTTTGATAAGAAAAAACCAGATGAAATTGTGGTTGCTCGCCTTGGAAGTCCGTTAGCAATTGGTGTAGGAGAAAATGAGTTTTTCATTGCTTCAGATGCTACCCCTTTTATAGAATATACTTCTAATGCAATTTATTTAGAAGATGAAGAAATGGCAATCGTAAGATTAGCGAAGCCATTAAAGATAAGAAGAATAAAAGATGATCAATTAGTAGACCCATATATTCAAGAGTTGCAAATGAATTTGGAGCAAATTGAAAAAGGAGGGTATGATCATTTTATGCTTAAAGAAATTTACGAGCAGCCCAATGTTATCAAAGACACCTACAGAGGTAGACTTCATGCAAATACTGGGTTGATTCAAATGTCGGGGATTGAAGATAATTTAGATAAATTTCTTAATGCCGATAGAATATTAATTATAGCTTGTGGAACTTCATGGCATGCCGGATTAGTTGCAGAATATGTAATTGAGGAATTTACTCGAATACCAGTTGAGGTAGAATACGCATCCGAATTTAGATATAGAAACCCAATTATTACAAGTAAAGATATTGTAATTGCAATTTCACAATCGGGAGAAACGGCAGATACATTAGCAGCTATTAAATTAGCTAAAGAAAAAGGAGCCTTTGTATTTGGGGTTTGTAATGTAGTAGGGTCTTCTATTTCGCGTGAAACACATGCAGGAGCCTACACTCATGCAGGTCCCGAAATTGGAGTGGCTTCAACCAAAGCATTTACTACACAAATTACGGTACTTACCATGATGGCTTTGCGTTTGGCCAAAGCAAAAGGTACGCTTTCAACTTCAGATTACTTTAGATATTTACAAGAACTTGAGCTAATTCCAGAGAAAGTAACCGAAACTCTTGAAACCAATGATATTGCTAAAAAAATAGCTGCAATTTATAAAGACGCTACAAATTGTCTTTACCTTGGTAGAGGGTATAATTTCCCAGTAGCTTTGGAAGGCGCTTTGAAATTAAAAGAGATTTCTTATATCCATGCAGAAGGTTATCCTGCTGCCGAGATGAAACATGGTCCTATTGCACTTATTGACGAAAAAATGCCAGTAATTGTCATTGCTCCAAAACAAGGGCATTATGATAAAGTGGTGAGTAATATTCAGGAAATAAAATCAAGAAGTGGGAAAATAATTGCCATAGTTACAAAAGGGGATAGTCAAGTAAAAGAATTGGCAGATCATGTGATTGAAATTCCAGAAACTTCAGACGCTTTATCACCGCTATTAACAACAATTCCTTTGCAATTATTGTCGTATCATATTGCGGTATTGCGCGGTTGTAACGTAGATCAACCAAGAAATTTAGCTAAATCAGTTACAGTAGAATAAGGATTGTTTATTTACACAAAAAAGCGAAACGAGTGTTTCGCTTTTTTTGTTTTAGTTAGTTAAGGAATTACTTATAAATTGATAAAAAGTAAAATTATACAGTCATTTTTTATTAATTTAAAAAAAATTTGTACTTTGGCTACTTAAACCAACAAAAATTAAACCTAATGAAGATTTATTATTTTATTTTGACATTGTTTTTTTGTAGCATTTCTTTTGCTCAAAATTCGATCTCAGGTTCAGTAAAAGATGCTAAAAATGAACCGATTCCTGGTGTAAACGTAAAAGTTTCAGGTGAGTCACTTGGTGCCATCACTGATGCAACAGGAAAATTTGTATTAAAAACACCTGCAAAAGTTCCATTTACAATTGAAGTTTCAAGTATTGGATTTGCTATGCAAAAAATACAAATTACTTCTTTTTCTAAAAAAATTGATGTGGTATTACAAATGGAGGACACCAAGTTGGACGACATTGTAGTTGCTGCTTCTAGAACACCAGAGCGAATCAAAGAATCTCCGGTTACTATTGAAAGAATGACTATTAAAGACATTAAGAAATCGGCTTCTCCAACTTTTTATGATGGATTAGAGAATCTTAAAGAAGTTCAAATGAACACTAGTAGTATGTCATTTAAATCTATCAATACTCGTGGATTTGCTACTGTATCTAATACTCGTTTCATGCAATTAGTAGACGGAATGGATAACTCTTCTCCATTATTGAACTTTGTAATTGGAAATATGATTGGTATTTCTGAAATTGATGTTCAAAGCGTTGAGTTACTTCCAGGTGCATCTTCAGCTCTTTATGGGGCTAATGCATTTAACGGTATTTTATTTATGAATAGTAAAAGCCCGTTCACAAGTCAAGGAGTATCTGCTTATGTGAAATACGGACAAACTTCTCAAAAAGCTGCAGGAGTTAATGATTATTCTGATTATGGAGTAAGAGTAGCTCATGCATTTGACAGTCATTTTGCTGCTAAAGCAAACTTTTCATTCTTAAAAGCTACCGACTGGTTTGCAACAGATTATAGAGATATTAATAATCCTGGAAAAGATAGAACTTATTATAACTATAACGGACTTAACGTATATGGTGATGAGGCAACAACTAACATTAAAAATGTAGGTCAAACACTTGCTACATTGGGGTTGATCCCAGCTTCAGCAGTTAACTTATTACCTAATTATAATGTAAGTAGAACAGGTTATAACGAGGTAGATTTAACTGATAATAAAGTTAGAAATGCTAAAATAGATTTCTCTTTACATGCTAGACCATTTGGTAATGAAAAATTAGAAATTATTTGGCAAAGCAAATTTGGATTCGGAAATACCGTTTACCAAGGTGCTAACAGATATTACTTGAATGACTTCTTTATGGAACAACATAAATTAGAATTTAAAGGGAAAAATTTCTTCTTGAGAGGATATACCACAACTGAAGATGGTGGAAAATCATACGACATGTTATTTACTGCGCTTAATGTTAACAGAGCATGGAAAAGTGATGCAACTTGGTTTGGTCAATATGCAGGACAATATATTCAATCAACTTTAGGTGGTGCTACTCCAGATCAAGCACATGCAGCTGCAAGAGCAGTAGCAGATACAGGAAGATTGATTCCAGGTACCGATGCGTTTAAAGCAGCTTTTAATAATGTAATTTCTAATCCAGATGTACTTTCGGGTTCTAAATTAGTAGATAATTCAAGAATTTACCACTCAGATGCAAATTACAACTTTAAAGATGTTTTCAAACCGATAGAAATTCAAGTTGGAGGATCATACAGACAATACCAATTGAACTCTCACGGAAGAATTTATACAGATGCTACGGGTCCAATTAACTATAATGAGTATGGAGTTTATACTCAATTACAAAAGAAATTAATGGACGATCGTTTGAAACTTACAGGATCTATTCGTTATGATAAATCTAAAAACTTTGACGGTAATTACTCTCCAAGAATTTCTGCTGTATACTCTGCAGGATCACAAAAAAATCACACTTTTAGAGGATCTTTCCAAACTGGTTTCCGTAACCCTACTACACAAGATCAATACATTGGATTTAACGTAGGTAGCGCGGTATTAGTAGGTTCTGCTCCAGACAACTTAGTTAGATATTCTGAAACTTTACCTGTAGCTACAGCTGTAGGTCAAGCTTTTGCAGGAGGAACTTCTGTTGTAATGACCGGTTTAAATGCATATAACAATTCATATACTGCTGCGTCTGTTCAAGCTTTTGCTGCTTTAGCAGGGTCTAATCCAGTTGCTGCAGCTGCATTGTTGAGAAAATCGAATGCGGGTTATGTAAAACCAGAAACGGTTAAAGCCATTGAATTAGGTTACAGAGGCCAAGTTAAAGGATTCTCTTATGACATTAACGGATACTATAATGTATATAATAATTTCTTAGGAAACCTTACCGTTGTTGCTCCTTTATATGGAACTGCTATGGATAACCCTAACATTGCTGGTGGTCCTGCTGATGCTGGATTCAGATCTATCCATGCAATTACTTCTGGTAACACAAGAGCTTATCAGTTATATACAAATACAAATATCGAAATCAAGTCTTTAGGATTTGGAGTGGGTGTTGGTAAAAAAGTTTACAAAGATTTTGAATTAAGTGCTAATTATAATTATGCTCAATTTGATTTTGATCAATCACAAGATCCAAGTTTTGAAGCTGGATTCAACACACCAAAACACAGAGTAAAAGCTTCATTAAGTAATGAGAAATTATTCAAAAACTTTGGATTTAACATTAGCGGTCGTTGGAATACAGGGTACTTATGGCAATCTACTTTTGCTGATGGTATGATCGATGCTGCAACTGTAATTGATGCTCAAATTAATTATGCATTACCAAAATTAAAATCGATTATTAAAATCGGTGCTGCTAATCTTGGTGGTAAAGAATACCAACAAGTTCTTGGAGCTGGTATGATTGGGCAACAATATTTCGCATCTTTAACTATCAATCCTTAATTTCAATTATAACTAATATTATACTATTATGATAAAAAATATTAAATGGCTATTCTTGGTTTCTTTAACCTTTGTAGCTTGTAGTAAAAATGATGAGGTAATCACAGATGCAAATTCATCAGATGGTTTACCATTAACTTCGGGAAGTGCTAACTTTTCTAAATATGTAGCATTAGGAAATTCATTAACTTCAGGATATAGTGATGGTGCTCTTTTTATTGAAGGGCAAAAAGGAGCTTATCCAGCTTTATTGGCAGAAAAATTTGCATTAGTAGGAGGTGGTAGTTTTTCTACTCCATTTATGGCAGATAACGTAGGAGGTTTTAAAGTTGGTGGTACTGTTGCAAGTGGACCAAGATTATATTACACTGGAAACCAAAGCGCACCTTTAGCGCCAGTTTCAGGTACGCCAAGTACGGAGATTTTAAATCACTTAACAGGTCCTTTTAATAATATGGGAGTACCGGGTGCAAAAAGTTTCCACTTATTATCAAATACATACGGAAACCCTGCCGGTATTGGATCTTACGCAAATCCTTATTTTGTTCGTTTTGCTTCTTCAAGTTCAGCAACAGTTTTAGGAGATGCAGTAGCTCAAAATCCAACCTTTTTCTCTCTTTGGATTGGAAATAATGATGTGTTGTCTTATGCAACATCAGGGGGAACTGGTGTAAACCAAACAGGTAATACAAATCCAGCTACTTATGGTCCTAATGATATTACAGATCCAACAGCTTTTGCTTCTGTATACAGTAATATTGTTAATGGGTTAACAGCAAATGGGGCTAAAGGTGTTGTTGCAAACATTCCTTATGTAACTTCAGTGCCTTTCTTTACGACAGTTCCAACAAATCCAATTCCTGGTTTACCGGCGGCAAGTGCAGCTCAATTAAACCAATTGTTTGGTGCAATTAATCAAATAACAACTACATTAGGTCAACCAAATAGATTTTCTACTATTGTTGCAGACGATAATAACCCTGCTACAACTGAAAAAAATCCATTACTTATCAATGATGAAAGTTTACCTAACTTAGCTACCTACATTACAGGAGCGCTTACTCCTGCTTTAGGAGCTACTACTGCTGCTTATGTTGGTAATTTATATGGTAGAGCAAGACATGCTAAAGATACAGGAGCTAGAGATTATATTTTATTAACGGCACAAACAGTTATCGGAACAACTCAATCGGGTGCGCCTGCGCCATTTAATACTGTTGGAGTGTCTTATCCTATGCAAGATAGCACCACATTAACTGCTTCAGAAACTGCAGAAGTTGTGGCTGCTACAGACGCTTACAATAGTTCAATTCAATCTATTGCAAACACAAAAGGATTGGCTTTTGTTAATGCTAATGCAGTTATGGCACAAGTTGCAAATGGAGGAGTTTCTTATAATGGATTTAACTTCACTTCAACTTTTGTGACGGGTAACGCTTTCTCATTAGACGGAGTTCACCCAAGCCCTAAAGGATATGCACTTATTGCAAACAAATTTATTGAGGCTATTAATGCAAAATATGGTTCTAATTTAAAAGGACCAGATGTAGGTAATTATAGAACGCTTTTCCCAGCTTCTTTATAATTATAAACATATAAATGTCAAAACCACCAATGAAAGTTGGTGGTTTTTTATTTCTACAATATTGATTTCTCGACAATAAGTTATTTGGACTTAAAAAAAGTCAAAAAATTCCTAAAAAAATCTCCTTTTGCTATTGATTTTCTATTTATAAAATTTATCTTTGCACTCTGAAAAAAGACATTATTTTTTCATTTCTAAATCGCTATTAAATAAATACATAAGCAATGTCAAAAGCAATAGGAAAAGTTTCTCAAATCATCGGACCAGTAGTTGACGTAGTATTCAACACTAAAGAGACCGAATTACCAAAAATTTACGATTCATTAGAAATCACTAAACAAGACGGTACTATTTTAGTATTAGAAGTACAATCTCACATTGGAGAAGACACCGTTCGTACTATTTCTATGGACTCTACAGACGGATTAAGTAGAGGTACAGATGTAGTTTCAACTGGTAGTTCTATTCAAATGCCAATCGGTCCAGATGTTTACGGACGTTTGTTTAATGTAATTGGAGATGCTATTGATGGTTTAGGAAATTTACCAAAATCTGGAGATAACGGTTTATCTATTCACCGTTCTGCTCCAAAATTTGAAGATTTATCTACCTCTTCAGAAGTATTATTCACCGGAATTAAAGTAATCGATTTGATTGAGCCTTATGCAAAAGGAGGAAAAATTGGATTGTTTGGTGGAGCTGGAGTTGGTAAAACAGTATTGATTCAAGAGTTAATTAACAATATCGCTAAAGGTCACGGTGGTCTTTCTGTATTCGCAGGAGTAGGTGAAAGAACACGTGAAGGAAATGACTTACTTCGTGAGATGTTAGAGTCAGGAATTATTAAATACGGAGAAGAATTCATGCACTCTATGGAAAATGGAGGATGGGATTTATCTAAAGTAGACAAACCAGGAATGAGAGATTCTAAAGCTACTTTCGTATTCGGTCAAATGAATGAGCCACCAGGAGCTAGAGCACGTGTTGCTTTATCAGGATTATCTATCGCAGAATATTTCCGTGATGGAGCTGGTTCAGATCAAGGTAAAGACGTACTTTTCTTCGTTGATAATATCTTCCGTTTTACACAAGCAGGTTCTGAGGTATCGGCACTTTTAGGTCGTATGCCATCTGCGGTAGGATACCAACCAACATTAGCAACCGAAATGGGAGCGATGCAAGAGCGTATTACTTCAACTAAAAAAGGATCGATTACATCTGTACAAGCGGTTTACGTACCTGCGGATGACTTAACAGATCCAGCACCGGCAACAACATTTGCCCACTTAGATGCAACAACAGTATTGTCTCGTAAAATTGCTGAGTTAGGTATTTATCCAGCGGTAGATCCATTAGATTCTACTTCAAGAATTTTAACTCCAGAAATTTTAGGTGCAGATCATTACAACTGCGCTCAAAGAGTAAAAGAGATTCTTCAAAAATACAAACAACTTCAAGATATCATTGCTATCCTTGGTATGGAAGAGTTGTCAGAAGAAGATAAATTAGCCGTATCAAGAGCACGTAGAGTGCAACGTTTCTTATCTCAACCATTCCACGTAGCGGAGCAATTTACAGGTATTCCTGGAGTGTTAGTTGACATCAAAGATACCATCAAAGGATTTAATATGATTATTGACGGTGAATTAGATCACTTGCCAGAAGCTGCCTTCAACCTTAAAGG
>NZ_JBJTND010000031.1:0-7130 GCF_046073885.1 Flavobacterium sp.
ATATCGTTTCAAAGTAACGAACTTGTCAAGTAATGCAGTTCAAACTATAGATAGAAGTTTAAGAGAATTTAGATTCAATTTATTGAGCAACATTCCTTACAACACGTTGTTTAAAGTTGAAGTAGCAGTTAAAAACACAGACGGTACCTATTTACCATACGGACCAAGTTGTAACGTAACTACTCCGTTGTTCCCAACAACCAGCTTACAAGATTCTCAATGTGATTATGTAGCTGCAAGTAACAACGAGTTGGTTTATGCTAAATTAGTAGCTAATGCAACTAATTACAGATTCAACTTCACTAATACCGCATTGTCTTATGGATATACATTTGACACGGTATTGAGAGTATTTGCCTTGAACACTGTTCCAGGATTAACACCAAATACTACGTATTCTGTAAAAGTAGCAGTGAAAATAGGAGGAGTATGGGGACCATATAACAAAATATGTACACTTACCACTCCAGGAACTGTTAAACCAACAACTGCTGTGACAAGCGAATCGAACTTTGATGCAACAGCTTATCCAAACCCATTTGCAGCTAACTTCAAGCTGAATGTTACTACAAACAGCGCAGAAGCATTGCAAGTGAAAGTATACGATATGTTAGGTAAGTTAATTGAGAATTCAGTTATCGATCCAATCCAAGTAAGATCGTTTGAAGTAGGAAACAATTATCCATCTGGAGTTTACAATGTGATTGTAAGTCAAGGGGATCAAATTAAAACCCTACGCGTTATTAAAAGATAATACTTAGTGATATCTAAATAAATAAAACCCCTCCTCAATTTTGAGGAGGGGTTTTTATTTGTATGTAATTTATCACAAAAAAAAAGGCTTTGCATTGCAAAGCCTTTTTATAATTACTTTGGATTGTTAGTCAAATTCAGAAGTGAAAAATAATTTCACACTTGGGTATTTACTTTGTGTCATTTGAATCGTGAAATCAGAGTCGGCTAGAAATACCAATTGATTGTATTTGTCATGCGCCAAGAATTTTTGTTTTACTCTTCTAAACTCTTTGAACTCTTCATTTTTTGCATCATCCGGTTTTACCCAACAAGCTTTATGAACGGGGAAATTTTCATAAGTACATTTTGCTCCATACTCATGTTCCAATCGGTATTGAATTACTTCATATTGAAGCGCTCCAACTGTACCGATGATTTTTCGGTTGTTCATTTCCAAAGTAAATAATTGTGCAACTCCCTCGTCCATTAATTGATCTACACCCTTTTCCAATTGTTTTGCCTTCATTGGATCGGCATTGTTGATGTATCTAAAATGCTCAGGAGA
The DNA here is from genome assembly GCF_046073885.1 of Flavobacterium sp. Taxonomy (GTDB): domain Bacteria; phylum Bacteroidota; class Bacteroidia; order Flavobacteriales; family Flavobacteriaceae; genus Flavobacterium. The sequence continues at coordinate 1,301 of NZ_JBJTND010000031.1, forward strand.
AAAACTCGGAATTCCTTTGAAATTCATAATTTCTCCTTCTGTTAAAGTATCGCCAATTTTGAAATTTCCGGTATCATGTAATCCTACGATATCACCTGGATAGGAAATATCTACTATTTCTTTTTTCTCTGCAAAAAAGGCATTCGGACTTGAAAATTTTAAACTCTTATTCAATCGAACATGAGTATAAGGTTTGTTTCTTTCAAATGTTCCCGAAACGATTTTAATAAACGCTAATCGGTCACGGTGTTTTGGATCCATGTTGGCATGGATTTTAAATACAAAACCCGATAATTTTTGCTCCTCGGGATTTACTAATCTTGTATCTGATTCTTTAGCTCTTGGTGTTGGTGCAATTTCAACGAAACAGTCTAAAAGCTCTCTAACTCCAAAGTTATTCAATGCTGATCCAAAAAATACGGGTTGTAAATTCCCAGCTAAATATTCTTCCTTGCTAAATGCTGGATATACTTCTTCAATTAATTCTAGTTCCTCACGCAACTTGTTTGCCGGATTTTCTCCTATTAATTTATCAAGTTCCGGACTCATAAGATCGGAAATAGCTATCGTGTCTTCAATATTTTTTCTGCTATCCCCGCTAAAAAGATTAATGTTTTTCTCCCAAATATTATAGATACCTTGAAAGTCATAACCCATTCCTATTGGAAAACTCAACGGAGTTACTTGAAGTCCCAATTTCTTTTCAACTTCATCCATAAGGTCAAATGCGTCTTTTCCTTCTCGATCTAATTTATTGATAAATACAATAATTGGAATTTTACGCATTCTGCAAACCGAAACTAATTTTTCTGTTTGTTCCTCAACTCCTTTAGCAACATCAATAACCACAATTACACTATCAACTGCAGTTAATGTTCTAAAGGTGTCTTCGGCAAAATCCTTATGTCCTGGTGTATCCAAGATGTTGATTTTTTTGTCTTTATAATTAAAAGCCAAAACCGATGTGGCAACAGAAATTCCTCTTTGGCGCTCTATCTCCATGAAGTCACTCGTTGCGCCTTTTTTTATTTTATTATTTTTAACTGCTCCAGCTTCCTGAATCGCCCCTCCAAAAAGTAATAATTTTTCGGTTAGGGTTGTTTTTCCAGCATCGGGATGCGAAATGATCCCGAAAGTTCTGCGGCGTAATATTTCTTTTAAAAAACTCATAAATTATATAATGGATTGCAAAAATACTATTTATTAAATAAATAACTAATGCAAGTTGCCATTTCAAATTGCTTATACTGTTTTCTGTTAATAAATTTTTGTTAATAGTAAGTTCTAATGTTGTTTAATACTTCCTATTTGTTACTTTTGTTGATTGTATTTAGATTTTCTAAATGTCAAATTGATATTGTTTAGTATAACTTATTTTAATTATAAATATAATGAAGTTAAAGCATGTTTTTTTAGGATTTTTGATGGTTTTCGCTTTGGTAGCAAATTCACAAACTAACACCAAAGAGGTATTATTTACTATTGATAATAAGCCTTTTTATACCGATGAATTCATACGAGTTTACAATAAAAATTTAGATTTAGTTAAAGACGAATCACAAAAAGATTTAAATCAGTATCTCGAATTATTTATTGGTTATAAATTGAAGGTGACCAAAGCAAATAAATTGGAATTGCAAAATAATACGCAATACCAAAACGAGTTAAAAAGCTACAGAACCCAGTTGTCTAAAAATTACACTACTGACTCTAAAGTGACTAAAGAACTAGTTGATGAAGGTTATAAAAGATTACTTAAAGAGGTAAATGCTTCGCATATCTTAATATTAGCTGACGAAAATGCAGCTCCTACAGATACCTTAGCTGCCTACAATAAAATTATGGGTATTCGTGAAAGAATAGTGAAAGGAGAAGATTTTGGTGCTTTAGCAGCAGAATTTTCGCAAGATCCTTCAGCTAAAGATAACAAAGGGAATTTAGGATATTTTACCAGTTTTAAAATGGTTTATGCTTTTGAAAATGGAGCATATAAAACTCCAGTTGGTACCGTATCAATGCCTGTTCGAACTCGATTTGGGTACCACTTGATCAAGGTTAATGATGTTAGAGATAATCGTGGAGAGATTGCGGTTGCCCATATCATGATTTTGAAAAATAAGGACGGTGTAGCAGTAGAAGACGCTAAAGAAACCATCAATGATATTTATAAAAAAATCCAACAGGGCGAAAAATTTGAAGAATTGGCTAAGCAATTATCTGAGGATAAATCATCTGCATCAAAAGGTGGGGTGTTAAATAGATTTGCTTCAGGTCAATTAAGCTCTGAAGAATTTGAAAACCAAGCTTTTTCTTTAACTAAAGAAAATCCAATATCGAAGCCTTTTGAAACGAGCTTTGGTTGGCATATTGTTAAATTTATTGATAGATATCCAGTTAAATCTTATGATGAATCCAAAGCAGAACTAGAAAACAAAATAAGTAAAGACGATCGTTCTCGATTGATTACAAATTCATTGACAGAAAAATTAAGAGCAAAATATCCTATTCAAAAAGATACTAAATTATATAGTGCTATTTCTAAAGCGGTTACTGATGACTTCTTTAGTAATAAATGGGCAGTTCCTACAGATACTAAAAAATACGATAAAACATTATTTACTATCGGTTCAACAAACTACAAAGGGACCGATTTTCTAGAATATGTTTACGCAAAACAAAAAGGAGGTTCAGCAATTAGACCTGTTTCAAAACTTACTAGTTACTTATTTGATTCTTTTGTAGATGAGAAAAGAAACCAATATTACAATGATAATTTAGAGGTTGAATTCCCAGAATTTTCTGCGGTAATGGATGAATATCGTGACGGATTGTTGTTATTTGATTTAATGGATAAAGAAATTTGGCAGCGTTCTAAAACCGATACTACAGGTTTAAAAGCTTTTTATGAAACTCAAAAAGACAAGCACCTATGGAAAACGAGAGTAAACTGTGAAATTTATTCTTCAACTGATTTGAACAAAATGAAGAAGGTTTTAAATATGTTGAAGAAAAAACAAACTTCAAAAGACATTAAAGAAAAATTCAATACCAAAGATAATGTTAGCGTTATGTATTACGAAGGTATTTATGAAGAGGGTGCAGATGCTTTGCCAAAAGGCACAAAAATGGAGTTAGGAGTTTCTGAAATTACAAATAAAGGAGAATATTATTATGTAACTAGTGTAAAAGAAGTATTACCTGCTGGTACAAAAACATTAGATGAATGCCGAGGAAAATTAGTAAATGACTACCAACAATATCTTGAACAAAACTGGGTAAATGAACTTAAAAAAGAGTTTACTGTAAAAGTGGATACGGCAGTTTTTGAAAAAGTTAAAAATCAAATTAAAAAATAAAATAGAATAATGATGAATGTATTGAATTGTAAACGATTACTAGGTAGCTTCCTTTTTTTAATTGGTTTTTACGCAAATGCCCAGGAGATTATTAAAGATAAAGAGCCTGAAAAAACTCCTGTAGTTCAACAAAAAAGACAAAAAGTTGACGGTATTGTTGCGACTGTTGGTGATTATATTGTTTTGGATTCTGATATTGATAAGGCCTTTTTAGAAATTGAAAGCTCTGGAAATTCTACTAAAGATATTACCCGTTGTCAAATGCTTGGTAAATTGTTGGAAGATAAATTATATGCACACCAAGCAATTCAAGATTCTATTGTTGTAAAAGACGAAGAGGTAAAAGAAAAAATGAATCAACAGCTAGATTATATGGTTGAGCAGTTGAAATCAATGGATAATGTAGTGAAGTATTTCAAAAAAAGTAGTGAAGATGAATTCAAAACGGAACTTTTTGAGATATTAAAACAGCAAAAATTAGCTGCAGAAATGCAGAAAAAAATTATTGATCCAATTCAAATTACTCCTGAAGAAACTAGAAATTTCTTTAAAAAAATCCCTGAATCAGACCGACCACTTTTGGGAGCCGAATTAGAAATGGCACAAATAGTAATAACCCCCAAAGTTTCAGAGCTAGAAAAACAAGCGGTGATTAATCGACTTAGAGAAATAAAAAAAGAAGTATTAGCGGGTGCTAGTTTTACTACAAAAGCGGTTTTATATACTGAAGATCCAGGGTCGAGATCAAGCGGAGGTTTCTATAAAATAAATAAGAAAACGCCTTTTGTAAAAGAATTTAAAGATGTTGCTTACTCCCTGCAAGAAGGCGAAATTTCAGAACCTTTTGAAACGGAATTTGGTTTTCATATTATTTATTTGGAAAAAATTAAAGGGCAAGATCTTGAATTGCGTCATATTTTAATGGCTGCAAAAATTACTCCGGATGCTTTAAAAGAGGCGAAAGATAAAATTGAATTAATAAGAAAACGCATCCTTGATAAAGAAATAACTTTTGCGGAAGCTGCAAGAACTTTGTCAGATGAGAAAGAAACAAGAGCAAACGGAGGGACTTTAATCAATCCGAAAACTCAAGACACTCATTTTGAATTAACCAAAATGGATCCAGAATTCTATGCGCAAGTTTCTAATATGAATAGTGGAGATGTTTCTCCGGTGATTTTAGATGAAGATCCTAAAGCAGGAAAAAGATATAAAATTATTACTGTAACTAATAAAATAGATCAGCATATAGCTGATTTCAGTAAAGATTATACTAAAATTAAAGACCTTGCACTTAAAGAAAAGCAAATTGATGCTATTGCTAAATGGTCGGAAACAAAAATTAAAGAAACGTACATAAAAATTAATGGAGACTATTCGAATTGTACGTTCACAAATAATTGGTTAAAGAAATAAAAGTAATTCTATGTCAGATGTTGCTGCAATACAAAGTTTAGTTCAAAAGAGAGTCGAACTAAAAAAAGAAATCTCCAAAATAATTATTGGGCAAGATGTGGTTGTAGACCAAGTTTTGTTGAGTATTTTTTCGGGGGGGCATGCGCTTTTGGTTGGGGTTCCCGGATTGGCCAAAACGTTAATGGTTAATACCATTTCTCAAGCTTTGGGATTGGCATTTAAGCGGATACAATTTACTCCCGATTTAATGCCTTCCGATATTTTAGGTAGCGAAATTTTAGATGAAAACCGTCAGTTTAAATTTATTAAAGGACCAATCTTTTCGAATATTATTCTTGCCGATGAGATCAACAGAACACCTCCAAAAACCCAAGCGGCTCTATTAGAAGCCATGCAAGAGCGTTCGGTTACTATTGCTGGGCAAAACTATAAACTGGATTTACCTTATTTTGTTTTAGCAACGCAAAACCCTATTGAGCAAGAAGGGACTTACCCTTTGCCGGAAGCGCAATTAGACCGTTTTATGTTTGCTATTAAATTAGATTATCCTTCTTTTGCAGAGGAAGTAGAAGTCGTTAAAAGTACTACATCAGATTCAAAACCAACTATAAATCCATTGTTTTCTGCTCAAGAAATTATTGATTTCCAACACTTAATTCGTCGAATTCCTGTTGCCGATAATGTGATTGAATATGCGGTTACTTTGGTAAGTAAAACCCGACCAGATAATTCACTATCTAATGAATATGTAAAAAATTATTTAGATTGGGGTGCTGGACCTAGAGCTTCTCAAAATTTAATTTTGGCAGCCAAAGCAAATGCAGCTTTCAATGGAAAATTCTCTCCAGATATTGAAGATGTCAAAGCGGTTGCTATTGGAATCCTACGTCATCGAATCATTAAAAACTACAAAGCAGATGCCGAAGGCATTACAGAAGAAATGATTATCGATAAACTACTCTAATTGTGCAAATTGATATTGTTTCAATTCCTTTTATAATAACACTTCTTTTGATTTGATAAATACACAGTTATTTTGTTAATTGTTTAATATCTAT
>NZ_JBJTND010000032.1:0-6910 GCF_046073885.1 Flavobacterium sp.
AAAACCGCAGCATAGGTATCTTCTTCAACTACAACAATTGCATTTGGAAAATAGGCTTGAAAAACTTGAGAAAGAAATAATTTCATTCTTTCAGTTCCACAACCAGCGCCATAGAAGAACAAATGAGTTGCCTCATTTTTATTTTGCAAAATATCAAAACGATCGTTCAAACGTTCTATTACTTCAGCTTCATCCAATATTTCTGGATTAAGACCTAAAGTTTGTGTTGTGAACAAAATTTTACCGCTATCGTCTATCGCAATCCAATCGGCTTTGGTAGAACCACTATCAACTATTAATTTCATCTTTTGGTTTTTTTGGTTTTTTGATTTTTGGAAATCTACTCCAAAGACTATAAAATTAAACAATTTATACCGTTTTGGAGATAGGAAAATAGTAAAAAAATAAAATCCCGTTAAATAAACAATAACGGGATTTTATTGAAAAGGTTTTTATTATTTCAAACCTGCAATATGTACAGATAAATCAATTAATTTACTTGAATAACCGTATTCATTATCATACCAAGAAATAATTTTGAAGAAAGTAGAATTCAAACCAATTCCAGCTTTAGCATCAATAATAGAAGTTCTTGAATCAGATACGAAATCATTAGAAACAACATCATCTTCAGTAAATCCTAAGATTCCTTTCATTGTAGTTTCAGAAGCATTTTTCAATACAGCCATGATTTCAGCATACGAAGTTTCTTTAGCTAATTTCACAGTTAAATCTACTGCAGAAACGTCAACAGTAGGAACACGCATTGACATACCAGTTAATTTTCCGTTTAACGAAGGAATTACAACTCCTACCGCTTTAGCAGCACCTGTAGAAGAAGGAATCATATTTACTAATGCAGAACGACCACCTCTAAAATCTTTTCTAGATGGACCGTCATTTGTCATTTGAGTCGAAGTTGTAGCGTGAACAGTTGTCATTAACCCTTCAACAATTCCAAAGTTATCGTGAATAACTTTAGCCATTGGAGCTAAACAGTTAGTAGTACAAGATGCATTAGAAACAACTAAATCAGAAGCTTTTGCAGTTTCGTGGTTAACACCCATTACAAACATTGGAGCATCAGCAGAAGGAGCAGAAATAATTACTTTTTTAGCACCACCTTTGATATGCTCACTTGCAGTTTCAACAGTAGTAAAGAAACCTGTACATTCAGCAACTACATCAACATCAACTTCATTCCATTTCAAATCAGCTGGATTTCTTTCAGCCGTGATACGAATGTGTCTTCCGTTTACATACAATTTACCTTCTTTTACTTCAACAGTTCCATTGAAACGACCGTGAACTGAATCATATTTTAACAAGTAAGCTAAGTGATCAACATCTAATAAGTCATTGATAGCTACTACTTCAACATTATCTCTGTTGAAAGACTCTCTAAAAACGATTCTTCCAATTCTTCCGAAACCGTTTATTCCTAATTTTACTTTTGACATTTTAATTTAATTTTAGATTTTAGTTTATTTAGTGTAATTTTTATTTTTGATTTGAGTTCCAAACCAAAATATATTTATTTTTAGATTGATACAATATCAGAAACGCGCAACAATTCAGTATCAATTTCTGAATGTCCTTTTATAGCTTGTTCTAAGGGAGTTAATGTAATTTTATCAGCAATAATTCCTGCCATTAAATTAGATTTACCTTCTAACAATGACTCGACAGCTTTAACTCCTAATCTACTAGCTAATACTCTATCAAAACAAGAAGGCGAACCACCTCTTTGCATATGCCCTAATACAGAAACTCTAACATCATATTCAGGTAAATTGGACTCAACGTAATCTTTTAATTCAAATACACTTTTACCAATTTTATCTCCTTCGGCAATCACCACAATACTAGATGATTTTCCTGCCGCCTTACTTTTCTTAAGCGAATCTAACAAACGATCTAACCCCATGTCTTCTTCTGGAATTAAAATCTCTTCCGCACCAGCTCCAATACCGGCATTTAAAGCAATGTGTCCCGCATCACGACCCATAACCTCAACCAAGAACAAACGGTTATGTGAACTCGCTGTATCACGAATTTTATCAATTACTTCTACTACAGTATTCAAAGCGGTATCGTACCCTAAAGTATGACTCGTTCCAAAAATATCGTTATCAATAGTTCCTGGAATACCAATAACTGGGAAATCATATTCTGAATTGAATAATAAAGCCCCCGTAAAACTTCCATCACCTCCAATAACAACAAAAGCATCAATTTCGGCTTTCACTAAATTATCGTATGCCTTTTTTCTTCCTTCTGGAGTTTTAAATTCCATTGAACGAGCCGATTTTAAAATCGTACCTCCTTTATTAATAATATTATTAACGCTACGAGGTCCCATTTCTTTAAAATCACCTTCAATCATTCCTTGGTATCCTCTGTAAATCCCTACACATCCAATTTTATGGAAAGCACAAGTTCTAACTACTGAGCGTATTGCTGCATTCATTCCTGGAGAATCTCCTCCAGAAGTTAAAACACCTATTTTTCTTATTTTATTTGGCATTATTATAGTATTTGGTGTAAAATTAATAAACGTGAACTAGTTTCAAAGCGATGTATTTAATAAATTAGAAAACCATTATGAATTCAAACGTTTTCGTTAATAAGTTTTCAAAAAAGCAATTAAAATTAACTTTTTTCAAAAAAACACAACTATTTTCTTCTTTTTTGATAATTCTTAAGTCTAGACAAATTCCAAAATTTAATCCTCTTCTGGAACTACTGCTTCTTGATTTTTTTTAGGCGTTTCTTTGTTTGATTTTTTCGAATTTGAAAATCGTATAAAATCAGGTGCCAATTCAGAATCTTGATCTAAATATTCTGCTGGTATTACTTGTTGTGTCAACTGTTTTTTAAACATTTTACTCACTAACTCTCTGAATGTGTCAAAATCAACTTCGTAAGTAATTCCAATTCCTTGCGTATACCCTATTCCTTGTCCGATATAATTGATATCATTTTCTTTATTGAAAATCCTTGCATTCAAACTACCATCATCATTTAATCGCCAAAGTAATTCAACATTACCAATGAAGGCGGTTTGATTAATTCCTCCAAAAGGAACCCCTAATTTTCCATTAAAAGTGATTCGCTCATTAATTTTTGACGAAACTGACGCTTCAAATCGACCATCGGTTTCTTTTCCTAATCGTTTATCGGCTCCTACAACATTAATCCCCACATTAAACTTTTCATCATTTGATTTAATCACATTCCCTAACAAACCGGTTGCTGTTTCAAATAAACTTCCTGACAAATCAGTCTTACTCATTCCTTCCGTGCTTAAGAAACTTCCCGAAGACAACAAGTACAATGCCTGTGTTTGTCGTACTTCTTTATCATACAATTTTGTTTGAATTTCTGATTTTAAAACGTTACTCACTGTTGGGAAATCTATGTTAAAATCAGGTTCAGGACTCATTAAATCTCCCTTAATTCCAATAACAACTTCAACAGGAACTTTTTTATTGAACGAAGAATTGTCAATCAACAACGAAGGATTGGCCGTTGTTTTATAAACTGCTTCAAGATTCAATTGCGCTCTTAATGGATTTCCTTCCCAAGAAATTGAACCTCCTTTTTTAACCGTGAATTTTTTATTGATTCCAGTGGTTTTAAAATTATAAGTTCCTTCATACGCTTGGAAATCTCCCCACATATTGAACTTTCCTAAAGTATTTATCTTAAATAAGAGCGAACCGTTACCCTTACCTTTCATTCCATGTCCTGAATTTCGATCTAAAATTACCTCTACTTCTGCATCGGGAGTAATATCAAAATCAAACTCTAAATCAAGTCCTTTATAATTACTGCCTTTTTCTACAATTCCCTTCTTTAAATTGAATTTTTCTTTAGGCGTAATAAAATGAAGAAAACTATTTTCAGTAACACTTTCAGCATTATTAATAGGTATTTTTACTGCAGTTCCTTTTTCAGATTTAGCTTGTACCTTTATTTCTAAATTATTCGTAGGTCCTTTAATTGTTGCGTTACCATTAATGAATGCCGTACCAAAATAAGCAGCTTCTTCACTATCTTTGGTATCCAGAGCCAGCAATCGTTTTGAGGCAATTGTTAAATCTAATTTCCAATTCGAAAAGTTTTTATGCTCTATACCACCGTTAAGCATTCCTTTTGTTCCAAATTTAGAATCGGTCATTAAATTATTTCTAAACAAAAACTTTTCATCTGTTAAATCAACAATTGTTCTATCTGTCAATTCATAATCAACTCCTAAATACGGAATTCCCATCCCCGCTTTATCTAAATAAAGACGCCCATTAATTTCAGGTTTATTTACATTTCCTTGAATAGTTGCATTTCCTGAAGCAAATCCTCTAATATTAGACAATACTTCTCCTCCTAACGACCCTAAAGTAGCCAATTTAAATTGATCTAATTTTACGCGTAAATCCAATACTGTTTCATTATTCTTAACCTCCAGATTACCACTCGCATTAAACGATTCAAAGTCTTCATTTGTAATAGATGAAGTAATCGCAAATTTAGACAGGTTTTCATCTCCTTCTATATCAAATTCAAGAGTACCTAAATCTGTTGTATTCAAATTAAGATGGTCTATTACCAAAGAAGCCGTTGGCTGATACACCAACTTGTTTTGTTTAAAATTGACTTCTCCATTAATATTTCCATTAAAAACAAAGTGTTCATTTTCGGGAGTAATTTTATTCAAATTCACATCCTTAAAATTCAATTTTAAATCTTTATACGAATCCCCTCTAGTAGTACCAAACAACTCTATTCTTTGATTTTCATGCGATAGAACAATGTCCTCGATTGCAAACTCTTTTAACTCTTTGTCAAAAACAATTCGATTATCTTGAGTATCATTTTCGTTCAAGAACCACAAATAATCCTTGAATTTCACTTCTGACTTACTAATACCAACAACATTTTTCTTTTCTTTATTAATGGTGTGGTAGAGATTCAAATTGAAATAATCTTCGCCTTTTGCTCCCCCTTTAAACTCCGTACGAAAAAACAAAGAGTCTTTCATTGTAACATTAATCAAGCTAAAGTCGCGTATTTTATAATATTTAGATTTAATAGAATCCAATTCGATGTATGCATTATACAATGGATTTTTATTATCTACATTAATCCTGACATTATCAAACGTGTTCTTAGCTGCAATAATCTGAGGGGAATTAAAATTGAGTTTAAATTCGTTTTTATCCGAATTGATTTTTCCTTTTACAACTGTGTTAGTTTCAATAGAGATTTCAGGAAAAAGAACTTCTACAATTTTATTATTAATCGAAAAATCAAAATTTAAAAATTGCCCTTTCTCTACCTTATTTGGTTTGTAGTTTGTGTACAAACTTCCTAACGAATTTTCAACTAATTTCCGTAATTGATTGAATTTGTATTTACCCTCAATTTTACCCTCTACAATATCTGGAGAATTGACCGTTATTGTTCTAATTTTATTTTCGTCAAAACTAGAATTAACCTTAAAATCAGTAAAGAAATAAGTCGATTTAGAGTTTGTATAGGTAGTTTCGTTTACAAAGACATCTCCCTGTAAATTATCTACCGAATTCCCAGCAACTTGAACCACAATATCTCCTTTCAATAAAGAGGTCGCGTCTTTAGTAAACTTTAGTTGGTACAAGTTAGCATTGTCAATACCAATATGAAAATCAAATCGGCTATCTTTTTTAGTCCAATCTACTAAACCATCAAATATCAAATTTAGATTAGGATCATGTACAGTAACTTTTCCTTGATAAATAGGCATTTTAAAATTTCCATTTAACTCTAAATTATGATACGAATAGTTATTGTAATCCATTTGAGAAATTGCCCCTTTGATTTGTGTATTCAAATATTTCTCAGTAAAACCAACCCCATCAATAGCAAGATTCAAACTAATTTTGCCCAAATCTTTTTCAGAAACAAAAGTTCCTAAGTCAAATTTATCCAAAACCACATTCCCAACATAAGAAGCTTTATCAATAAAATCAATAGAATGCATTACAAAACTTTATTTTACAGCACCTAAAGCAGTCGTCATTATAAAATCGGCATTGATATCTTTTGTGGTCAATTCTGTTTTACCAACTAAATTGAATTTTCCTATTTTTTTCAAATTAGTAGGCAATGTTTTTCCGAGAACATTGGGCAATAAAGTCACTAAATCATCATAGCTTGAGGAAAGTGTACTGAATTTCCCTTTCATGTAGAATTCTTGTCCTTTTTTTGGAAACAAATTTTTAAATCGGATGGCGCCAATCATTTTGCTTTTTTTAGAATCCACTAAATTCAATTGACTGACTTTCAAATTGTTTAGTGTTCCCAATAAATTGGCTTTGGTGTAAAAGAATTGGTTTTTACCTAATTCTTTATAAAAACAGCGAACATCGTTTGAGGCTAAGGTAGAAGAGGCTAATTGAACATCAAATTGTACTTTATTGTTAAAATCAGCAAAATCTTCGATTCTATAATTCAAAGCAACATTAGCTTTTATCTCGGAGTTTTCTTTAGTAAATGCTTCTAACTTCGTTAATTTGATTTGCTTTTTGGTATAACTAAATATTCCGCTTAATTTTTTCACATACACCCCTCGATGATCCAAAAAAGACATTTTCAGAATATTGGTATTTACATCAGGACCGTACAATTTAAAATCAGAAAGTTGGATATTTAATTTTGTGAAATCAACATCCTTTGGAATAACTCTATTTTCATCCGTTAAAATAAAATGTCCATTGGTAATCTGAGCATCTTGTGCAGTCAATAAAAAATGTTTTTTAGAGGGTTTACCTTCTCCAAAAGCATTAATAAAAACGTCTATATTAGTAAGTTTCTCTTTTTTATAGGTTTTCAAATTAAACACCACTCCATCTAAACTCAAGTCACTAAA
>NZ_JBJTND010000033.1:0-4396 GCF_046073885.1 Flavobacterium sp.
ACGACAATACTAATTTGTACAAGCAATTTAAAGATATTATCGGTGAAATATATACTGCCGAAGTACATCATGTAAGACCAAGAGTTGTCATTTTGGTTGACGATGAAGGAAATGAAATTGTTTTGCCAAAAGAAAAACAAATTCCTTCTGACTTTTTCCGTAAAGGAGACAATGTGCGCGGAATCATTGAAAGCGTTGAATTAAAAGGAAATAAACCTCAAATTATTATGTCACGAACTTCAGATAAGTTCTTGGAAAAATTATTTGAACAAGAAATTCCTGAAGTTTTTGACGGTTTAATTATGGTTAAAAATGTAGTAAGAATTCCAGGAGAAAAAGCAAAAGTAGCGGTAGATTCGTATGATGATAGAATTGATCCTGTTGGAGCTTGTGTAGGTATGAAAGGATCACGTATTCATGGAATTGTTCGTGAGTTAGGAAACGAAAATATTGATGTTATCAATTACACAAGTAATATTCAATTGTATATTACTCGTGCTTTGAGTCCAGCTAAAGTGTCTTCTATTAAAATTAATGAAGAAACTAAGAGAGCAGAAGTGTTCTTGAAATTAGAAGAAGTTTCTAAAGCGATTGGTAGAGGAGGTCACAATATTAAATTAGCAGGTCTTTTGACAGGATATGAATTGGATGTAATTCGTGAAGGAGATGCCGTTAGTGGAGAAGAAGATGATATTGAATTAACGGAGTTCTCTGACGAAATTGAAGAATGGATTATCGATGAATTTGCTAAAATTGGATTAGATACGGCACGAAGTATCTTGAATCAAGATGTAGAAGATTTGGTGAGAAGAACAGATTTGGAAGAGGAAACAATTCTAGATGTAATTAAGATATTAAAAGAAGAATTTGATAATTAATTTCAAATCTTAAAAAAATATCTTAACTTCATTGTCCTTTTTTAAAAGGTTTGGGTCGAGAAACACAACAAAAAGATAATAATAAAAAGTTTTTATGTCTGAAGAGAGAGTAATAAGAATAAACAAGGTTTTAAGGGAATTAAACATTTCGTTAGAAAGAGCAGTAGATTATCTAAAAGATAAGGGAATTGCTATTGATGCAAATCCAAATGCTAAAATTTCTGAACGAGAGTTTGGTATCCTACAAAGTCAATTTGCGGGCGATAAGGGGAATAAAGAAGCTTCTAAAGAAGTAGGGGAAGAGAAAAGAAAAGAAAAAGAAGCGTTACGTATTCAACGTGAGCAAGAGATTGAAGAAAAACGTAAACAAGAAGAGGAACGTCAAGAAGTTATTAAAGCGAAAGCGGTAGTAACGGGTCCTATTCAGGTTGGTAAAATAGAACTCAATCCTAAAAAACCATCTCCTGTAGAAGTTAAGACTCAAGACGTACCTAAAGATGTTGTTTCAGAAAAACCAGTTTCAGACAAAAAAGAAGTACATCCAGTTGCTGAAGTTACACCAAAAGAGGACAAAAAAACAGTTTCTGTTGATGCAAAAGCTGATGTTAAATCGGACGATGTTCCTGTAGACGAAACCATTACTACTCAGTATCAGAAACTATCAGGAGCTACTTTAACGGGTCAAACTATTGATTTGTCTCAATTCAATAAACCTAAAAAGAAAAAAGAAGATCCTAAAATTACTCCAAATAAACCAGGTGTACCAGGTGCTGGAGCTAATGCAGGTAAAAATAAAAGAAAAAGAATTGTAGCTAAGCCATCAACACCAGGTGAGCCAGGAGCTCCAAATCCAAATAAAATCACTCCAAATGCTGGAGGTGGTTTCAATGCTAATAGAGGTGCTAAACCTGGTTTTGTAAAAGGGAATAGACCTGCTATTGTTGCAAAAGTAGAGCCTACGGAAGAGGAAGTTAAAAATCAAATCCGTGAGACTTTAGAAAAACTTCAAGGTAAAGGCGGTAAATCTAAAGCGGCGAAATACAGAAGAGATAAGAGAGATACACACCGTCAAAAATCAGACGAAGAGCAAAGAGCTTTAGATGAAGGAAGTAAAACTATTAAGGTTACTGAATTTGTTACTGTAGGTGAAATCGCAATTATGATGGATGTGCCTATTACTAAAGTAATTGGTACGTGTATGTCACTTGGAATTATGGTGACAATGAATCAGCGTTTGGATGCTGAAACATTAACTATTGTAGCCGATGAGTTTGGTTATGAAGTGGAGTTTATCACTGTAGATATTGAAGAAGCAATTCAAGTTGTTGAAGATAAAGAAGAAGATTTAGTGTCTAGAGCACCTATCGTAACTGTTATGGGGCATGTCGATCACGGTAAAACCTCTTTATTGGATTATATTCGTAAAGAAAATGTAATTGCAGGAGAGTCTGGAGGAATTACGCAGCATATTGGTGCTTACGGAGTGACTTTAGACAATGGTCAAAAAATAGCATTTTTAGATACTCCAGGTCACGAGGCCTTTACGGCAATGCGTGCTCGTGGAGCTCAAGTTACCGATATTGCAATTATTGTAATTGCTGCGGATGATGATATTATGCCGCAAACGAAAGAGGCGATTAGTCATGCGCAAGCAGCTGGTGTTCCGATTATTTTTGCAATCAATAAAGTAGATAAACCAAATGCTAATCCAGATAAGATTAAAGAAAGATGAGCGGGTATGAATTTATTGGTTGAAGATTGGGGAGGTAAAATTCAATCTCACGATATATCGGCTAAAACTGGTTTAGGTGTTAAGGAATTGCTTGAAAAAGTATTGCTAGAAGCTGAAATTTTAGATTTAAAATCAAACCCAAATAAACCGGCGCAAGGAACTGTTGTAGAAGCGTTTTTGGACAAAGGTAAAGGGTATGTTTCTACATTATTAGTACAACATGGAACTTTAAGAATTGGAGATTATATGTTAGCTGGAAAACATCATGGTAAAATTAAAGCCATGCATGATGAAAGAGGGCATGTAGTTAAAGAAGCAGGTCCTTCAACTCCAGTATCTGTATTAGGTTTGGATGGAGCGGCTACTGCGGGAGATAAATTTAATATTTTTGAAGATGAAAAAGAAGCAAAACAAATTGCTTCAAAACGTTCTCAATTGATGCGTGAGCAATCAGTAAGAACACAACGTCATATTACATTAGACGAAATTGGACGAAGAATTGCCTTAGGTCAATTTAAAGAATTGAATGTAATTCTTAAAGGAGACGTGGACGGTTCTGTTGAAGCATTGTCTGATTCGTTCTCTAAATTATCTACTGAAGAAGTTCAAATCAATATCATTCACAAAGGAGTGGGTGCTATTACTGAAACAGACGTAATGTTAGCTTCTGCTTCGGATGCAATTATTATCGGATTTAATGTTCGTCCTGCTGGAAATGCAAGACAGTTAGCCGATAAAGAAGAAATTGATATCCGTTACTATTCTATTATTTATGCTGCTATTGATGACTTGAAAGATGCAATGGAAGGAATGTTAGCGCCAGAAATGAAAGAAGAAGTGCTTGGTACTGCTGAGATTAGAGAGATATTTAAAATTTCTAAAGTTGGATCTATTGCCGGATGTATGGTTATGGATGGTAAGATTACGAGAGCAGCTAAAGTGAGAGTAGTTAGAGAAGGAGTTGTTGTATTTGACGGTGAATTAGTAGCTCTTAAGCGTTTCAAAGATGATGTGAAAGAAGTGACTAAAGGATACGATTGTGGTATTCAAATTAAAGGATACAATGATATTGAAGAAAGAGATATTATTGAAGCGTACCACGAAGTAGCAATCAAAAAGAAATTAAAATAATATTTTAATTGCATAAAAAAAATCCCGATTTATCGGGATTTTTTTATGCTTATTTGTTTGGTTTTATCAGGAGTGTATTTTTGTACTTTTTCTTGATTTCTGCAAAATTTCTTTCAGATTCCATTCTTGTTTTAAAGTTACCTACCCATACTTTATAGTTGGGGGTGTTAAATATTATTGTGGCGTCAATATCTTTAAACTCTTGTTTGAATTGAATTACTGTTTTTTTTGCTTTTTCACTTTCGCCACTAAAAATCTGAATTTTATATCTCTCGTTTAAAGCAATCGAGGGATTTAATTTCCGTTTTTCAACTACTAATTGTTCTAATTTTGAGTCGTTATTTGGAGTGGTTTTTATGTTTTGAGCGTTTAAATGATTGTTTGGTAAGCCAAATGTAATAGCCAATATAAGGCATTTAAAAAGTGTTAAAATTCTCATAATGTGGTGATTTTTACGTAAAAGTAATATTTAATGGGTGAATACAAATGTTAAATATTATTTAGAATTAATATAAATTGAATTTAAGACTATTTTAAGGTTTTGAGAATAGTTCTTAAGTCGTATTTTTGTGCAAGTTTAAAAAGAATATATACGTTTTTTCTAAAAATGTTTATAGAAAAAATTATATCAATTTTAGTAGATAATTATTGTACT
>NZ_JBJTND010000034.1:0-3911 GCF_046073885.1 Flavobacterium sp.
CTTTTGGTTAATTGAAAGTCCGTATTGTAGACGGCCATCAACACCGATATTTTAACATTCTTAGGCATGACCTGCTGATAAGTTGCGCCAAAATAGGCTTAGCAGGAGCAAATTTAGTTAAATAAAAGGTAGTAATTATGAACTAACAAGTAATAAAAATGGTGGAACAAAGAGCCCCACCATTCTTCGATATTTCATTTTTGAAATGCGTTAATTAACTGGTACGCGAGTTAAATAATCGATTCGAACAATCGTACGCAACTTGCTCGCCTTTTTATTTAATTCGGTCAATTTTGCATTGCCCTTTCTTTTAGCATTACGC
The DNA here is from genome assembly GCF_046073885.1 of Flavobacterium sp. Classification (GTDB taxonomy): domain Bacteria; phylum Bacteroidota; class Bacteroidia; order Flavobacteriales; family Flavobacteriaceae; genus Flavobacterium. Next base: position 323 of record NZ_JBJTND010000034.1, read on the forward strand.
TCCTCTTGATGCGTATAATATGCTAAACGAGACTTTTCTGGTAAGATTAACATAAACGTATTGTTTGGATATCCATCCACTGCTCGGTAAACAATGTAATTATAGGTAAGGCCAAGTGCCTTATCTTCTTGATTCGATTGTTCAATTAATTTTTCATATTCTGCTATTTTATCAAACGGAACCGTGAATAAGTGAATTTTACGGAAATCGTAATTTTCAATTTTAAAGTCAGGCAAGATGCTTGTTACATTTGCCTCTTGAACCCAAAGAGAACGCTGAATAGCCATCGTGCGATTGGCTGTATTTTCGTCCGTTACCGATTTTAGTTCAATGGCTTGTTTGTCTGACAAAACGGAACGTTGGCCTACGTATTTTCCTACATTCTCCTCCCCTTTCAAATACACCATGGAGTAGGTTCTACCCGTTTCGGATGTATGTGCAGTCATATTATAGGTAATTCCTTTTGTGGCATTTAACCACCAATTACGAACAGCAGGATAATTTTTCTTATAAATATCCGTGTCATTCACACGACTTTCATTCATCAAGAAATAGGTTTTTTCTGCGGTTTGGGCAAATAAACTTAGTGTGCAAAAAAGGAGTGCGAGGGTACTAGTAAACTTTTTCATGGGTTGATTTTTAAAGGTTAAAATACAGACCCACAAGTTTTATAAATAAGGCACAAGCCGCACGTTGAATGAACTAAAGTTTGTCTTGAATTCCGATTAAAATGTCCATTTTCAGGTCAATATTAGCTTGATTGATGAATTTCTTTCAAAAAAAAACTCGGGTTTACCCCTACATATTTTTTGAAAGCCGCATAGAAAGTGGAGCGATTGGTGAATCCACTTTGGTACATATACGTTTCTAAGGTGTACTGATCAAACGAAGAGCGTTGTTGAAGAAAATGATGAATACGCAAGCGATTAATGTATTCTGCGAAGGAAATTCCATAATACATTTTGATCAACTTCGATAATTTTGCCGAAGGCATATCGACTAATTTCGCCAAAGCTGCTAGGTCAATATCAGGCGACAAATACACTTGATCCGATTTTATCTTATCATCAAATGCGATGGCTTCCTTGTCTGAAGCCATAGCCAAGATAAGCTCAGGTAGAATTTCTGGGATAGTAGGTGTCCCCTTTTCTTTGGGCAATATACAACCATCCATATTTTCCTGCACATTAGGTGTCATGATAAAATAGGTGAACAGAGAGATCCCTAAGATGCATTTAATCAACTGTGAAGGTGGATCGAACGTATTATTTAGAAATAAATTAACATACTGATACAACTGAAGCAAAAAGTATATCATCACGGCTCCGCTCAATAAGTTCAACCAAATCAACGATTGCTTATTCACATAGGTATACACGCTTCCCCATATATATTTTGTTTTCCAAATCATCCAAAGCGAAATCGCCCCATAAAAAATCCCCACAAAAATGGAAACGGGCTGCACAAAACCCGCTGGAATCCAACCCATTGGCTTGGTGATGAAGTACTTATTTTGTACATAATAATGATCTAAAATGGAGGTCTTCTCTGCAGCAGATAAAAATAGATCAGGCAAAATACCTAGGGTAATCACAACGGGAAATACAAAATGCACAAGCTGCCATCCCGATATGACTCGCGTGGGGACTAGCATTTTTCGAACATAAAAGAATAAAGTAATGGGCAAAAAGACCCGAATAATATTAGGCGTTCTAAGGATAAAAAGCATTTGATAAATATGCTTGGAGGTCAAAGCATAGATGTAAAATTCGAGAAAAACCAAGGAGAAAATAATCCAAGCGAGTGCATGTACTTGGGGAATTTTGGGAAAGCGCGCGATTAAATAACAAATGAATAAAAGGCCTATTCCACTCGTTAAAAAAGACAGGTAAGGGACAAAATCGAACATTAACTCTTGCTAGCTTTTGAATTTTAGACAAAAAATAGATAAAAATGGACAAAATCAAAAGTCTAAAATCAATTAAAATGTGAACAAGCCGCTAATTTTCCTACCAAATCAAAACAATCTAACCTTATGAAAAAAATCTTTTTAATGCTACTAGTAGGCAGTTTTCTATTTAGCTGTTCTCAAAAAAAGGAGGAAACTACAGCCCCACCTAAAGACCCCAATCAAAATGGGTACACCGTTGCTAAATCAGCTAACATTGATTTAGTAAAAGCGTTCAATGAAAAAGCATTTGCTTTAGATACGGCTGCGGTTAGAGCTGCATTCGCTGCTGAAAACGATACCATTCATGACAATTTGAATAAATTAAATGTCAGTCAAAACAATGCATTACTGGGCAATTTAAAAGCCTCCGGCTTCAAATTCACGATTAAAAACTACGGCGAACTTTGGGAAACCATTAATGATGAACCTACACCTGCCGGGGTCAAAAATTTCGTAATTGCCTATATTATCGTTAATGTAAGCAATGGCAAAACATCCAAAGACGAGATATTCCACCAAGTTTGCGCAGTGAAAGATGGCAAAATCGTCGAAGAATGGGACGTATACGATGCTAAAATTTTTGATGAACTCTCTAAATAAATAAACCATGAAAAAACTACTTATCCTTTCCACATTTTGCCTTTTCTCGCTTAGCGCATGGGCACAGGCAAACACCACCAATTTCCAATACTACAAAGTTAAATCTGGTCATCGGGGCGCTTTCAATGAGGCCTTAAAAACGCATGTGGCTAAATTCCGCAAGGCGGGCACTCCTTATGCTTGGGCGGTTTTTAATTTAGTTGGGGGAAGCCACCACAACGAAGTGATGGCACTATTTAATATAGGAACCTCTTGGGCTCGCCGTGATGAATTAGCCGCAATGCCCTCCTATACAGAGGCAGCAAATGACTTCTATTTGCATGTATCTCCCCATTTAGAAGGTGTTACAGGGGGCGAAATCATCACTTTTCAACCTGAATACAGCAATTCTAGTCCGTCGGAAAGATCAGCCAAAATCCGTTCCAATATTTTGACCTTAAAATATGCGCCGGCGCAAGAGTTTTGGGATGTGATGAAACGTTTACCGAAAGTATGGGACAAAGCGGGTATCAAAGTGGCAACCTATTCCACTTCAGGACTTAATCGCATTGTTTTCTCGCGCCGCTTTCCAGATGGCTGGAAAGAAATGGATGAGCCAGCCAAGTTAAAAACAGCTTACGATGAGGTGTATGGTAAGGGCTCTTATGAAAAAGACATGGCTATCATGCGGACCTACGTAATAGAAAATGAGACTACTTACATGACTCTGCAGCCGGATTTGTCTTCCAAATAAAAAACAATTAATTCTTTATTTAATCAAAATTTGGTCTAAATTAGGCCAAATTTTGATTTTTTATAGCCTTTCCCTGTCAAGACGTATCGAATATGGAAGTACATCATCACGCACACCCGCCTAAAAAAGTAAGTGAATATTTCACTGAATTCATCATGCTGTTTGCTGCGGTAACGCTCGGATTTTTTGCTGAAAATTTGCGCGAGCACCAGATCGAAAAACACCGCGAAATTCAATATTTAAAAAATATCCACCTCGACTTAGAACGGGATATATTGGAGATCGACAAGATCGTTAATTACAAC
>NZ_JBJTND010000035.1:0-5447 GCF_046073885.1 Flavobacterium sp.
GAGATGATGATTGAAGAGATAAAAAAATTGGACAAAAAAAAACTATTCGAAGAAAAACCAAAAAATAAAATATCTATAATGGATAAAATATTAAAGATATTAGGTTATGGAAAAAAAAGGTGAGTTATTAAATCAATTGGCAATCATCTCTGATTTACTTGAAAAAATAAATGCGGAGGTTGAATCATCAACAATAGTGTTAGAAATGACAAATGAAAATTTTTTAAAGTCATTTGAATCAATACAAAAAAAATACGGGCAAAAAATGGAAAAGCCCCAAGATACTTTTTCTATATCAATAGGTGAAGTTAATATTGTATTTAATACGAATAATGTTTAAACAATTGGCTCCGTTTAAAACCTTTACTCTCCAATAAATTATAAAGAATTGTTCGCTGATGGGTGGTTATATCTTTTACAAAGATAAAATTACCCCTCTTTTTTTTCACAAGGTCTTCTTTAACAATATTGAAAAGTCTCTCAGAGTCATTTAAATTTTTATTACCAAACATTCTTACGTCGTCCTCAACCTGTACGAATAGATTTTTATTGAGTGTGAATATTTGTGCAATTTCTTTGACGGACAAGATAAATTCCATCATTTGGTGATATCGAATTCTTTTTTTAATAGAAAAATCCCAAATCAATTCCTCTTGCCAATAAGGTACAATTTCTTTTATTCTGAATTTACCACCTTCAATTGGTGCCGGTTGATTTCGACCTAAACTATCTTTAACCCAAACAGTGGTAGCCCACCTATTGTTGGGAAATACTAAAGCTAACTCGTAGTTTAATTCTTTTTTTCTGGTTCCACCCTGTAATTTCACAAAAGGAGGTTTTCTTTCAGTTTTAAATTCCCTCCAATACTCATAAACCGTGGTACGTTTCATACAACGGTATAATATTTTAACTCTTTTTTTATTACAAAAAAGAACTATAAAATATTTCTTGTCTTTCATATGAACTTAGTAACAAGTGAATATAAACCATAAATAGATAATGCACTCCAAACAATAAAAAAAATTACAATTGCTTTAGGGAAACCACTTGTTTGTTCGTAGATTTCTTTATAACTTTCAGTATTACTTTTTGTACCACATTTTTTACACGCCATATTAAAATATATACTTTTAATTTGTTTTTATCAAATCTTTTGGTTATATTTTATAAAGAAACAATTTAAACACAATACCAAATGATTAGTTATATTGGAGGAAAAGCACGAATAGGTAAATGGATTGTACCATTCATCCCAACAGACATTGAAACCTATGTAGAGGGATTCTCTGGAATGTTTTGGGTTTTCTTCAATATGGATTTAGAGAAATTCCCAAATCTAAAAACTGTTGTATATAATGATTACAATAGATTGAACGCAAATTTGATGAAATGGGCGCGGGATTACGATGTGTTATGGGAAGCGCTATCTCATTACCCTTGTCAACAATTAGGTGTTGAAGATACCCCTCCTTTGTATGGAGAAATGTTCAGAGAGTATCAGTCGGAAGTGTTTGATTCTAATTTAGTTATTACCGATGAGAATAGTTTAGAGATTGCGTGTAAATACATATATGTTCTAACACAAGTATTTTCAGGTTCTAAACCCGAAACTGCAACATATACAGACTACAAGGGAAAATATCGTTGTAAGGTTCTTATTTTTATGGATAAATTAAAAAATCCAAAGTATCGTGAACACTTTGATAGGATAACTTTTGTCGAAAATATGGATTTTCAAGAAGTTGTTGAAAAATATGATTCACCAACTACATATTTTTATATGGACCCACCATATTGGAAAACTGAGAACTATTATTCCAATCACGATTTTGATGTAAATGACCACATCCGTTTGGCAAATTGTATAAAATCAATACAAGGTAAATTTAGTTTATCCTATTATGATTTCCCACAATTGTCTGAATGGTTCCCTAAGTATGAAACAGTAGTGGGAGAACATAATCAATTGAGATTGTTCGAAACAAAATATAATTGGGAACAAAAAGATTTTGCAAAGGCGGCTGCGGCAAAGAAAGACGGAACTCAAAATATGGGAACCGAATTATTAATAATGAATTATTAATTTAAAATATATGAATACGAATTGGTATTTGGTAAAAGTATTGCCAGGTAAGGAAAGACAACTAACGGAAGAATTTAACAGACAAATTGAACTTGGGGAAATTAAGTCGGTTAGTAGATTCATTTGCCCAACTGAAAAACACATTGTTGTTGTTCGTAATAAAAAAATGACAAGAGAGAAGGTACTTTATAGTGGGTATCTATATTTCGAAACACCCAAACCACTCAACGAGGATGAGTTGAAAACAATTTCATTATACCAAAATGTAATGGGTATGGGTGGTAATAGGATTCCAATTGAATTACGTGAAAGTGACGTAAGAAGAATTATAAAAGACGATGTATTAGAGCAACGTGAAGATTCAAAACGACTAAAATATATTATTGGAGAGCACGTGATGGTAATAGAAGGGCCGTTTGCGTCTTTTGAAGGTACGATTGCAGAAATCAAAGGAGAGAAGATTGATGTTGAAATCAAAATATTTGGTAGAAACACCGCGGTCGAATTGACAATGAACCAAATTGAGAAAATATAATGAGTTATTCTTCCGAGGTTTACATTTATTTACAAACTGTAAAAAATTTTCTCAACAATAGTGAGGAAGCTTGGAATTATTTTTTATTTAACTCAGACGAGGAATTATTCTATGAACATTTATGTGAAATTGCTCAGAAAAATTTTGAGGAGAAGGGTGTTGCAACTCTCGACCAAAATCAATTTGAACTATTAAGAAAAACAATTATGGCAATTGTTATTTCAAAAAAAGAAATTTCAGAAAAACCCCAAACTGAAGAAACAACCACAAGTCCATTCATTGACATACCCGGTATAGGGAAAATTTGTCTTAACTAACTTTATTTTTTAACCATTTAATTATATAATAGATATATGTCAAGAAAAATATCTGAGTTTTATCCTATTTACGACAATGTATATGGTAGTGAAGTACCAACTGAACAATACTTTGTAATATTATTCGATAAATTACCGTCAAAATTTGTTAATAACATATACTACGACCCATCAGTCTGTGAATTTTTTGAAAATAACGGATTTGTGGAGTCGGTGAATGTTTATTCAACAAATAGGAGATATGATTTGGCATCACAATCATTATATATTAATGAAGAAAAACAAATTATCATCCGAGTTTTTGGAAATGTATCAAAGGATAAGGATAATCTTATCCAACTTGATATTGCTTATAGTTTAGATAATGGTGGAAAGATTGAAAATCAATTAGAGATGGAAAATCTTAAAACTTATGAGAGAACTAAAAAGAAGTCCAACATAAGTTTGGTAAAAAGTGAAATGGGTCATATGGATACCGAAGAATTTGATTTATCGGTACCACCTATGGATTTGGAATTAAATTATGGAACTGACTTTTTAAAAATCCATAATGTAATTGTGGAGAAACTAAATAAACCGAGTGGTAAAGGAATTATTTTACTACACGGTGAACCAGGTACAGGGAAAACATCCTATTTGAAATATCTTACAGGTCAAATAGAAGATAAAGACATTCTTTTTATTCCACCATCTATGGCGGAGATGTTATCTGAACCATCAATTATACCATTTTTGATGGACCATAAAAATTCCATTTTAATTATCGAAGACTCCGAGAAAGTTATCGGTGATAGACAAAGTGGAAACGTTTCCTCCGCAGGTGTGTCTAACATTCTTAATTTAACCGATGGAATTTTGGGTGATTGTTTATCCATTCAAATAATTGCAACATTCAATATGCAAAAAGAAAATATTGATAAGGCATTATTACGTAAAGGTCGTTTGATTGCGGAACATAAATTTGACAAGTTGAGTATTGATGAAACAAATAAATTATTAAAACATATCGGTAAAGAAACGGAATCTAAAGAAGGAATGACTTTGGCTGATATTTATAATATAGACGTAGATGTCTATAAATCAAACACAAAAGGAAGTAAAATAGGATTTAATAAATAATATGGAAAACGTAACAGCAGAGAGAGTAAAAGAATTACAAGCACAAGGTAAAAAAGTTTTGGTTGATTATTGGGCAAAATGGTGTGGACCTTGCAAAGCATTAATACCGAGATTAGAAAATCTTGAAACCCAATATCCAAATATTACATTTGTTAAAGTTGATGTGGATGAAAACCAATCCGAGGCAGTTGGATTAGGTATCCGCTCAGTACCAACAATTATGATATACAACGGTGAAACTTTGGTCAACCGTTCTGTTGGGGCAAACACTGACGATGTGTATAAGAAAATTTTAGATACGTTATAATAATGGCTGACAAAATTGTCGTTTTTACATTAGATGGTTGTAGGTTCTGTATTGATTTAAAAAAGGAACTTAAAAAATCTGAAATACCATTTAATGAAATAGAAATTTCAAACAATCAAAGTATATGGGATAAAGTAGTTGAACAAACTGGACATAATTTACTCCCAACTGTTTATATCAACAAAGAAGGTACCGATGAGGGTCCTGTTTATGTCCCATCAAGGGATTTTAATAGTCCCAAAGAAATTATAGAAATAATAAAAACAATCTTATAGAAAAAAAAAAGGACTACGGTCCTTTTTTTTATGCGTAATACCATAATAAAAGTATTTATTTAAAACACAATACATTTAAATGGCATTACAAAGAATAAATTGGGAACAAGTCAATACTGAAAATGTAACATCAGGTTCAACAATCGACTTGGGCTCCATATCAACCCCGTTACACGCCGTATATGCTGAGAACTTTTTCATTAATGGTCTGAGTATTGATACAAACGGTAACTTGAACGGTTCGTCTGGTACTAGTGGTACTTCAGGTTCGAACGGTACATCGGGTGTTAGTGGTACAGATGGGACTTCTGGTTCATCAGGTACGTCAGGAGCAAGAGGTGCGTCGGGTTCAAGTGGTTCTTCAGGAACGTCAGGACACGGTACATCTGGTTCATCAGGTACTTCAGGTATTGATGGTAATAATGGAACTTCAGGTTCGTCAGGTACTTCAGGTATTTCAGGTTCATCAGGTACTTCAGGAAATGGTACCTCAGGTTCATCAGGTACGTCGGGAGCAAGAGGTGCGTCAGGTTCTTCAGGAACTTCGGGTAGTTCAGGTTCTTCAGGTGTTTCAGGTTCATCAGGTACGTCAGGTATAGCGGGTGATAACGGTTCATCGGGGACATCAGGTTCAAGTGGCACATCAGGTGTTTCGGGAACTAATGGTTCAAGTGGCTCAAGTGGTTCATCAGGAACATCAGGTGCACGTGGATCACACGGTACATCAGGTACATCTGGTGACGTATATAAAACAACTTCAAATAGTTTAATTGGAGATATTGATGAATTGTTCGATACAGTTCAGACTTTC
>NZ_JBJTND010000036.1:0-3566 GCF_046073885.1 Flavobacterium sp.
GAAACAGGCACATTACCTTACACAAGATTAGGTGATGTGTATCTGTACGAAGTTAATGTAGTGGAACAGATCCTTAAAAAAAATAATGTTTGTTTAAATTGCTAATTATGAAAGAAGTTACTAGAAGAACAGACCCACAAACAGGCGAACTGTTTTTTCCAAAAAGAGCCAACCAAAAGTTTGCCAGACCCGAGAACAGAATTAAATTCAATAATGATGCGGCAAATGAATTGCGAAGGGAACGAGAACACATCAACAAACCAATTCACAATGCACATGTAAAACTAAGAAAATTAATGGTTGGTAGAAATGAAGCAGAATTTTCCATTGATTTTTTAAGAGGATATGGCTTAGATTTTAATGTATTTAATCATTATGTTCTATACAATGGAATTCAACGCCCTGCCATATTTGAATTTGTATTTATTATTGATAAAGTAAATAAAGAAGTAAAAATTATTAGACATGGAAGATTTTAGTAGATTTACCGTAATACCTGGAAAATCCGGTCAAATTGACCACCACTTTCCAGTTTAAATTGACCACCATTTCCGGAGCAAACTGACCACCACTTTCCGGAGCAAATTGACCACCTAATTTTGAGGTTAATTTGGCAATAAAAAACTACCCACTTTTTTCATGTTGTTAGAACCATAAATTCGTTTTAAAAAACGGATTATGGCAAACAAAATAACAGACATGAGTAAAATTAGAAAAGCAATTAAATTCTATTGTAACGGAAAAAGTAAGTTGTTTATAAGTAAGTACTTATCGCTTTCCAGAAATACTGTAAAGAAGTATATTTCTTTATTTGAAACACTAGGACTAAGTTTTGAAGCAATTAATGAAAAATCAGATGCTGAACTAGAAGTTATGTTTTCACATACAACTGTGGAAATCATTAGTCCCAAACTGCAAATTCTTTATGATTTTTTCCCTAAAATGGAACGGGAACTAAAAAAAGTTGGCGTTACCGTACAGCACATGTGGGAACAATATATCTCATTAAACCCTGACGGTTATAGAAGTTCACAATTTTGTTATCATTACAAAATATGGGGTAAACGAGTCAATCCAGTAATGCACATGAATCACAAAGCGGGTGATAAAATGTATGTGGATTATGCCGGAAAAACACTCTCTATTATTGATAAAGACACGGGAGAAATCAAAGAAGTACAGTTTTTTGTAGCCATATTAGGAGCGAGTCAATACACGTATGCCGAAGCCTCCATGAGCCAACAAAAAGAAGATTTTGTTACTTCTGTAGAGAATGCCATGCGTTTTTTTGAAGGTACTCCTGCTGCAATTGTTCCAGATAATTTAAAATCTGCAGTAATAAAAAGCAGTCGTTTTGAACCAACAATTAATGAAACCTTGGCAGATTTAGCCGAACACTATGAAACTACAATCTTACCTGCTAGGGCATATAAGCCCAGAGACAAGTCATTAGTTGAAGGGGCTGTCAAGATATTGTACAGAAGGATTTATGTAAATATAAAAGAAACAAAATTCTTTTCTCTAGAAGAATTAAACCAGCAGATATGGGATTTACTTGATTCTCATAATGATAGAAAACTCACTGCACGTCCTTATTCTCGCTTGGAATTATTTTTGGAAGATGAACAGCAAAAACTACGTCCACTGCCACAAGAACGTTTTGAAATCAAATACCAATGCTTTGCAACAGTAATGCAGAATGGACATGTTCAATTAAGTCAGGATAAAAACTATTATAGTGTTCCCTATCAATATGTAAAGAAAAAAGCTAAACTATTGTACACTAAATCAACCGTAGAGATTTATTATAAATACAATCGAATAGCAGTCCATATAAGAAATTACAAACCTTATGTCTATACCACAACACCTGAACATTTAGCAAGTACACATCAATTTGTAGCCCAATGGAGTGCTTCTCGCTTCATTGATTGGGCCAATAGCATTGATGAGTCCGTAGGGGATTATATCCTGCAGATAATCGAAAGTAGAAACCATCCTGAGCAAGCCTATAAAAGTTGTTTAGGAATACTAAACTTTGAGAAAAAAGTTGGAAAACAGCGATTAATAAATGCTTGTAAACGGGCACTAGATTTTAAAATTTATAGCTTCAAGAGCATACAGAACATTTTAGAAAACAACTTAGACCAAATTGATTTTGAACAAGAATCCGAGCAAGAACTCCCAAATCACAGTAACATTAGAGGTAAACACTATTATAACTAAATTAAAATCAAATAATTATGAATGAATCAACAGTAACAAAAATGAAACAAATGAAGCTTTATGGAATGCATAATGCTTTTAAAACAGCTATTGAAAGCGGGAAAACAGACCATTACACACTCGACCAATTTGTGTCTATGATTATTGATGCAGAATGGGATGAAAGGCACAATCGTCGTATTGAACGAAGTATCAAGAATGCCCGATTCCATTACAAATCCAATATTGAAACTATCAATTTTGACCAAGCCCGTAATCTTGACCGCAACATGGTACTTCGTCTAGCGGAATGCGAATTTGTTGAAAAAAATGAAAACATTTTAATCACTGGAAGTACAGGTGTAGGTAAAAGTTATTTAGGTACCGCATTGGGTTACCAGGCCTGCATACAAGGTTTTAAAGTAAGTTACTTTAATACTTCGAAGTTGTTTGCCAAATTAAAAATGGCCAAAGCAGATGGTTCTTACTTGCGAGAACTGGCCAAAATAGAACGGCAAGATGTTATTATTCTTGATGATTTTGGACTCCAAGCCTTGGATAGCCATAATCGAATTACCCTTTTAGAAATCATCGAGGACAGGCATAATAACGGTTCTATAATTGTAACCTCACAAATCCCAGTTCAAGGGTGGTATGATATAATTGGAGAAAAAACCATAGCCGATGCTATTTTGGATAGATTGATACATCAATCGCACCGTTTTGAATTAAAAGGGGAATCAATGAGAAAAAAAAGAGGTACTAATAAAGTTTAATATTTTTAGGTATATTTGAATAATTAACAGATGAAAAAAAGTAGTTTTTTATGAAAAATTGGGGTGGTCAGTTTACTCCGGAATTAGGTGGTCATTTTGAATTGGAATCAGGTGGTCACTTTAAATTGGAATTGGGTGGTCAATATCACCGGAATTTGCACTTTTTGGGACTTTTTTTAAAAAAATATTTTTTTTAAGTAGAAAAATTAGTGTTTCAAAGTGACACAATGGTATTTGAACTCAGAAACATGGTGGCTATTTATTTAAACCATCATAGGGATGAGGGGCTAATTAGCCTATTTGCATAGGCGAGGTAGGTAATTTAAAATAGCATTATCGTGGATTATGATACTAAAAAAGCCCAAACAAGAGGTACGGAGGGTGCCGCTGTTCCTGTTGGGGCTATTTGAGACATACTAGCTTTTAGGTGTGAATGGATGCAAAAAGACGAACAATACTGCTCGTCTTTCTTACTTTAATTTCAATAGAATAAACACAAAATCTAATAGCTAACTCTATACTTATTATTTGAATCTTATAAAGGGAATCACATTAAATTTATTCCAGTTTAAAACTTGTTATTTC
>NZ_JBJTND010000037.1:0-3628 GCF_046073885.1 Flavobacterium sp.
TGCAAGCCCTTATCGTTTAGATATAGATTGGAAGTGGATTCCGTACGCTATCGAAAAAGATGTAATGATATCCATAAATCCTGATGCACATGATTTAAATGGTATTGATGATATTAAATTTGGAATAGCAGCAGCTCGTAAAGGATTTTTATCTTCCTTGAATTGCTTTAACAGCAAGGGTTTGAAGGAAATAGAAAAATATTTTCAAAAAAAATAAAAATAAAAATCAAAAAGTATTTGCAAAATAAAAAAGTGGGTGTATTTTTGCAGCCGCTTAAAAAAGCAACGAGGTGGTAAAACACTAAGTGATGATTCCGTAGCTCAGCTGGTAGAGCATAACACTTTTAATGTTGGGGTCCTGGGTTCGAGTCCCAGCGGGATCACTTTGCACCTTTTTAAAATTCTTAAAATCCTCTAAATCAATGGTTTAGAGGATTTTTTGTTTTTACAATGTTTCACTTTTTTTCACTTCAATGTCGGTTTTTGGTTCACCAATGTTTCACCAAAATCTATTTGTTTCACCAAAATTTTCAAGTCATGAAACCGACACTAACAATTTATCCAAACGTAGCAAAAAAAGATGCAAAAAGAGGTTTAATTCCAATCTATGTAAGAGTAATTCACAAACGAATTAAAGCAGAAGGCAAGATTCCAATAAACGGAATTACTGAGCAAGAATATTTAAAGTGGGATCCAAGAACTTTAAGATTTATTGGAAAATTCGGTCAAACTGACCACCTTTTTTCGGTGCAAACTGACCACCAAAAGTTGTTGTTAAAATTGATGTAAAAAAAGGTTGCATTTAGTGGTTGTAAAATTAGATGTTTTTAGTTGATAAATTAGATTGATTTTTCGACCATTTTTTTCTGAGTGATTCACCAAATAATTCAATGCGACCAGCATCATGAACTAATCGGTCTAAAATAGCATCAGCAATAGTTTTTTCGCCAATTACATCATACCATTGCTTCACAGGTAACTGCGAAGTGATAATCGTAGAGCGCTTACCGTGTCTATCTTCCATCACTTCCATCAACGCTAAACGACTGGCACTATCAAACGGCTGTAAACCAAAATCGTCTAAGATTAATAAATCTTGGCGTTCAATTTTTGCTAATTCACGAACAGCAGAGCCATCTGCTTTTGCCATTTTTAGTTGAGAAAAAAGTTTGGTGGTACTCGTGTATAATACTTTAAAACCCAACTGGCAAGCCTGTTGACCAATAGCTGAAGCTAAAAAACTTTTACCCGTTCCGGTTGAGCCAGTGATTAAAACATTTTCGCATCGCTTAATAAATTCACCATCTGCCAAGCGATGAACAGTGTTTTTGTCCATGCCTCTTTCAGGGCTGTAATCCAGTTGCTCAATGCTGGCTTTGTAGCGAAACTTGGCGTTTTTCATCGTTCGCTCAATAGAGCGATTTTGACGGTCATCCCATTCGCTGTTGGTGAGCAGCATAGCCATTTCATCGGCGGTGAGCGTTTCGGTGGTGTTGCTTTCCACACTGGTTTTAAATGCCCTATGCATGCCTAAAAGCCGCATCTGACGTAGTTTGTCTAATGTTTCTTGATTCATGTCTGTTTGTTTTTTGTTTGATTATTGAATAAATGATTGGACTTCTTTTGTTTTTTTACTAATGATAATAAGCGCTGCCTCGTATGTTGCTGTGGCTGGGCATTTCAAGAGATTCTTGCTGTAATCTTTGTTCTTCGTCAGTAAGTGTATCTAAGTTTTTTTCTAAAATCTGAAGAATAATAGGATAGTTAAAAATACCAAAGCTTTGCGCTCTTCTGCATGCATTAATCAAGCGTTCGGCACCAACTCTACGATGTAATTGTAAAATGCCCGAACAACTTTTATAGGCTTGTTCAGGATACGATTTATGCTCAAAAACCCCTTCGATATACAAGGCTACATCAGCATGAATACTTTGCGCCTGAGTAATAAATTTGGCTGGTGTCCAATCCGTTAAAAATTGATGTGCTGATGCTAGATGCCCTACTGTAGTGCTGTAATGATAACGCTTTGCGCTGCGTTGATGTTTGGCAATACATTCATAATGATAGAAGACCTCAATAGTAGTGGCAGTGTAAAGCAGCTTAATTTTTCTGCCAATAAATTGATATGGTACGCTGTAATAATGCTTGTCAATGCCCAAACAAACATGACCGTTTTTCATGACCGTTGCCATCGCTTGTTGTTTGAGTTCGTACAAATAATGCGGTAATGGCTTTAACTCTTGTTTTTCGATTTCTTCAAAGCGTTGCCTGCGACTAAAGTCCCGTCCTTTGAATGGTGCTGCATTGTGGGCTTCTAATGCTCCTTTGATGGCGTTGTTTAATTCTTCTAAACTATAAAATTGTTTATCCTGCAAGGGCGAATAAATTCTTCTGTAAATGATTTTTACAGCACCCTCCACTAAGGCTT
Source organism: Flavobacterium sp. (assembly GCF_046073885.1). GTDB lineage: Bacteria > Bacteroidota > Bacteroidia > Flavobacteriales > Flavobacteriaceae > Flavobacterium. The sequence continues at coordinate 2,429 of NZ_JBJTND010000037.1, forward strand.
TATCTTTGGGACGATAGGCTCTGGTAGGCAATACCACTGTGTTGTAATGTTCTGCAAAGTCTGCAAAAGTTTCATTGATGATGGGTTCATATCGACTACTTTTGGTTACTGCGGCTCGTAAATTATCGGGGACAATGGCTTGGGGCACACCACCAAAATAGTGCATCGCATTTTCAGTGGCTTTGATTAAATCTTCTTTCCGCTGACTGTTTACAGCCTCTACATACAGTAACTGACTGCATCCTAAAATAGCAGCAAACACTTCTACTTTGGTTACTTCACCTGTAGCTTGGTCAACAATCGATAATTTATCTCCTGCAAAATCAATATACATTTTATCGCCTGCCTTATGATGGATGTGCATCGTGGTGTTGGCTCGTTTGCAGTATTCTCTGTAATACAAATAAAATTGGGTGATTTCATAGCCCTGTGGGTACGATGTTTTATACTTTTGCCACACCGATAAAATAGTGTTGCCCTTACGTTTTAACTGCCGTTCTATATCGGGCAATAATTGTTGCAACTCTTCAAAACGCTTGTCTTTTGATGCCGCTTCAGTTTGTGCAAATTGTTGCTCCAACTCATGGTCGGTCATGCTCAATACGGCTTCCAAACTAAGCTGTAGCTCTTCTAATTTTCGAATATATCGCTTCACCGTGTTCCGAGAAGTGCCTGTATGCTGACTGATTTGCAGTTTACTTTTTCCTTGTAAATAAAATTTTAGGATTTGTCTTAGCTTTGTCATAATGATTGTTTTATTTGCCATATCGTTGATGCTTTTCGGTGAACCCGAAACGTCAACTTTTTTGGCGACTAAAACAACCTCTTTTTACTATCAAAATCAGGTGGTCAATTTGCTCCGAAAACCACTGGTCAGTTTGGAGCGAAAATCAGTGGTCAGTTTAAAACGAAAATTGGTGGTCAATTTCGCCGTTTTTTCCAATCATCTTATAAAAACAAAAAAGGCTGCAATTTGTATTTGCAGCCTTTTAAAGTATAAATTCTAATAATAATTAGTTTTCAAATTTCACATCTAATGCCAATCCACGTAATTCGTGTACTAATACATTAAATGATTCTGGTATGCCTGGCTTAGGTATATTATCTCCTTTTACAATTGCTTCGTATGTTTTTGCTCTACCTATAATATCATCGCTCTTTAATGTTAATAGCTCTTGTAATATATTACTTGCGCCATAT
>NZ_JBJTND010000038.1:0-26132 GCF_046073885.1 Flavobacterium sp.
CAAACATGATAGTTCCTTTTTGCTCCAGGGCGGGGATGCCACCCTGGTGCTTGCTATGTGTTTACACTTCAAACCTGGAGATTTCTTCGATTGTTTCGAAGATTGTTTTGATAATGGCTGCTTCTTTGGGCATGTCAGGAAAGAGATTGTTTAGTGACATGCACAAAAATCCAAATTAGAAAGGTAATTTCTAACAGCTTGTGCTACTTTATGACGAAACAACAAACTGTTTTTTACCGGGTTTCTTCTTATGTCAAGGTAACGGTATTTCATTCGGATGTCTTCACCACCATCAGTTTCATCTTCAATTGTAAAAGGAGGGGTTAAGGAAGCATTTAGAATGGTCATTTCGGAAACCAAAATCTCAATTTCTCCGGTTGGGATATTTTTGTTTTTAGCTTCACGCTCAATAACGGTTCCTTTAACTTGAACTACATATTCTCTACCTAGCGTTTTAGCCAATTCGAAAACACTTTTTTCTGAACGACTTTCGTCAAATAATAATTGCGTAATTCCATAACGGTCGCGTAAATCAACCCAATTCATGAATCCTTTATCTCTTGATTTTTGAACCCATCCGGCAAGCGTAACTTGGGTATTTACATGACTAGCGTTTAATTCGCCACAATTATGACTTCTATACATTTGGATTTTTTTTTTAAAAAATAAGTTTACGACTTTAGGTCTGCGATGCAAAAGTAAAAAACTTCCAACGAAATAAACACTAAATTTTTCTTAATCATGAAATAGCATTCATAAATTTGGTTACTTTTGAATTTATTAATTATCAAAATATAAATTATGAAAAAAATAGTATTAATTCTTTGTGCATTTGTAATGACTTCTATAGGATTTGCTCAAGACAAATTGAATTTTCAGGCAGATATTGCCAACAGAAATGGAGATGTTTTATTTGTAAAAAACAATAAAACGATAGTAAAAGAAATTAAATCAGATGAAAAAGGACATTTTAGCGCTTCATTTGAAATTAAAAGCGGCATATACCAGCTTTATGATGGAACAGAATATACCGAAGTATATTTGAAAAACGGCTATGATTTACATTTAACAATGGATGCTAAAAATTTTGACGAATCAATAACTTACTCAGGAAAAGGAGCTGAAGAGAACAATTATTTAGCAAAAAAAGTAATAAATAACAGTAATTTTAATTATGATGAATTATTGAGTTCAACTCCTGAAGAATTCAATAAAAAAATCACAGATAAGCAAAATTCAGATTTAGCAAGATTAGAAAGTGGAAACTTTGACATTGATTTCATGGCGCTTCAAAAGAAGGGAATGGACCAAGAGTTGCTTCAAATGCAAATGGAATTTAAAAGCAAACAAGCGTTATTAAAATTAAATAACAATCCGTCACCTTCATTTAATTATGTTTCTATTTCTGGAGAAAAAGTAAAATTAGAAGACCTACGAGGTAAATATGTTTACATAGATGTATGGGCAACATGGTGCGGACCATGTAGAGGAGAAATTCCTTATTTGGCAAGAATAGAGGAAAAATACCATGGTAAAAATATTGAATTCGTAAGTATCTCTGTTGATGAAGATAAAGATTTAGATAAGTGGAAAAAATTTGTAACTGATAAAAAATTAGGAGGTATTCAATTATTTGCAGACAAAAACTGGTATTCAAGTTTTATTACTGCTTACGGAATTAATTCAATTCCTAGATTTATATTAATCAATCCTAAAGGAACTGTTGTTAGTGCCGATGCGCCTAGACCATCAGATCCTAAATTACAAGAAAAATTAGACAGTTTATTGAATTAATTTCAATACTAAATATAAAAAAGGCGTTTCGTATGAAACGCCTTTTTTGTTTACACTCTTTATATTTGTTACATTGAGCTTGTCGAAAGGATCGAAGAAATTAAATTACTCTTCAGCACTTAATCGAGCAAGTCTTCTATCACGCAACCAGTATTTGGTTCTTTTTACTAAATAGAACATTACTGGTACCATAACTAAAGTCAATACCGTTGCATAGGTTAATCCGAAGATGATGGTCCATGCTAAAGGTCCCCAGAACATAACGTTATCTCCACCCATAAACAAGTGCGGATTTAAATCGGTTACCAAAGAGAAGAAGTCAAAGTTCAACCCAATAGCAAGCGGAATTAACCCTAATACTGCGGTTAAAGCCGTTAACAAAACAGGGCGTAAACGTGATTTCCCCGATTCAATGATGACTTCTTTTATTTCTTCTAAAGTTAAATCATCATGGCTTTCAAGATTTTTATCAGCTACTTTTTTGTCTAATAATAACACGAAGAAGTCCATTAATACAATTCCGTTTTTCACTACAATTCCGGCAAGTGAAATGATTCCCATCATGGTCATTAAGATCACAAAATCCATATTTGCAATTACATAACCATAGAAGACCCCACTGAAACTAAGTAATACGGTGAATAAGATTACAATAGTTTTAGAAACCGAATTAAATTGTAAAACGATAATAATGGTAATTCCTGCCAAGGCTAAAAATAGAGCATACATTAAGAAACTTTGGTTTTTTCCTTGTTCTTCTTGCACACCCGAAAACGAATATGTAGTACCTTTTCCTAATTCATATCCTTTTAACTCGGTTTGAATTTGTTTGGTAATCGCATCTCCATTGTAACCAGTTAGTACATTGGAATAAATGGTCATGATTCGTTTTTGATTCTTTCTTTTTATTTGGTTGTAAGTCGCCGTTTTTTCGGTATGTGATACTGCCGAAATAGGTACTTGAACAATTTGACCGTTGTTTTGATTTCTAAAAGTTAACGATTGGTTGAACAAGATGTTTTCGTTTTTACGCTGGTCTTCTTGCATACGCATCGTAATTTTATAATCGTCATCTCCTTCTTTATAGGTAGAAATTTCTTGACCATATAAAGAACGACGCAAATTAAATCCAAGTTGCCCTGTAGAAACGCCAATACTTCCTGCATTTACACGATCTACTTTTACTTCCAACTCCGGACTTTCTTTATTTACATCTATGTTTAATCGTTCAATACCCGGAATGTTTTTAGATTCAATAAAAGCAATCATTTTATTTGCTTCTTTAAGCATTGCATCATAGTCTGCTCCTGTAAGCTGAATACTAATAGGGTAACCTGCTGGAGGTCCGTTGGCGTCTTTTTCAACGGTAACTTTTGCTCCTGCAATTCCTTTAACTTTAGCTCGAATTTCTTCTAAAACATCAGTGGTGTTAACTCCACGGCGTAATTTGAATTCTGAGAAATTCACGGTTACTTTTCCTTTGTATGGTGTTTCAGAAGCCGAACCTGCATCAACATTTGGGTTACCTGCACCTTTACCAACTTGCGAAACAATTGATTCTGCCAAGAAGTTTTTCTTGTCTTTTGAAGTTGGATCAATGTATTTATCAAGGGTAGCAATTACTTGTTTTTCTACAAATAGCGTTGCTTTATTTGTTTTTTTAATGTCGGTTCCCTGTGGATATTCAATATAAGCAATTACCTGTCTTGGTATATTTTCAGGGAAAAACAATACTTTTCTTGGGAAAATTCCTAATAAAATAAAAGAGAAAAATAGCATTCCAATAATAGTTGCTAGTGCGATCCACGACTTTCTTCCAGTTAGGATTTTAGCCAAAAATGTTTTGTATTTTTCTTCCATTCTTGGGAAAAAACTGTGCTGAAAATCTTGTGTCCATTGGTATAATTTCACTTTATACAACCACATTAAACCTAATGAAATTATAGCTAAGTGACCTATGGCACGCATAAATTTGGAATCATTAATATTTCCAAGTAGCACAAAAAGAACTGCTATAATTGTAAAAATAATGGTATATTTTTTAGCCGTTTTTTTAGTAACATTTTTATCTTCAATATCCATAGAACCTCCTGTCATGGCGGCATTCACTACCATCGCTACGAATAACGATGCCGATAAAGTCACGGTTAAGGTTATTGGAAAATACTTCATGAATTTACCCATGGTTCCAGGCCATAAAGCAAACGGTAAAAAGGCCATTAAGGTGGTTGCCGTAGATGAAATTACCGGCCAAGCAATTTCTCCAATTCCAATTTTAGAAGCTTGAACGCGCGTCATTCCTTTTTTCATATTGGCAAAAACATTGTCTACCACTACAATTCCGTCGTCTACCAACATTCCTAATCCCATTACTAAGCCAAAAAGTACCATGGTATTTAAGGTCAAGCCAAATGCCGATAAGATAGTAAAGGCCATAAGCATGGATAACGGAATTGCCGCTCCCACAAACAGCGAATTACGCAATCCCATAGTAAACATCAACACAATCATTACCAGTATAATACCGAAAATAATGTGATTGGAAAGTTCATTTACTTGGTGCTCTACACGTGAAGATTGGTCGTTAGTAAGTTCCATTTTTAAGTTGGAAGGCAAATAAGAAGCTCTCGCTTTTTCTAATTTTTCTTTCACTTGTTCAATGGCAGAAATCATGTTTTGATTGGAACGTTTTTTCACATTCAACATCACCACTTCGGTTCCTTTTTCGCGAGCATAAGTTGTTTTTTCTTTTTCTTTAAAACTAACTTTTGCTATATCTCTTAAGTAAACAGTTCCTCCAAAAGATTTCACTACGATATTTTCAAGCTCTTTCGGATCTTTAATTTCACCCACAATTCGAATGTTGTTTCTTGAACCTTGAGATATTAAATTTCCACCCGAAAGTGTCATGTTTTCGTATTTAACCGCATTCTGAATCTCATCAAAGGAAACTTGAGCAGCGGTCATTTTGAAAATATCAACCGCAATTTCCACCTCTTTGTCATCCACTCCAAGGATGTCTACTTTTTTAACTTCGGGTACTTCTTCAATATCATCTTGAAGCAACTCACCGTATTTTTTAAGTTGTTGGGTAGTATAATTTCCTTGTAAATTGATATTCAAAATCGGCACTTCTTCCGAAATATTCAATTCAAAAACATTCGGTTCTACTTTACTGCCGTTGTCTAGATTGGGCCAATTTGGATCGGCTTTCACCACATCTACTTTGTCTTTAATCTTAGTTTTCGCAGCATCAATAGTTACCTTGTCGGCAAATTCCACGATGATCATTCCATAATCTTGAAACGAACTCGAAGTAATTTTTTCAACTCCCGAAATATTTTTAAATTCTTTTTCAAGAGGTTTGATTACCAATTTCTCTACATCTTCCGCAGAGTTTCCTGGGAAAACCGAAGAAATGTATACTTTATTTTCAATAATCTCTGGAAAGTCTTCTCTTGGCATTGTTACATAGGCAATAGTTCCTGTGATAACAATTAATAAAGTAAGGATGTAAACTGTAACACGATTGTCTACAGCCCAACTCGATATGCTAAATTCTTTATTTTTATGACTCATAATTTTTTGATTAGAAGTTTAACTTCATTCCTTCCGAAATGGTGTTTACACCTTCTGTTACTACCACATCTTTAGCAGATAATCCGCTTGTTATTTCAGTTACATTATCTGATGATTTTCCTGTAGTTACAATTACCTTTTTAGCAATTGCGGTTTTACCTTTTATTTCAGTTGCTATAAATACAAACTTATCCCCTTTGCTATCTTCTTGAACCACATTGGTAGGAACTACAATAGATTTTGGGTTCACATAATCGGTAATTTTTAGTTTTGCAACTTGGTTAGGACGCAATAAATTTTCTGGATTTGGAACACTTACTTCAATTCCGAAGCTTCTATTGCTTGGGTTCACAAAACTAGCCACTTGGCGAACTTTTCCTTTGTAGGTTTTACCTAAAGATGTTAAATAAACATCCACTTCAGTCCCCACTTTTAGTTTTCCAATATAACTTTCAGGAACGGTTGTAGATACATACATGTTACTTAAATTCACAATGCGCATTAAACCTTGAGCGCTAGGAGCAACAACTTGTCCTTTTTCTACAAATACTTCATCAATAGTTCCGCTAAATGGTGCTTTGATAATGGTTTTAGCCAATTGGGCTTTAATTTGTGCCACACCTCTTTGTGCAGAAACCATTTGTGTTTGTGCTTGTAAGTATTGAATTTCAGAACCAATTTTTTGATTCCAAAGATTTTTTTGACGCTCAAAAGTAGTTTTTGCCAAAGCATATTGGTTTTCTAAACTTGCAACTTGCTGACTTAAACCGGCATCATCCACACGACCTAAAACTTGACCTTTAGAAACCTTTTGACCCGCTTTTACATTTAAAGCAACTAAAGTTCCTTGAAATTCTGGTTGAACCAAAATATTCTCTTTGGTATTTACATTTCCTTGTACGTCTAAATAGTGTGTGAAAATGGTATCATTAACTTCTTTAACAGAAACTAAAGCCTCTTCTTTTTTTACATCCAAACTACTAAGCGCCTCATCTATTTTTGCTAAATCAGCCTGAATAGCCGCTTTTTTCGCTTGAAGTTCGGCTACGTTTTTAGATTTTACTAAATCATCTATTGAAGCATTATTTTCTTTCTTAGCACAAGAAAAAAGTGCTGCTGCAAGGGTAAAAGTGAATATTAATTTTTTCATTTTATTGGAAGTTAGTTTTTGTTTAATAATTTTTCTAAAGTGGCTCTTTTATTAATTACATCCAACATCGCTTGAAGGTAATTTTGTTGTGCAGAATACAATTGTTCTTGCGCTTTGGTTAAATCAAAACTTGATGAAAGTCCTTCTTTAAATTTGATTTGATTTTTATTTTCAATACGCTCAGCAAGCGCCAAATTACTTTTGGAAGTGCCTAATTTTTCAACACTATATTCGTAATCGCTTTTTGCTTTTTCAAACTGAAGTTTTAATTTTTGTTCGGTTTCTGTAAGTTGTGTTTTAGATTCTTCTACTGCAATCTTTGCTTGTTGAGCTCTTGAAGTTCTTCCAAAACTGCTAAAAATAGGTACGTTTAATCCCACCCCAATATTGGAATAATTATTCCATTTTTGACTCTCATGCAACATGGTGAATTGATTTCCAAATGTGTTCGATCCAAAATTAACAGACGCTCCAAGTGAAGGTAATGCTTTGCTTTTTTCTAGCTTTAAAAGTAATTCTTTACTTCTTAACATGTTTTTACCAATTAGGTAATCGATGTTGTTTGTTACATTAAATTCTTCTTTTAAAACAGATAAATCTACATTGTTTTGAGTAAGTACCGCTAGTTTGTCGGTAAGCACTAATTCATTAGATAAATCAATTCCTAAAATAAGTTTTAACATATCAGTTGCAATGGTTTTTTGACGTTTTACATTTTCAAGTGAGCTTGTAATTTGTGACAAAGTAATTTGCAATTGCTCCACATTTTCTTCTTCAATCAATCCATTTTTAAATATTTGCTTGGTATCAAAAAGCGTTTTTTCTAAAATAGTTTTGTTTTTTTCTAATATCTGAATACTCTCATCTGCCAATAATACATTCCCGTAAGAATTTACAATAATTTCTCTCAATTCTTGCGTTGTTTTTACTTTGGCATTTTGTGAAATTTCCAAATAGGTTTTTGCAGATTGCAATCCAACTAAATACGATCCGTCAAATAGCAATTGACTTAAAGAAACTTTGGTGTCCATTGTGTTGTATTGTCCCATAACGAGTTCTACAGGAGTTCCTCCAAAATCAATTACTGATCGTTGTAATCGCAACGCATTTTGATATGAAACAGAACCATTAATTTGAGGTAACCCCATAGTGGTTGTTTCCCATTTTTTTTGTTTTGCAGCTTCAATATCTCTATTGGCATTTTTGGCCGAATAGTTATTTTGAATGGCATGTTCAATAGCTTCTTTAAGAGTAAATGAATACGACTCCTTATTGGTTTGAGCCGTTACCACACTTACAAATAACAAAAGAGAAACTAATACAAGATTGTTTTTCATGAATTTAGTAGTTATTAATATTAGATAATTGTTTTTCAAGTTCTAAGATTCCTTTTGGAGTTGCAAGTGCTCTAGTATGATATTCGAGTGCTTGCATTTCTAGTTTCAAGGATTCACTTTCTAATTGGGTCGTTTCTTTAATAGAGAAAATTATTGTGTAATAAAATCTTACAAAAGAAGGGATGTCAATATTTTCTCTGTACAAACCTTGGGCAATTCCTTTAGTTATGTTTTGGGAGAATAAGATGTTGCAGTCTTCCAGTTCGGCGGCAATTAGTTTTTGATAAATTTCTGGATAGTGTTTTTTTAATTGATATACGGGCGATGCTTCATACGTTTGAAAAGTATCTTTCATCAATTTTACTATTTCAAAATTTTCTTCAATGGCATTAAAGTTTTTCGAAATTATGGCATCAATTTGATGGTGAATATTTTGATGCACCACTTCAGTTCCTTCTTCAATAAGACTTTCTTTGTTGCTAAAGTATTTGTAAATAGTTTTTTTAGAAATACACATTTCGCAAGCAATATCATCCATAGTCACACTCTTGAAACCAAGTTTCAAGAACATATCTGTAGCTTTTTTGATGATTTTGTCTTTCATTGTAGAAAATTTCGGTTGCAAATATACATTGGAAACTTTTAAAACTAAAATAGTTTCCAATGTATTTACAAAAATTTAACATTAGAAAAGTTTCTCGTTTTAGGTTTCAAGTTTTTTGACTTTCTTTGTACAACTTGAAACGATAATTTTAAACTCAGTATTAATGCATTCTATTTCTCATTACCAAGAATTAATTTCTAGTTATTTTTCAAATTTACATTTGACAAAAGAACCTAAAAATTTATACGAACCTATAGAGTATATCTTGTCTCTTGGCGGAAAACGAATGCGTCCAATACTAACATTAATGGCTACTGAAGTTTTTGATGTAGATTGTAAAAAAGCATTGGCAGCTGCTACAGCAGTAGAAGTTTTTCATAATTTCTCCTTGGTCCATGATGATATTATGGATGATGCTCCTTTGCGAAGAGGGAATGTAACCGTTCATGAAAAATGGGACATTAATACCGGAATTTTATCTGGAGATGCAATGCTCATTTTGGCTTACCAACATTTTGAAGAATACGAACCAAAAATATTTAGAGCCCTTGCCACTTTGTTTAGTAAAACGGCTTTAGAAGTTTGTGAAGGACAACAATACGATGTTGATTTTGAAACTCGAGATGACGTTACCATCCCCGAGTACCTTAAAATGATAGAATATAAAACGGCAGTATTAGTGGCTGCAGCCATGAAAATGGGTGCCATCGTTGCTGAAACTTCTGATGAAAATGCCAATTTGATTTACGATTTCGGATTGAATTTAGGAATTGCATTCCAATTACAAGACGATTATTTGGATGCCTTTGGAGATCCAAAAACTTTTGGGAAACAAGTTGGAGGTGATATTATTGAAAACAAAAAGACCTATTTGTATTTGAAAGCCATCGCTTTTTCTGATGCCAATCAAAAAAATCAATTAATGCAATTGTTCTCAATTCATCTTTCTGATAATGAAAGTAAAATTGCTACTGTGAAAGAGCTATTTAATGTTACTGGAGCAACCGAAGCTACTAAGCAAGCTATTCAAGAATATACTTTAAATGCATTTGACACTTTAGATAAAATGGTAATTTCTGAAGAAAAGAAATCGATGTTGCGCACGTTTGGAGAAAATCTAATGAGCAGAAATGTCTAGTTTTATTGCGCCAATTTCTACCGATAATTTACTTTCGGAAGCCGAAAAAGAAGCCCTTTATTCTAAATTAATTGAACAGTTAAATAAGGACTTTAATTTTGCCAACGAACCAATTGATTTACCAATTACGATCCTTCCTGAAGATTTAAAGTCAGTACTACATGAAAAAATTTATCGTTTAATTCAGTATAAATTTACAGAATATTTGAGTTTGCTTTATATAGTAGACGTGCCCGAAAACGAAGTAAAAAAACTAGATGGATCAGATATAATGGAACTTTCCCAACAGGTTGCCTTCTTAGTATTAAAACGGGAATGGATGAAAGTTTGGTTTAGAAATAAATATTAATAAAAAAAGGTTGTCAATTTTGACAACCTTTTTTTATTTCAATGTTAGATTAGTATTTGTAAGCTACTCCAACCATTCTAGCTTGAGAACTTCCTAAACCTTTATTAAGACGGTTACCTACATCATAATCTTTATCTTCAGTAACTAAAACTACAACTCCTCCAATATTGAAGCAATCTTCTTTTAATCTTTCTTCCGATTTTTTATCAGCATTAGCACCAGTTCTGTAGCTAATAAATGCAGTTTTTCCTTTAACTTCACCAATTCTTGTTAAACCTTCAACATCCTCAGGATTTTTAGTTAAAATTACATTTTTAAAACCATCTTTACCTTCAATATTGATTCTTTCAGTAATAACTTGTTTTCTTCCAGAAGCAAATTTTATTGTGTTAATTGCAATCTTTGATATTTTTTGAGATAAATCTTCTCCTTTATATACAAATGTAATTGCAGCTCCATCAATACTTAATACTTTACCTTCAATAGAAGAGCCATTGTGCATCGTTAAAATGTCTTGTGCTTTACCCGTAATTGCAAGTAATAAAAAGCAAGACAATAAAATAATTTTCTTCATTTTTTTATAATTAAATTAAACTTTTTTATATAATTCACGGCAATAATACAAAATAATTTCCAAGTAATAATTTAAACTTATCTTTTTTACAATTTATTAAAAATAGACTCTAATAAAAGGCATCATTGCATCGGCATAAACGTTTTTATCTTTATTAAATAATAAATTATAGCGCATGCCCATAGTGACATTTTCCATTCGGTAACCACCGCCTACGAAAAGTCCGGTATTCCAAAAATTATCTTTTACAATTCCGGTTGTTGGATTTCTAAAGGTATTATTAACTCGAACTTGTTCCAGCTCAATAGAAAGTTGTACTTCTTCTACAGGATTGATTAATACAATGGTGTTTACTCCATAAATTGCCGAACTATAATAGTCTTTTTGAGAAACAATACTTCCTTGTAATCCGGCTCCAAGCGCTAAATATTGATTCAGATTGTAAATAGCATTTGGTGCAAGGGTAACATCTGTAAAACCCGTTCCTATATTAAGTCCAAATCCGCCACCAAATTGCACTTGTTTCCAAAAATTACTTTTTTGTTTTACTGCCAAATCGGTCTGACCATATATTTTTGAAAAAATCCCAAATACAAGAACTAATAAAAACGTTTTTATCACTATTTTCACAGAAATACTCCTCATAATTAGTATATATTTATTTAGCGATATAAATGTATCAAAAACATAGAAAGATTGTTATAAATATTTTACTTTTGCATAAATTTTTTCAATAAATACGATTACTTATATAAAGATTATGGATAGGTTTTCTTTCTTAAACGCAGCACATACCGAGTTTTTCGCACAATTATACGAGCAATATATTGACAATCCAGATAGCGTAGAGCCAAGTTGGAGAGCATTTTTTCAAGGTTTTGATTTTGGAATGGAAACCTACAATGAAGAAAATGCTGGTATTCAAATTGCCAATTATGCCGAAAACGGAGTAGTTTCTGAAAAACTTCAAAAAGAATTTAATGTTTTAAAACTTATTGAAGGATACCGCACTCGAGGGCACTTATTTACGCAAACCAATCCGGTAAGAGACAGAAGAACCTATGAGCCAACCTTAGATTTGGTTAATTTTAATCTGTCTGATGCCGATTTAGATACGGTTTTTGATGCAGCAAAATTATTAGGAAAACAACCTTCAACTTTAAAAGATATATTAACCCATCTTAAAAACGTGTATTGCCAACATATTGGTATCGAATACATGTACATGAGAAAGCCTGAAGTGATTCAGTGGGTTCAAAATAGATTAAACATAAATGATAATCTTCCAAATTTTGATGCAAATCAGAAAAAACACATTCTTGATAAATTAAACGAAGCGGTTTCTTTTGAAAACTTTTTGCATACTAAATATGTAGGTCAAAAACGATTCTCATTAGAAGGTGGTGAAAGTATCATTCCGGCTTTAGATGCATTAATTGAAGCTGCTGCCGAAAAAGGAGTGGAGCATTTTGTGATGGGAATGGCACACCGCGGGAGATTAAATGTATTGGCTAATATCTTTGGTAAAAACACCCAAGATATTTTCTCAGAATTTGACGGAAAAGATTACGATAAAGAATATTTTGACGGAGACGTAAAGTATCACTTAGGTTTAACATCTGAAAGGACTACCGATTCAGGTAAAAAGATCAACCTCAATTTAGCACCAAATCCTTCGCATTTAGAAACTGTTGGTGCCGTAATTGAAGGTATTACAAGAGCAAAACAAGACCACCATTTTCCGAATGATTTTTCTAAAGTATTGCCTATCGCAGTGCATGGAGATGCCGCTGTAGCAGGTCAAGGTATAGTTTATGAAATTGTGCAAATGGCACAATTAGACGGTTACAAAACCGGTGGAACCATTCATATTGTAATCAACAACCAAGTTGGATTTACAACCAATTACCAAGATGCTCGTTCGTCTACTTATTGTACGGATATTGCAAAAGTAACTTTATCGCCGGTACTTCACGTGAATGCAGACGATGCTGAAGCAGTGGTTCATGCGATGTTATTTGCATTGGATTTCCGTATGGAATTTGGCCGTGATGTGTTTATTGATTTATTAGGTTACAGAAAATACGGACATAACGAAGGGGATGAACCTCGTTTCACTCAGCCTGTTTTATACAAAATCATTGCCCGTCATAAAAATCCAAGAGATATTTATGCCGAAAAATTAATTACAGACGGAATTGTAGATGCGGCCTATTTAACTAAAATAGAGAATGAATACAAAGACCGTTTGGATGAAAATCTACAAGAATCTCGTAAGAAAAGCTTAACGATCATCAAACCATTTATGCAAGATGAGTGGAAGGGATTTGAACAAGTTTCAGATGATGTAATGCTTCAAAAAGTAGATACCAAATTCACTAAAAAGCAATTAGATGAAATCTTAGAAGTAGTTTCTAGTTTGCCTTCTGATAAGAAATTCATCAACAAAATTTCTAAAATCGTAACCGACAGAAAAACCATGTACGATAACAATGCTATCGATTGGGGTACTGCCGAAACATTAGCTTACGGATCATTGTTGTATGAAGGATATGATGTTCGAGTTTCTGGACAAGACGTAGAAAGAGGAACATTCTCACATCGTCATGCGGTTGTAAAAGTTGAAGACAGCGAAGAAGAAGTAATTCTTTTAAATAATTTAAAAAACAGCAAAGGAAGATTCCAAATTTACAATTCCCTATTATCAGAGTACGGAGTTTTAGGATTTGATTATGGTTACGCCTTAGCATCGCCAAAAACATTAACCATTTGGGAAGCACAATTTGGAGATTTCTCTAACGGATGCCAAATCATGTTAGACCAATACATTTCTTGTGGTGAAGACAAATGGAACAACCAAAACGGGATCGTTCTTTTATTACCACACGGATATGAAGGACAAGGAGCAGAGCACTCTTCGGCTAGAATGGAGCGTTATTTACAACTTTGTGCACGCCACAACATGTACGTAGCCGACTGTACCACACCAGCCAATTTCTTCCACTTGTTGCGTAGACAAATGAAAACCAATTTCCGTAAACCGTTAGTTGTGTTTTCACCAAAAAGTTTGTTGCGTCACCCGCTTTGTGTATCCACACAAGAGGAATTATACAACGGACAATTTCAAGAAACAATTGACGATACTAAAGTAGACAAGAAAAAAGTAAAAACAGTAGTTTTCTGTACAGGAAAATTCTATTACGATATTCTTGCAGAAAGAGGAAATTTAGAAAGAAATGATGTAGCTTTGGTTCGAATTGAGCAATTATTCCCATTGCCAGTAGAGCAATTGAAGGCAATTATTGCTAGTTATCCAAATGCCGATGATTTTGTTTGGGCACAAGAAGAGCCTAAAAACATGGGGGCTTACAGCTATATGTTGATGAATTTCGATTTAGTAAAATGGAGATTGGCATCGCTTAAAGCTTACGCAGCACCTGCAGCCGGAAGTAGCACTCGCGATAGAAGACGCCACGCCGATGCAATAAGAATGGTTTTTGATAAGAATTTATTTAGATAATTAAATTAGGAGCTATTTCCCGCTTTCCGTTTCAATCTTTTCAAAGAAAAGGATTTTCACTGCAATCGGGGCTAGAATTAAAAACACACAACAAGAATAATTTATAATTCATCATTTAAAATAATATACAATGATTTTAGAAATGAAAGTCCCATCACCGGGAGAATCAATTAAAGAAGTTGAAATTGCTACTTGGTTAGTAAAAGATGGCGATTATGTAGAAAAAGACCAAGCTATTGCTGAGGTAGATTCAGATAAAGCAACCCTTGAATTGCCAGCAGAAGCTAGCGGAATTATAACGCTTAAAGCAGAAGAAGGGGATGCAGTTGCTGTAGGTGCTGTAGTTTGTCATATTGATACCGCTGCAGCGAAACCATCTGGTGCTGCACCAGTTGCCGAAGCAAAACCAGCAGCTTTTGAAGCTCCAAAAGCAGAAGCTCCAAAAGCAGCTCCAGTAGCAGAAAAAACCTATGCTACTCAAGCGCCATCTCCGGCAGCTAGAAAAATACTAGACGAAAAAAACATACAACCTTCTGACATTGTTGGAACAGGAAAAGGGGGTAGAATCACCAAAGAAGATGCTGTAAACGCAACTGCTTCTATGGGAACTCCTACAGGTGGAAGCCGCGGATCTGAAAAAACCAAACTTTCTATGTTGCGTCGTAAAGTAGCTGAGCGATTGGTTGCTGCTAAAAACGAAACCGCCATGTTAACTACATTCAATGAAGTAAACATGACACCAATTAATATGATTCGTAACAAGTATAAAGATGCCTTCAAAGCAAAACACGGCGGATTAGGATTAGGCTATATGTCATTTTTTACAAAAGCGGTTACAAGAGCTTTGGCTTTATTCCCAGATGTGAACTCAATGATTGACGGAGATTATAAAACATCTTACGATTTCTGTGACATTTCAATTGCAGTATCTGGACCAAAAGGATTAATGGTTCCAGTTGTTCGTAATGCAGAATTATTGACTTTTAGAGGTGTTGAAGCTGAAATTAAAAGATTGGCAATTAAATCTCGTGATGGTCAAATCACTGTTGATGATATGACTGGTGGAACATTCACTATTACTAATGGTGGTGTTTTTGGAAGTATGTTATCGACTCCAATTATCAACCCTCCACAATCTGGAATTTTAGGAATGCACAATATTATTGAGCGTCCAATTGCAGTAAATGGTAAAGTAGAAATTCACCCAATGATGTATGTAGCACTTTCTTATGACCACCGAATTATTGATGGCCGTGAGTCAGTTGGATTCTTGGTTGCAGTGAAAGAAGCTTTAGAAAATCCATTGGAATTATTGATGAATGGCGATGCTAAAAAAGCTTTAGAATTGTAAATTTATCTTTAAATAAATAGTATTATTAATCCCGTTCAATAAACTGAACGGGATTTTTTTGTTTATTTGTGTTTCCAACAAATTTAATTATGGCATCAAATAAAAAGACAGCAGCAATTGGTTTTATTTTTATTACCATGTTGATTGATATTACGGGTTGGGGAATAATCATTCCGGTTATTCCAAAATTAATTAAAGAATTAATTCATGGAGACATCAGTGAAGCAGCCAAATACGGTGGTTGGCTCACTTTTGCTTATGCGATAACTCAATTTATGTTTGCTCCTTTAATTGGAAACCTGAGCGATAAATTTGGGCGAAGACCCATAATATTAATTTCTCTTTTTGCCTTCTCTATGGATTATTTGCTTTTGGCATTTGCACCTACCATAACATGGCTTTTTATAGGAAGAATCATTGCGGGACTAACTGGCGCTAGTATAACTACTGCGTCTGCTTATATTGCCGATGTAAGTACCCCCGAAAACAGAGCCAAAAACTTCGGAATGATTGGCGCGGCATTTGGTTTGGGTTTTATTATTGGTCCGGTTATAGGAGGATTGTTAGGGCAATATGGATCAAGAGTTCCGTTTTATGCAGCGGCTATTTTATGTTTGTTGAACTTCCTGTATGGCTATTTTATTTTACCCGAATCATTAGCTAAAGAAAACAGAAGAAACTTCAATCTAAAACGAGCCAATCCGGTTGGAGCTTTTATGAATTTAAGAAAGCGACCTTCACTTTACGGCTTGTTGATTTCTCTATTTTTGGTTTATGTGGCCTCTCATGCCATTCAAGGAAATTGGAGTTATTTTACGATGTATCAGTTTCATTGGGATGAAAAAATGGTAGGAATCTCACTCGGAGTTATTGGATTATTGGTTGGATTGGTTCAAGGGGTATTGATTCGGTGGATTAATCCAAAACTGGGTAATGAGAAAAGTATTTATTTAGGATTGCTTTTATATACCCTCGGACTTTCTTTATTTGCTATAGCGACACAGAGTTGGATGGTATTTATGTTTTTAATTCCGTATTGCCTTGGCGGAATTGCTGGACCTGCCATACAATCGGTAATTTCAAATAAAGTAGATCCTTCTGAGCAAGGTGAAATTCAAGGAACTTTGTCTAGTTTGATGAGTGCTTCTACTATAATTGGCCCTCCATTAATGTCGAGTATATTTTATTATTTTACTCATGATGAAGCGCCATTTAAATTTGCCGGAGCTCCATTTGTTTTGGCTGCATTTTTAATGATTTGCAGTACCTTAATTGCTTATTTTTCATTCCGAAGAAATAGATAATTTGTTGTCCCTTTTCGGAAATAAAGTTTGTAATTTTGCCACATGATTTTAACAGATACCCATACCCATTTATATTCTTCCCAATTTCATGAAGACCGAAACGAAATGATGCAACGTGCAATTGATGCCGGAGTCACTCGGCTTTTTGTGCCTTCTATCGATTCGAGTTATACGCAACGAATGTATGATTTGGAAAGTCAGTTTCCTGAAAATGTATTTTTAATGATGGGTTTGCATCCTACTTATGTTAAAGAAAATTATCTTGAAGAATTGGCATTTGTTGAAGCCGAATTGGAAAGAAGAAAATTCTTTGCTGTTGGAGAAATAGGAATGGATTTGTATTGGGATAAATCGTTTTTGAAAGAACAGCAGCATGCTTTTCAGCATCAAATTCAGTTGGCAAAAAAATACCAATTAGGAATTAATATTCATTGTCGAGATGCTTTTGATGAAACATTCGAAGTGTTAGAAAGTGAAAAGGCAACCGATTTATATGGAATTTTCCATTGTTTTACAGGCGATTTTGAACAAGCGCAACGCGCCATTTCATTGGGTATGAAACTCGGAATAGGAGGGGTAGCTACTTTTAAAAATGGAAAGATTGATCAGTTTTTACATGAGATCGATTTACAGCATATTGTACTAGAAACCGATGCACCTTATTTGGCACCTGCACCGCATCGCGGAAAGAGAAATGAAAGCAGTTACACTCTTTTGGTTGCCCAAAAATTAGCAGAAATATATAAAGTTACTGTAGAAGAAATAGCGCAAATCACCACCGAAAATTCCAAAGCCGTTTTTGGGATTTAATATAGAAAGTAAGAAAAAGTCCTTTTTTTTTTGTTCATTTGTTCCTAAGAAAATAATCTAGAATTAGAGAGATGCAGAAATTTGATGCAATTCGCCCGTTTTATGATGCCGAAGTAAACAACGCTATCAAAGGCCTTGTGAACCATCCTATGATGAAGGCAATCATGAATTTTACATTTCCCGATGTAGAAGATGAGGTATGGAAGAATCAATTACTAAAAACGCATTCCATTCGTGATTTTCAATGTAATTTTATTTGCCATTCTATTCGAAAAGTACTTGAAAGCACCTCGGATGGTTTAACTACATCTGGATTTGAAAAACTAGAAAAACACACGCCGTATTTATTTATTTCCAATCATAGAGACATCATTTTAGACACTTCGTTACTTAACGTTTCTTTATTAGAACACGAGCTAGTGATGACTGCATCGGCAATTGGTGATAATTTGGTTAAGAAAGATTTTCTATTAAATCTTTCTAAACTGAATCGCAATTTTTTGGTTCAACGTGGTTTGCCACCTAGAGAATTATTACAAAGTTCTAAGTTAATGTCGGAATATATTGGGAAATTAATTCTAACAGAAAACCGTTCGGTTTGGATTGCACAACGTGAAGGAAGAACTAAAGACGGGAACGATGCCACACATCAAGGAGTATTAAAGATGCTTGGAATGGGATCTAACGAGGAAAATTTGATGGACTACTTTAAGAAACTTCAAATAGTGCCAGTTTCTATTTCTTATGAATATGATCCTACCGATGCTTTGAAAATGCCACAATTAATGGCAGAAGCCAAAGCAGAAAAATACGTAAAGGAAAAAAATGAAGATTTCATTACACTATTAAGCGGAATAATTGGTCAGAAGAAACGCATTCACATTCATGTGGGCTCAATTCTAAATAGTGAGTTGGATGTTATTGCTAAAGAAAACGACAACGCCAATAAGCAAGTACAAGCGGTGGCTCATGCAATAGATGATTCTATTTTACAATCGTATAAATTATGGCCTACTAATTATATAGCTTACGATATATTATATAAAACCGATCGTTTCAAAGACCACTATACCGAGAGCGAAAAATCATTGTTTGAAAGACGATTGGAAATGAAAATTGATGCTTCTAACGGCATGATGATGGAGGGCTTCTTAAACATGTATGCCAATCCTGTAGTGAACAAGATTAAATACGATAATGCAATCTAAGCCCAACATATTATTGCTTTATACCGGTGGAACCATCGGTATGGAAAAAGACCTTTCAACAGGAGCTTTAAAGGCTTTTGATTTCAATAAATTACTTCAAAATATTCCCGAGCTCAAGCAATTGGATTGTACTATTGCGACTATTTCATTTGAAAAGCCAATTGATTCCTCGAATATGAATCCAGATAAATGGGTTCAGATTGTTTCAATTATTGAAGAAAATTACGACCAATTTGATGGATTTGTAGTTTTACACGGATCGGATACCATGTCTTACTCGGCATCAGCAGTGAGCTTCATGCTTGAGAATTTGGCGAAGCCTATAATATTTACAGGATCTCAATTGCCAATTGGAGATTTAAGAACCGATGCAAAAGAAAATCTAATTACTGCAATTCAAATAGCGTCCTTACAAAATGCGGGACATCCTACAATTCAAGAGGTATGTTTGTATTTTGAATATAAATTATATCGAGGCAACCGAACGACCAAGATAAATGCAGAACATTTTAATGCCTTTTCTTCACCAAATTATCCTGCTTTAGCCGAATCGGGAGTACATTTAAATGTAAATTCTAGCACCCTTTTTCCAACTTCAAATAAAAAATTGATAGTACACAAGCAGCTTGAAGATCAAGTAGTTATTTTAAAGATATTTCCCGGAATTAGCCAATCGGTACTGGATGCAATATTAGCGATACCAAATCTTAAAGGTTTAATTCTTGAAACCTATGGTTCTGGAAATGCACCTTCCGAAGATTGGTTTATTGCTTCGTTGCAAAAAGCAATTTCTGGCGGCTTACACATTATTAATGTTACCCAATGTTCAGGCGGAAGTGTAAGCATGGGGCAATATGAAACCAGTACCCAATTGAAGCAAATAGGGGTGATTTCTGGAAAAGACATCACTACCGAAGCTGCAATTACTAAGTTGATGTATTTGCTTGGCCAAAGCATTATACCTATAAATTTCAAAGCAATATTTGAGACCTCATTACGAGGAGAAATGGCATAAACTAAGTTTTGATTATTGCAAAATTTTGCTGTTCTTTGTAACATAATTTTTAGAGGGGTGTCCGAGTGGTTGAAGGAGCAAGCCTGGAAAGTTTGTATATGGGTAACTGTATCGTGGGTTCGAATCCCATCTCCTCTGCTAATTTCTTCTTAACGTTTCTATCTATGCGTTTTCTTTATCCCATATTATTTCTCTTTCTTTTTTTTGGTGCTTTCGCCCAAGAAAAAACCGATATAGTAAAACCGGTAGATTCTTTGTATCGAGAAGATCAATTTTATGTAAATATTACATACAATCAGTTGCAAAATTTTAAAGGATTAAGTCAAACTAAATTCTCACCAGGGTTTTGTTTCGGAGTGCTTCGTGACATGCCCATAAATAAAAGCAGAACTTTTGCAATTGCTACTGGATTAGGGTATTCTTTAAATATTTATGATAATAATTTAAAGGTTTCCAATGGAGTGAATTCGTCTTCAAATAATTATTCCTTTTTAGCTACAGCCAACTACAATAAAAACCAGTTTATCTTGCAATATCTTGATTTGCCAATTGAAATAAGATGGCGTACCTCGACTCCGAGTGACCATCAATTTTGGAGAATTTACACTGGTTTCAAAGTAAGTTATTTAATTTCTGATCGCTATAGTTTTGAAAATGGAGATGAAAATAATTTCATTCAATCCAATCCAGATTTCAATAAAATAGTATACGGAACTTATCTTACTGTTGGTTGGAATACTTGGAATTTATATGCCTATTATGGTTTAAATCCAGTTTTTAAATCGGGAGAAATGAATTCCGAAAAAATAAACACAACGAGTTTTAATATTGGGCTGCAATTTTATATTCTATAGCCAAAATCCCCACAAAATTATTTGCGGAAGCATCCCTACGGCATAGCCAATA
Organism: Flavobacterium sp.; assembly: GCF_046073885.1. Taxonomy (GTDB): domain Bacteria; phylum Bacteroidota; class Bacteroidia; order Flavobacteriales; family Flavobacteriaceae; genus Flavobacterium. The sequence continues at coordinate 20,640 of NZ_JBJTND010000038.1, forward strand.
GCGAGTTCTTTTAGGCTGTGCGCTTTCATTGCTAATCTTGAGCTTGCAACGATTCCGGTTATGAAAAAAAGAAATGCAATCGTATTACTGTTGTGTAATTCATAATGCACATTTAATCCCAAAATAAAATAACACAAGGCGCTTATTGCAATAAGGTGGATGCTTGCTTTTATTTTGGCATATAATAAACCATAAGCTAATATAGAGCTGATGATTGCCCCAAGAAAAAAGAAGAATAATTCGGGATACCGCTCCAAAGTTATACTCTTACTAATCAATACAAGTAGTAAAACAATTTGCATGAGCAAGGGTGTTTTTCTTTGAGAAATATCCGAAAGCATTATCGAATCTGCTTTTCCAAAAATGTGCAGAAAGTAAACAAAAGCGAGTGGTAAAAAGATAGTTAGGATTACTACTTGAAGCAGTAATAATAAATAGAACTCTTTTGCATAATAATTATCGGTATAATTAACATAAAAAAGAGTCCCTATGATTGAACAAAAAATAGGGTGAAATAAGTAGGAAAAAAGGGGCAGAATTTTTTTCAAAAATGATACTTTATTAGCAAATATAGTAAAATAAATGCGGTTTAGGGGAGGATATTACAACAACTAACATAAAGTATGTGCTGCTATGATTGGCTTCCTCAAGCATAATCAAAATTTAACGCAAAAGAAACTCCATAAAAGTTTCCTTTTTTGACGGATACTTTTACCTTTGTAAGTTAGAATGTAAAAAGAATACAATGAATAAATCTAGTAAGCGTAGAGAAGCACTTTTATATCATGCCAAACCTACACCAGGTAAAATTCAAGTCGTTCCTACCAAAAAATATGCAACACAACGTGATTTGTCTTTGGCGTATTCACCAGGTGTAGCAGAACCTTGTTTGGAAATTGCAAAAGATGTAAATAACGTTTATAAATATACTTCCAAAGGAAATTTAGTTGCTGTTATCTCTAATGGTACCGCTGTTTTAGGTCTTGGAGATATTGGTCCGGATGCTTCTAAACCTGTAATGGAAGGTAAAGCATTGCTTTTTAAAATATTTGCTGATATTGATGTTTTTGACATTGAAGTCGATACCAAAAACATCGAAGAATTTATTGCAACAGTTAAAAATATTGCTCCAACATTTGGAGGAATAAATTTAGAAGATATCAAAGCGCCCGAGTCATTTGAGATTGAAAGACGCTTGGTAGAGGAATTAAATATTCCGGTGATGCACGATGATCAGCATGGTACCGCAATTATTTCTTCTGCAGCTTTAATCAATGCATTAGAATTAGCACAAAAAGATATTAGTAAAGTAAAATTGGTGGTTTCTGGTGCTGGATCTGCCGCATTGGCTTGCGCTAATTTATATGTTTTACTTGGGGTTAAAGAGGAAAATATCTTGATGTTTGATGTAAACGGAGTCTTGTCTAAAGATCGAACCGATTTATCGGATCTTCAAAAAAAATACAGTCACGGAACTAAAGGAACAACATTGCAAGAAGCACTTGTAGGTGCTGATGTATTCTTAGGGTTATCTGTTGGTAACATTCTAACTCAAGAAATGTTGTTGGGAATGGCAAAAAATCCAATTGTTTTTGCAATGGCCAATCCAACTCCCGAAATTGATTATGATCTAGCAATTGCCACGAGAAAAGATATCATTATGGCAACCGGAAGGTCTGATCATCCTAATCAAGTAAACAATGTATTGGGATTCCCTTATATCTTCCGTGGAGCACTTGATGTGAGAGCAACCAAAATAAACGAAGCCATGAAAATGGCGGCTGTTAGAGCTTTGGCCGATTTAGCAAAAGAGCACGTTCCGGAGCAAGTTAATATTGCCTATGGTGAAACCAAATTAAATTTTGGTACCGATTATATTATTCCAAAACCATTTGACCCAAGGTTAATTACCATGGTGGCACCTGCAGTAGCAAAAGCTGCAATGGATAGTGGTGTGGCTTTGAATCCGATTACCGATTGGGAAAAATACCAAGATGAGTTAATGGAGCGAATGGGCTCTGATAATAAAATGGTTCGATTGTTAACCAATCGTGCAAAGACCGATCCGAAGCGAATTGTATTTGCGGAAGCAGATCAATTGGATGTATTAAAGGCGGCTCAAATTGTATATGAAGAAGGAATTGGTCACCCAATTTTATTAGGAAGAAAAGAAGATATTTTAGAGCTTAAAGAGGAAATAGGATTTGATGCCGATGTTCCAATTTATGATCCAAAAACTAGTGAAGAGGATAAACGAAGATTGCGTTATGCTGATATTTTTTGGAAAGAAAGAAACCGTAGAGGCGTTTCTTTATTAGATGCTCAAAAATGGATGCGAGAGCGAAATTATTTTGCTGCCATGATGGTTAATCAAGGCGATGCAGACGCTATGGTTTCTGGATATTCTAGAAGTTACCCTTCAGTGGTAAAACCTTTAATGCAATTAATTGGAAAAGCGCCTGGAATTTCCTTGATAGCAACTACCAATATGATGATGACCAATAGAGGTCCAATGTTTTTATCGGATACTGCAATCAATCCAAATCCAACGGCAGATGACTTAGCAAAAATTGCGTTAATGACTGAAAAAACAGTTCGAATGTTTGGTATGGAACCCGTAATTGCAATGGTTTCCTTTTCAAATTTTGGGTCTTCAACAGTTGCTAGTGCAAGTAAAGTAAGAGAAGCAGTAGCCTACTTACATCAAAATCATCCGAATTTAATTGTTGATGGAGAAATACAAGCTGATTTTGCTTTAAATCCAGACATGCTAAAAGGAAAGTTTCCTTTTTCAAAATTGGCAGGAAAAAAAGTAAATACTTTAATTTTTCCAAACTTAGAATCGGCTAACATTACCTACAAATTATTAAAAGAATTATACAAAGTAGATTCTGTAGGTCCAATTATGTTGGGTATGGACAAACCGGTGCACATCTTTCAATTGGGTGCTAGTGTAGAGGAAATGGTAAACATGTCGGCGGTAGCAGTTGTGGATGCACAAGAAAAACAGAAAAAGAAAAAATAGGTAAGTTTGAATCCATAAATGACTTATTTGTTTTTTGTTATATTTGAAATTAGATTTTAATAAAAATGATAGCACAAATTCAGGGAAAATTAGTTGAAAAAACGCCAACAGAGGTTGTAATTGATTGCAACGGAGTAGGGTACCATATTAATATTTCTTTGCATACGTTTACATTACTTCCTAAAACTGATTTTATAAAATTGTATACTCATTTAATCATCAAAGAAGATTCTCATTCTTTGTATGGTTTTGTAGAAAAGTCGGAAAAAGAAATCTTTAAAATGCTTTTAACCGTTTCCGGAATTGGTGCAGGTATAGCAAGAACGATGCTGTCTTCATTAGAGCCAAAACAAATAATTCAAGCGCTTGCAAGTGGAGATGTTACAACCATTCAATCAATTAAAGGTATTGGAGGTAAAACAGCGCAAAGAGCCATCTTGGATTTGAAGGATAAAGTGTTAAAAATTTACGATTTAGATGAAGTTTCTATGTTTCAAAACAATACAAATAGAGATGAAGCGTTATCTGCCTTGGAGGTTTTAGGTTTTGTTAGAAAAACTTCTGAAAAAGTAGTAGATAAAGTGATTAGTCAAAATCCAGACGCAACTGTAGAATTGATTATTAAGCAAGCATTAAAAAATTTATAATTTTTGAAAACAAATCAACCTAAATATACTTATCAAGCTTTTAAATTTGTAGTGTTTATTGCGCTGCTATTTGTAAGTCAATCGATAGTTTCTCAAGTAAGGCCAAACGATACAACATATAATAAAGGCCAAATGGTATTGGGAAATCCCAAAAGCATTGTGGAAGCTTATACCTATGATCCTGCAACAGATCGATATATTTTGAATAAATCATTTGCGGGGATTGATATTAATTATCCAATCATATTAACTCCTAAAGAATATGAAAAATTGATTCTTAAAGAATCAATGCATGATTATTTTAAGCAAAAAGCAGATGCGATTTCTGGGCAAAAAGCAAATAGTATTGCTGAAAAAAAGAATTTGCTACCTAAATATTATGTGAATTCTAGTTTTTTTGAAGCTATTTTTGGAAGCAATACCATTGATGTTAAGCCTACAGGATCGGTAGAAATTGATTTAGGATTTAGACATACTAAACAAGATAATCCTTCTTTTTCTCCTAGAAATAGATCTACAACTACATTCGATTTCAATCAAAGAATTAGTATGAGTTTGATGGGAAAAGTAGGAACAAGATTGAGTGTAAATGCTAATTATGACACCCAATCTACTTTTGCATTTCAAAACTTAATCAAACTTTCTTTTGATCCTTCAGCTTCGGGTGGGGAAGATTCAATCATTAAAAAAATTGAAGTTGGTAATGTGAGTATGCCATTAAACAGTTCACTTATTCGCGGTGCACAAAGTTTATTTGGTGTTAAAGCACAGTTGCAATTTGGCGGAACTTCTGTAAACGCGGTATTTGCAGAACAAAAATCACAAACAAAATCAGTTACTGCTCAAGGTGGAGGAACAGTTCAAAATTTTGAATTATTTGCTCAAGAATATGATGCAGACCGTCACTATTTCTTATCTCAATATTTTAAAAATCGATACGATAAAGCACTCTTAAATTATCCGTTAATTGATAGCCGTGTTCAAATTACTCGTATTGAAGTTTGGATTACAAATAAGCAAAATCGAGTAAGTACTACCAATAATAACTTAAGAAACATTGTTGCGCTTCAAGATTTAGGTGAGGCACGATTAACAGATACTTATTCTTCATCTGCTCTTACTGATAATCAAGTTGTAGCAATTGATGCCGCGGACATTCATCCATTTCAGTCTAATGATTTCTTTTTAAAACCAATAGACACTCCACCTAATAATGGTAACAACCGTTACGATCCTAATTTAATAATTCCTTCAAGTCCACCAAACCCTAACTATCCTGGTTTATTAAATCCGAATATTAGAGAAATTGTTACAACCAATCAAGGATTTAACAATTCGGTTCAAGTAAATGAAGGTACCGATTATTCTAAATTAGAAAACGCTAGAAAATTATTGCCAAATGAATTTACGTACCATCCTCAATTAGGATATATTTCATTACAGCAAAGATTAGCTAATGATGAGGTGCTTGCTGTAGCCTACCAATATACCATTGGTGATGAAGTATATCAAGTAGGAGAATTTGGTACCGATGGTGTAGAAGCAACTCAAGTTAGTGCTTCGGGCGTTCCATCTTCACAATCGTTGGTTTTGAAATTGCTTAAAAGTAGTTTGACCAATGTTCAAAAACCAATTTGGGGATTGATGATGAAAAATATTTATCAAATTCCGAGTGGATTTCAATTGCAAAAAGAAGATTTTAAATTCAATATTTTTTATACCGATCCTTCAGCAATAAACTACATCAAACCGGCAACGGCTTTAGCAACCTTACCTACGGATGTTGCCGAAACACCTTTGATTAAAGTATTCCATGCAGAT